>JBAXVM010000328.1:0-2702 GCA_037129105.1 bacterium
TCCTGAAGCGGTCGGGAATTCTCACCACGAAGGACGCGAAGAGCACGAAGTTCAACACATCCGACAGTTGCGGTTATTTCCAGCGTTCGATTACGTGAATCTTCGTGGTGGAAGGCGCCAAAGTGGCGCTTTAAGAAGAGACCATGATGCGACCCCATAAAATTCCGTGTCTTTGCATGTGTCCCGTGGGCAATTCTCAATCTCGCTTCTCCACCCCAACGGTCCCGCAGTGTCCGAAATCTGGAACAAACGCACATTGACAGCACACGCATCGATACGATATATGTACAACCAAAAGGAGGTCGATAGATATGGACACGGTAACGGTATCCCCAAAATATCAGGTGGTCATTCCGCTGGCTGTCAGAAAAAGGGCCCATATCCGCGTGGGTGAACGCTTGCAGGTAATCTGTTTTGACGACCGGATTGAACTGATTCCGGTGCGCCCGATGCGAAGCATGCGAGGCTTTCTCAAGGGGTATGAGGTCAGCTTTGTGCGTGACGAGGAGGATCGGGTATGAATGTGGTCGACACGTCCGGCTGGCTCGAGTTCCTGTTTGAGGGTAACGATGCCGGGGTCTTTGCGCCTCTGATTGAAGACGTGGACAACCTGCTGGTTCCCGTGATTTGCCTGTACGAGGTTTTCAAAAAAGTAAACGCCGTGGCGGACGAGCCAAAGGCGCTGCAGGCCATCGGCCAGATGAAACAGGGGCGCGTGATGGAAATCACAGAGGCGATCGCGTTGCGTGCTTCCCTGATCAGTCTTAAGCACCGCCTTCCAATGGCTGACAGCTTGATTCTTTCGACGGCATGGTCGGAACAAGCCACGCTCTGGACCCAAGACAAGCACTTCGCCGGGCTGCCCGGCGTGAAATACAAAGCTGCCTCCCGGTGAATGCCCGCCTGGAAGTGGCTGCTCGCCCCATCATGAACACACCTCCTACCCAGCCCGCTGCCGCCGCTAACGTGCTGCCGCGCGGCTACGTACCGGCGTTTCTGTTCCGGCAATTGGCCGAATCGCCGGAATTTGCCGAGTTCGCCCGCCTGATGCAGCAGATCTTCGGCATGGCGATTGTGCTGAACGAGCCCGACGGAGAGGCCGTTGCGCTGGGGGTCAAGGGCTTCCGTGGCAGCCCCATCTGCATGCTGATCCATCGCTCATCCTGGGCGACCCGCCAACGTTGCGGCGCCTGCGACCGGCGACACCACGCGCGGGCGGTGGCGACCGGGAAGCCGTTGCTCTACCGGTGCCATCTGGGCTTTTACGAGATGGCGATCCCGATCCTGATCCAGGGCTCGCACGTGGCGACCCTCTCCAGCGGCCAGATTCTGCCGGAACAGCAGTCGGCATCCGCGTTTGCGCGGCTGACGCGCCGACTGCAACCGCTGGGGATTCCTGAGCCGCGGCTGCGCGCAGCGTACCAGAAGGCGCCGTGGCTTCCGCGCGCGCGCCTGCTGCACGTCATGTACCTGCTGGAGGTGTTTGCCCGGCAGATGTGCGAGCACGCCCTGCAAGCGCACGAACTGCAGGCGATCCGGGACCATCCCGCCATCCGGCGCGCCCGGGAGCTGGTCGAAGAACGGTTTTGCGACGTGAACTTGACGCTGGGCGATGCGGCCAAGGCCGCCTCCATCTCTGTCACGCACTTCTCCCGTCTGTTTCAGAAAAAGGCCGGGATGTCCTTCACCCGCTATGTTCAGTCCCGCCGCGTCGAGGAGGCCCGGCGCCTGCTGGCGGACACCGACCAGAGCATTACGGTCATCTGCTTCGCCTGCGGCTTCAACAGCCTCACCCACTTCAACCGCATCTTCCGCCAGAGCGAAGGGTGCAGCCCAAGTCAGTTCCGCGAGCAGCACCGGCAGGACTAGCAGCCTGTCGGCCTTAGCACTTGAACAGCACGGATTTTGTGCCGACAGGCTGCTAGCCGGGCACGACGTCGCCGATGCCGGAGAGAATATGGCGGGGGCGATACGCGAAGCGGGGGAGGTCGGTCAGCTGCGTGACGCCGGTCAGCACCAGCACGGTCTCGATCTCTGACTCGATGCCGGCGACGATATCGGTGTCCATGCGATCACCAATAATGGCACTCTCCTCGCGGCGACAGCCCAGCTGCTTGAGGGCGTGGCGCATGATGAGCGGGTTCGGCTTGCCGATATAGTACGCCTTGCAGCCGGTCGCCAGTTCGACGGGCGCCAGCAGTGCGCCGCAAGCCGGCACGATCCCATGCTCGGTCGGCCCGGTCAGGTCGGGGTTGGTGCCGATCAGCTTGGCGCCAGCCTGCACCAGGCGGATGGCCCGCTCCAGCTTCTCATAGTTATAGCTGCGTGTCTCGCCGATGACCACGTAATCGGGGTTCACATCGTTCATGGAGATACCGGCGTCATAGAGCGCGTTGACAACCCCCGCATCTCCAATGACGTACGCGCTGCTGTTCGGTTGCTGCGCCGAAAGAAACGCCGCCGTGGCCAGTGCGCTGGTGTAGAAATGCTCCTCGTCGACATCCAGCCCGAGCCGGGCCAGTTTCTGGCGCAGCTCACGCGGGGTGCGTTCACTGCTGTTGGTGAGAAAGAGGAAGCGCTTGCCGGCGGCCTTGAGCCAGGCGACAAACTCGTCCGCCCCGGGTAGCAGGCGGTTGCCGTGATAGATCACGCCATCCATGTCACAGACAAAGGCCGCCTTGTCGCGCAGCCCGGCAAGTTCA
>JBAXVM010000329.1:0-2698 GCA_037129105.1 bacterium
GTCGCCGGCCGGACGTGCCAACTCAAACGCAGCTCGCAAGGCATGACCTTGCGAGCTGTTTGTTTTGAGCATCGCAACCCGCTATCCGCGGGTTGCACAACTAGGAACCTGTCGGCAGAAGGTGCTGGAACGAACCGAGGCCTAAGTCCGACAGGTTCCTAGGCCACGCCGCGCGTGCTTTGCTGGTAGAACTCGACCAGGTGGCGGATTTCCGGCAGGTCCGGAACTTCGTACTTGATGCGTTCCATGGCTTGCGAGCGGTTGAGACCTTCGCGGTAGATCAGGCGGTAGGCTTCCTTGAGCGCGGAGCGGGTCTCTTGCGGGATGCCGTGACGCTGCAGACCTACGATGTTGGGGCCGATGACTGTAGCCTGTTCGCCATCGGTGATCATGTATGGCGGGCAATCCTGGCGAACCTTGGTGGCGCCGCCGATCATGGCCAGCGTGCCGATGCGGCAGAACTGGTGCACGCCCACCATGCCGGCAATGATGGCGCAATCCTCCACCTTGGCTTCGCCGGCGAGTTGGGAGCTGTTGGACATGATGACGTCGTTGCCCACCACGCAGCCGTGCGCGACATGGCAGTAGGCCATGATCAGGCACTTGCGGCCGATGCGCGTGACCTCGCCCTCCTTGGTGCCGGTGTGGACGGTTGAGAACTCGCGCAGCACGGTCTGGTCACCAATCTCGGCATAGGTGATGCCACCGGCGAACTTGAGGTCCTGCGTCTTCATGCCGATGCAGGCGAACGGGAAGAGCTGGCAATCGCGGCCGATGGTGGTATGGCCGTCCACCACGACATGCGATTGCAGCACCGTGCCGGCACCAATCTTCACATGCGGCCCGATTACGCAGTAGGGCCCGATCACGACGCCCTCTTCAATCTGAGCGCCCGGTTGAATGATAGCCGTGGAATGGATGTTGGACATACAGAGCTCCTTCCAAGCGCAGGCAGGAAGCGCCTGAACTGGCCACGAAAAAATAGCACAAAAGGACAGGGTGGGGAAACGGGAAAGATTGGGGCCGGGAAATACACAAGATTTGCACTAGACAAGGACACAGAGGGGGGAATCATCAGCAAGTGGCAGCAGCTCCCCGGTGGGCTTGCCCCACCGGAAGCACCGATTGGGCTCAGCGTCTTATAAACCTACGTGTGGCAGGCGCGAGGAGCTGTCGTGACGGCTTTTCCTCGCGCTTCACAATTGCCAGTTCTGGCCAATGTCTCTGGTCTCGCGCGTATCTTTCGCTCCGGCGGCGCAAGGCCGCCGGAGGCGGGAGAGAACGACTACTACCGGTATCTCCATCTACGACAAAACACCCTTGTAATTCCAATCCCAGCGGGCCTATATTCATGCCATCGGTGCCCGAGCAAAACCGGCTGATATAATAGTTGGGAGCGAGAATGGAAATGAACCAATCTGAGATCGACGCCATATTGACACACATAAGGCAGATCGACTTACCTTGGGTAGAGACGGCTTTATGCCGTCTACCCGCAACTGGCCTGACAGTGGACGGCGTAAAGCCGTCCCTACCGTCGCTTACTGACACCCCCCACAACAAGAAAATGCCCTGTGATCCCTGTTGAACTCTGTGCCCTCTGTGTCCTTGACTGCCTGCCTTCAGGATTGCTTTTACTTACCCGCCAGTGCCCCGGCTTCGGCGGCGATGGACTCGGCGTTCGGGAGGCAGGCGGCTTCGAGCGTCCTGGCTGCGGGGATTGGGCAGTCCGGGCAGGCCAGACGGCGGATGGGCGCGTCGAGGCAGTCGTAGGCTGCCTCAAAGATCCGGCAGGCGATCTCTGCGGCAAAGCCGCCGGTACGCGGGCCTTCTTCCACAATGAGCACACGGCCGGTTTTGCGCACGGACGCCACCACGGTGTCCGCGTCCAGCGGCGCGAGCGAGCGCAGGTCAATGACCTCCGCTTGCACGCCTGTGGCTGCCAGTGCATCGGCTGCGCGCTCCGCCTGCGGCACCATGCCGGACCAGGCCACGATGGTGACGTGTGCGCCTTCCCTGGCGATGCGTGCCTGGCCGAACGGCTGCGGCGGGGGGAGACCCTCCGGCACTTCCCAGCGCATCGGGTAGAGCAGTTTGTGCTCCAGGAAAAGCACGGGATTATTCTCATGCAGCGCGGTCTGCAGCAGCGCGGAGGCGTCGAGTGCTGTGGCAGGTGCGACGATGCGGAGCCCCGGCACGCCGGTGAACAGCCGCTCCAGCGACTGCGAATGCGTGGCGCCGTAGCCGCGTCCGCCGCCGTTTGGCGCGCGCACGATCAGCGGGCAGGGGAGGCCGTAGATGTAATGGAGCTTGGCCGCCATATTGACAAGCTGGTCCACGGCCAGCGTGATGAAATCCATAAACATGATTTCGACCACGGGGCGCGAGCCGGCCGCTGCCGCGCCGATGGCAGTTCCCACCAGCGCCTGTTCCGAGATTGGCGTGTCGCGCACGCGCTCCGTGCCAAACTCCTTCAGCAGTCCGCGCGTGACGCCGAACGCGCCGCCGTAGGCGCCGATATCTTCGCCCATGAGAAAAACACGCGGGTCGTGGCGCAGCGCGGCCTCGAGCGTCTCGCGGATCAGTTGCGTATAGGTTACGGTTCTCATTTGGGATTCACCGCGGGGGAAACGTAACTACTCAGTACACGTCTCGCGACGGCAGAAACCGGTTGACGACTACGGCGACGACTACGGAT
>JBAXVM010000033.1:0-16811 GCA_037129105.1 bacterium
CCGAGGCCGTGCGCCGCAAGCCGTACAGCGTGGTGCTGCTCGACGAGATCGAGAAAGCGCACCCGGATGTCTTCAACATGCTGCTGCAGGTCCTGGACGACGGCCGCCTCACAGATGGCCATGGCCGCACCGTCAGCTTCCGCAACGCCATTGTGATCATGACCAGCAACGTCGGGTCGGAGTTTCTGGCGCAGGATCGGACGGATCGGACGGATCGGACGGATATTTCGCCCAAGACACGCGCGGCGGTCATGGAGACGCTCAAGGCCGCGTTCCGCCCGGAGTTTCTCAACCGCCTCGACGAGATCGTACTCTTTCATCCGCTCGGCATGAAGCAGATTGAGGCCATTGTGCGGCTGCAGCTCGCGGATCTACAGCAGCGCCTCGCGGAGCAGGAGCTGAAGCTCGAGGTCACCGACAAGGCGATCCTGTGGATTGCCAAGGCCGGCTTTGACCCGGTCTATGGCGCGCGCCCGATCAAGCGCACGATCCAGCGCGAGATCGAGACGCCGGTGGCGCGGCAGATTGTCGCCGCCGCCTATGCACCCGGCGCCACCGTGACCGTGGACGCGACGGAGAAAGGGCTGAAGATCCGCTAGGAACCTGTCGGATTTAGCCTTTTGGAAGTACAAACCTTCTGCCGACAGGTTCCTAGTTGTGCAACCCGCGGATCGCGGGTTGCGATACCTATCAAAACAGGCAGAATGACTGTGCTTTCCCTGCTAGTTGATAGTGTTTTTCTGATGTCCAGTGCTTGGAGGGGGATTCTCTTTGACTAGCAGCTGGCAATTTGGTCGTTTTCTTAGATTTCTCCGCCCCCCATCCACGCGAACACGTGCTCGATCTGCTCGTCCCATTTGTCCCAGGTGTGACCGCCGGACCCGCCGCTTTCCTGCAACACGGAGGCAAGCCCGCTTGCCTCCGCTGGCGGCGGGTCCGGCGGCCCCGCCCTACCTTTCCGCAATACAGTTCCTTATATGGTAATGTGCATGATGCAAGGTCAACGAATCGCAGATGCGCCCGTCCTGTCTTTCGCCTTTCCCCCGTGCCGGCGCTCCGGTTACGATGTGGGCATGGCGCAGCTTTCGATCCGCAGAAAAACCCCGAAGCAGAATCCGCGTGGCTGTGCCACGCGGATTCTGCTGCTCACGCCGCCGCTGCTGCAGCCCAACACGCCTTATCCGGCCACGGCTGTGCTGGCCGGGCACTTGCAGGCGCACGGCTTTCGCGCCGTGCAGACCGATCTGTCTCTGGCGCTGCTCTTGCGCCTCTTCTCCGCCGATGGGCTGCGGCAGGTGGAAGCTGCCATCCGCCGCTCCCGCTCAAGCGCCCGCCGCACACCTGCCACACGCCATTTTCTGCGGCATGCCGGGACATACGCGCAGACCGTGGACGCGGTGGTGGCTTTCCTGCAGGGGCATGACGACACAGTCGCAGCGCGTATTCTGGCTGGTGGCTGGCTCGTGGAAGGTCCGCGCTTTCGTCAAATGCGCCGTGAATGGCAACATACCGGCGTCACCCAGTCACCGCGTCACTGCGTCGCGTCTGCCCCTGATTATGACCTCCCCAAGCACCTCGCCAGCCTCTATCTCGACGACCTGGCTGACGCGATTCGCGACGGCGTGGACCCGCGCTTCGGTTTTGCACGCTATGCCGAGCATCTGGCCGTGATTGCGACGCGCTTCGATCCGCTGCTGCGGGCCCTGGAAGCACGGCCGTCGCTGGTGGACCGGATGCTGGACGAAGTCACGGCCGACGCCCTGGCGGAACATAAGCCTGCACTGGTCGGTTTGACGGTGCCGTTCCCCGGCACGCTCTACGGCGCGCTGTGCATCGCGCGCCGCATCCGCCAGCTCCGGCCGCGCACGCGCATTGCATTGGGCGGCGGCTATGTAAATACGGAGCTGCGCGAATTGGACGATCCGCGTGTGTTCGACTTCGTCGACCACATCTGCTTCGACGATGGAGAAGAGCCGCTGCTGCGCATCGCACAGGCCATCGCTGGCACACGCGTACCGCTTGTGCGCACGCTTGTGCGCCGGGGAGGGCGGGTGGTGCGGTGCGGGTTTGCGCACGAGGAGGCGGCACCAGGCGTCAGGGTTCAGGGTTCAGTGTTTAGGGTTCAGGGGGAGATTCAACATCCAACATCCAACACCCAACACCCAACATCCAAAAGGGAACCGTTCAACCGTCCGACTGTCCAACCGTTCGACCGTCCTCCGGGCCTCTCGCTCCCGGACTACGCCGGACTCCCGCTGGACCGCTATATTTCGCTGGCGGAGTCCACCAACCCGATGCACCGCATCTGGTCGGAGGGCCGCTGGCTGAAACTGCAGCTGGCGCACGGGTGCTACTGGCACCGGTGCCGGTTCTGCGATACCGCGCTGGACTACATTGGCCGCTATGTGCCGCCGCGCGCGGATGCAGTGGTGGCGCGCATGCTGGAGTTGCAGCGCCGCACCGGGCTGGACGGATTTCATTTTACGGATGAGGCCCTGTCACCGGCGCTGCTGCGGCAGGTGTCCGAACGTCTGGTGGCGTGCAAGGCACGTGTGACGTGGTGGGGGAATATCCGCTTTGAGCGCGCCTTCACGCCGGAGTTGGCAGGGCTCCTGGCGCGTGCCGGTTGCGTGGCCGTCACAGGCGGGCTGGAGTGCGCGCACGACCGGTTGTTGGCGCAGATGGACAAGGGGATCACGCTGCGCGGCGCGGCCCTCGCCTGCCGGGCCTTTGCCCGGGCGGGGGTTCTGGTACACGCCTATCTGATGTATGGCTTTCCGACCCAGACTGTGCAGGAAACCGTGGATGGGCTGGAATACGTGCGGCAGCTCTTTGCGGCGGGCGTGGTGCAGTCCGCCTACTGGCACCGCTTTGCGCTCACCTGCCACAGCCCGATCGCGGCGGCGCCGGAAGCCTTCGGCCTCCGCGTGAAATGGCCGCGCCGCACCCCCGGCCGCGTCTTCGCGCGCAACGAACTGCGCTATGAGGTTGTTGAAGCCACCCAGCCCGGGCGTCACCCGGCCCGGAGTTCGTGTTCGAAGGGCGCCGTGCGCGGGTCAGCTGCGGATGTGCAGCAGCAGCTCGGCGCCGGTCTGCGGCGCGCCACGTACAACTACATGCTGGGCCTTGGGCTGGACGAGCCGGTGGCCGCCTGGTTTGACGGCGAAGTTCCAGACCCGACGCGGCGGCCGGATTTCATGTCGCGCTGAGCCTTCCGGGCTGACCTGCGGCGGTGCAGCTGGAAGCAACCGCCCCGCGGGCCGGGCTACTCCACGTGCCGCTGCACAAAGTTGTCCCGTATGTACTGGAGCGCGGTTTCCAGGTCGGGGAGAATCTTGGTGCAGTACCGCACCATCCACGGCGAGCTGTCCTGGAAGGAGAAGGGCGAGAAGGCCACGATGAATTTGCCGAGGTCATGCGCCGCGTAGAAGACTTCCATGGCGGTGCCGATGGAGGCTTTGTTGTAGTTGACCAGCAGGATGTCGGCGTCGCGCACATCCTGCAGGTCGAACTCGACGATTTCGTTGGCGCTGTCCACTTCACGGTCTTTGAAGTTGCGGCGCATGGGGTCGAGCAGGATGAAGTGGTCGCACAGCTGCTGCTTGGCGACCTCGCGCCACGTTATTGCCGCCGAGTGCGTCTCGTCCATGATCGGACCGCTCAGGTAGATTTTCTTGCGTAGGTTCATAGGCGTGTCGGGTGTCGGGGTGAGTACAGCGGGGGCTGCGCACCCGCTGACCTGGTTATTTCAAAATTTTGATTGTCCGGCAAATCGTTTTTGTTTCGGACCTTCGCTTACCTTCGCGGTGAAGTTTCCGGCATCATCGCCCGTTGTCTCGGCCCCGCGCCGCAGGCGCAATGAGTTTGCGCGCTCCGCGCAAACTTAGGGGACCTGGTATTGCCGCGTAAACACCGCGACTTCTGCGCGGACGCTCGCCTGGAGCGCGGCGTCGGCCGGGTTGGCGAGTATCTGCGCGATCCACTGTGCGATCTGGCGCATTTCTGCTTCGCGCATGCCGCGTGTGGTGACCGCCGCGGTGCCGATGCGGATGCCGGATGTGACAAACGGGCTCTTGGTGTCGAACGGAATTGCGTTTTTATTGCAGATAATGCCGGCGTTGTCGAGTGCCAGGGAGGCATCCTTGCCGGTGAGACCGCTGGCGCCGACATTGACCAGCATGAGGTGGTTGTCCGTGCCGCCGGAGACCAGGCGGAAGCCGCGTGCGGTCAGTTTGGCGGCGAGCGTCCGGCTGTTGGCGACGATCTGCGCGGCATAAGCCCGGAAAGAGGGCTGCATGGCTTCGTGGAAGCAGACCGCCTTGGCGGCGGTGGTGTGCTCGAGCGGGCCGCCCTGCAGGCCGGGGAAGACGGTCTTGTCGAGCGCCTGCGCGAATTGCGCCCGGCAGAGCACCAGGCCGCTGCGCGGGCCGCGCAGGGTCTTGTGCGTGGTGGACGTGACAAACTCCGCGTAGGGCACCGGGTTCGGATGCACGCCACCAGCCACGAGGCCGGCGATGTGCGCCATGTCCACCATCAGCAAGGCACCCACTTTGTCTGCGATCTGGCGGAAGCGGGGGAAGTCGAGAATGCGCGGGTAGGCGCTGGCGCCGGCCACGATCAGCTTGGGTTTGCACTCGATGGCCTTGGCTTCGATGGCGTCATAGTCCAGCAGTTCGGTTTGCTGGGTGACATGATACGGGACGATTTTGAAGAGTTTGCCGGAGAAATTGACCGGGCTGCCGTGTGTCAGGTGTCCGCCCTGGTCCAGGCTCATGGCCAGGATTGTGTCGCCGGGCTGGAGCACGCTGAAATAGACGGCCATGTTGGCGGCGCTGCCGCAGTGCGGCTGCACGTTGGCATGCTCGGCGCCGAAAAGCGCCTTGGCGCGTTCGATGGCCAGCGTTTCGACCGCGTCCACATACTGGCAGCCGCCATACCAGCGCTTGCCGGGGTACCCTTCGGCGTATTTGTTCGTCAGCACGCTACCCTGTGCCTCCCGCACGGCGCGCGTGACGGTGTTCTCGGAGGCGATCAGGTTGATCGTGGTGTCTTCCTGGGCAATGTGTCCCGTGATGGCGGCATGCACCTCGGGGTCGGCGGAGGCCAGCGTGGCGATTTCAGACAGGCGTCCGGCGCGCTCGATCTTGGCCAGACGGCGCACATGGCGCTCTTCCTGCGTGAAGGCGGTATCCAGCCAGGCGTTTACGATCTGGCTGGCTTCCGCGGTCGACAGGAAATGGCCGGCCAGCACGAGCACGTTGGCATTGTTGTGGCTGCGCGATTTGGCGGCCAGTTCCGGGCTCATGCAGATGGCGGCACGGATGCCTGGAAAGCGGTTGGCGCAGATGGCCATGCCGTTGCCGGTGGTGCAGAGCAGGATGCCGCGGTCGGCCTTTCCTTCCAGGATCGCTTCGGCCATGGCGATGGCATAGTCGGGATAATCCGACGCGGCGGCGGTGTGTGCGCCCACATCCAAAATCTCGATCGAACGCCCGGCGAGAAGCTTTTTCACGGCTTCTTTGACTTCCAGTCCGGCGTGATCTGTTCCCACTGCAATTCTCATGTGTCTGCTTCTCTTTCGTTGAGGCTGCACACCCGTTCTGCGTTGGCACAAAGACCTTTACCATACCACGCTGTGCCGGCAGCGACAATTTCCAAAATTCTTGACCCCCGAAGCCTTTCTGCCTGACAATCCTCTCATGTCTGCGCTTTTTCAGTTAGTTGCGCCGTTCGAGCCGACCGGCGACCAGCCGGAGGCCATTCGCAAGCTGGCCGATGGGTTGCAGGCCGGGGCCCGGCGTCTGACGCTGGAGGGCGTCACCGGCTCCGGCAAGACCTTTACCATGGCCAACATCATTGCGTCCTGGGGGCGCCCGGCCCTGATCATTTCGCACAACAAGACGCTGGCCGCGCAACTGTTTGCGGAGCTCAAGGGTTTTTTTCCGCGCAACGCGGTCGAGTTTTTCATCAGCTATTACGACTACTACCAGCCGGAAGCCTACATTCCGCAGACGGACACCTATATCGAGAAGGATTCCGCCATCAACGAGACCATCGAGCGCTATCGCCTGGCCGCGACCAATGCGCTGCTCAGCCGGCAGGATGTGATCATCGTGGCGTCGGTCTCCTGCATCTACGGTCTGGGCTCGCCGGAGGATTACCGCGGCATGCTGGTCGACATCGCGCCCGGCGCGGAGCTCGGCCGCGAGGCGCTGCTGGAAAAACTCGTGGCGATCCAGTACGAGCGCAATGACTACGAGCCGCAGCCCGGCGTGTTTCGCGTGCGGGGGGACATCGTGGACATCTTTCCCTCCTACCGCACGGATGGCGTGCGCGTGGCGTTCTTCGGCGATCAGGTGGAGTCCATCCGCCCTCTGGATCCGACCACCGGCCGCACCGGCGAGCCGCTGACGCGTGCGCTGATCTCCCCAGCCAAGCACTTTGTCATGCCCCGCGAAAAGATCGAGCCCGCATTTGCGCGCATCCGCGAAGAGCTTTCCGGCCGCATGCGCGAATTCGAGACGCAGGGGAAGCTGCTCGAAGCGCAGCGCATTCAGCAGCGCACGACCTTCGACCTCGAGATGCTGCGCGAGCTCGGCTACTGCTCCGGGATCGAGAACTATTCGCGCCACCTCAGCGCACGGGCCGCCGGCGAGCCGGGCGCCTGCCTGATCGACTACTTTCCCGCTGACTTTCTGACCATCATCGACGAGTCGCATGTGACGCTGCCGCAGGTGCGCGGCATGTTCAACGGCGACCAGGCGCGCAAGCGCACGCTCATTGAGCATGGCTTCCGGCTGCCTTCGGCCCTGGACAACCGGCCGCTGAACTGGGACGATTTTCTGGCCAAAACCGGTCCGCTCCTGTTTGTCTCCGCCACGCCCGGCCCCTACGAGCGGCAGGTTTCCGACTGCCAGGCGCAGCAGGTGATCCGTCCCACCGGCCTGCTCGATCCGCCGGTGGTGGTGCGTCCGCTGCGCAACCAGATCGACGACCTCATGGAGGAGGTGCGGCGCACCACGGCAGCCGGCGCCCGCACGCTGGTGACCACGCTCACCAAGCGCACAGCCGAGGACCTGTCCCAATACCTGCGCGATGCCGGGCTGCGCGTAGAATACCTGCACTCCGGCATTGATGCGCTGGAGCGCGTGGCTGTGCTGGGGCGCCTGCGCCACGGCACGTTCGATTGCCTCGTGGGCGTGAACCTGCTGCGCGAGGGTCTGGACCTGCCCGAGGTGGCGCTGGTGGCGGTGCTGGATGCGGACAAGGAGGGGTTCCTGCGCTCCGCCACCTCGCTGATCCAGACCGCCGGGCGCACGGCACGGCATCTGGACGGCCGCGTGATCTTGTACGCGGACACCATCACCGATGCCATCCGGCAGATGCTGGACGTGACGGGTGAGCGCCGCGCGCGGCAGGAGGCGTACAACCGCGAGCACCACATCACGCCGCGCAGCACACAGCGTGCGCTGCACGACGAGGAGGCCGTGGTCGATACCGCGCGCGCGATTGCGGAACGCGTCGTGGCCGAGCGCCCGGAGCAGTACGACGTGCGCAAGACCATCGCCGACATGGAGCGCGAGATGGTGGAGGCGGCGGACGCGCTGGAGTTTGAGCGCGCCGCCATGCTGCGCGATGAAATCCGCGAGCTCCAGCGCCTGGATGACGCGCTGCAAAAGCCCGGCGGCGTGGTGGCCGCGCCAGCCAAGACCAAGGCGGGGAAGAAGCTGACCTACCCCGTGGCAGGCGTGCGCCGTGCGTCCGTACAGCGGGGGCTGCGCACCCGCTGACCAGCCAGTCAGGGAACAGCGGGCTGGCCCGTGATACGTCCGCCAGTCTCACACTTCCGAAAGTGTGAGACTGGCCTTTGTTTTTTCCGGTTTGCTAGCGGTATGGGCGTATCTGCGATTCATTGACCTTCACGGTAGGGACGGCTTTACGCCGTCCATTTTCTGGCATTTGCGGGTAGACGGCGTAAAGCCGTCGCTACCCAAATGCAGCGGCAAGTAAAAATGGGCGAAGTGGGCGAGTGGCACGAATAAGCGGCCGTATACGTCGACACCTGAAACTAAATGTTTTCACCACGAAGGACCCGAAGAGCACGAAGTTCAATAAACCCACAGTTTCGGTTATTCCCAGCGTCCGATTACGGGAACCTTCGTGGTCTTCGAATCTTCGTGGTGGAAGCCGCCCAGGGGAAGCTTCAGGAAAAGACCATGTTATTCCGCTGTCATCCTGCGATTGCGGGTTTGACTCACCCTCGCATTTTTCTTATAGTAATGTTTTTAATTGAAGCGCATGCGCGCAGGACCTGAGGTGTTGGTATGGCGAAGGAGCTGGCTTTTGTTCTGGTCAACCCGTATCCGATTCGCAAGTCGCGTACGGGTGGCATCATGGCGCGGTATCTGGCACGGACCGACTTGAAGCTGGCGGGCGCGCGTTTGTTCGGCCCCTCCCAGGCGCTGGCGGATGAATTTGCCGACTACCTCCGGGTGGTCGAGCCGGACGACCGGGAGGTCGGCGACCTGCTGGCCAATTATGTCCTGCGTGCGTATGCGCCGGATCCTGCGACCGGGCGCCCGCACCGCTGCATCTGCCTGCTGTTTGAGGGCGAGGATGCCATTCGCAAGATCTACGAAGTGACCGGCAGCCTGCGCCAGCGCTGGTGCACCGGCCTTTCTGTGCGCGACACCTATGGTGATTTTGTGCGTGCAGAGGAGACCGGAAAGGTCGTCTACTTTGAGCCGGCCGTGATCGTCGGCACCTCGCCGGAGATCGTGAGCTCCTGCCTGCGCATCTGGGGGCGGCACGCGGCGGCGGATGCCGGCATTGTGCGCAGCGCCTCGGACCTGCTGACGGGCGAAGGTGTGCAGCGCACGCTGGTGCTGCTCAAGCCGGATAATTTTCACCAGCCGTCGCTGCGCGCGGGCAACATCATGGATTTGTTGTCCGGCTCCGGCCTGCGGATTATTTGCGTCAAGAAGTTTGCCATGACCGTGGCGCAGGCCGAGGCGTTTTACGGGCCGGTGCGCGAAAGCCTCAAGCGCGTATTTCCCATATTTGGCAAGGATCGCGCCGCGCAAGCCCTGGCGCAGGAATTCGGCTTTCCCGTCGAGCCCGCCTCGCTGGATTCGCTGTGCGCACAGTTGGCGCCGAGCTTTGCGGCGCGCGAGTTCGAAAACATCGTCGAGTTCATGAGCGGCCGGCGCCCGTCCGCCTGCACGCCGGAAGAAAAGAGTGCCCCGGGCAATGAGGAGTGCCTGGCGATTGTGTATGAAGGCGTTTCCGCGGTGAGCAAGATCCGCGATGTTCTGGGATCGACCGATCCGCGCAAGGCCCGCCCGGGCTCAATCCGTCGCGAGTTCGGCACAAATATTATGGTCAACGCCGCACATGCGTCCGACTCCCCGGAGAACGCCGTGCGCGAGATGGGGATTATTGACGTTGACCACGATGCGCAATTTGAAGAGCGCATCCGGAGATATTACGGTCCATGAAACTGAATCATACGATTCTTGCCATTCAACCGTCTGCCACGCTGGCCATTGCCAGCCTGGCCAGGCAGATGGCGCAGCAGGGGCATCAGGTCTGTAACTTCTCCGCTGGCGAGCCGGACTTCGACACGCCGGACTTCATCAAGGAGGCCTGCTGTGAGGCCCTGCGCAAGGGGCAGACCAAGTATACGCCCGTGAACGGCATCCCGCGGCTCTGTGAGCTGATCGCCGCCAAGCTGAAGCGCGAGAATAACATCAACTACATGGCCTCGCAGATCATCGTGAGCTGCGGCGCCAAGCACTCGCTGGCGCTGGTGTTCCAAACGCTGCTCAACCCGGGCGACGAGGTGCTGGTTCCTTCGCCCTTCTGGCTGAGCTATCCGGAGATGATCCGCGTGGCCGGTGGCGTTCCGGTGCTGGTGCGCGCGACCCGTGAGA
Source organism: bacterium (assembly GCA_037129105.1). GTDB lineage: Bacteria > Verrucomicrobiota > Kiritimatiellia > RFP12 > CAIWXQ01 > CAIWXQ01. Next base: position 9,933 of record JBAXVM010000033.1, read on the forward strand.
ACGACTTTAAGGTCATGCCCGCGGACCTGCAGCGCGCCGCCACCAAGCGCACCGTGGCCCTGGTGATCAACAGCCCGTGCAACCCGACCGGCATCATGTACACCCCGTCGGAGATCCGCTCCCTGGGCGAGATGGCGCTGCAGCTCGGTCTCACGGTGGTCTCGGACGAGATCTACGAGAAGATGGTCTACGACGGCAACCAGCAGGTCAGCCTGGCCGCGCTGTCGCCGCAGTTGTATGACCATACGATCACGGTCAACGGCTTCAGCAAGGCCTACTCCATGACCGGCTGGCGCCTGGGCTATACGGCTGGCCCGGTGGCGTTCATACAGGCCATGGGTGCCCTGCAGAGCCACTGCGCCTCCGCACCCACGACCTTTGCCCAGTGCGGTGCCATCGCGGCGCTGGAGAAGGGCGACGACTCGATCGCGCAGATGGTCAAGGCCTTTGATGAGCGCCGGCAGCGCATCTTTGCCCTGATGTCGGCCATTCCCGGCGTGAAGTGCCCGCGCCCCACCGGCGCGTTCTACATCTTCCCGGATATTTCGTCCTTCGGCCTCGATTCCGTGACCTTTGCCAAGCGACTGCTGGCTGAGCAGAAGGTGGCCGTAGTGCCGGGCGTGGCCTTTGACGCGGACGCTTGCGTACGCCTCAGCTACGCCTGCAGTCTGGCCGAGATCGAATCCGGCCTATCGCGATTCGCCGCTTTCTGCGCGTCGCTACGTTAGATTTTCCGCGCCGGAAAATCGTTCCGGGCGAGTGGTGAAATTGGCAGACACGCAAGACTTAGGATCTTGTGGCGCAAGCCGTGCGGGTTCAAGTCCCGCCTCGCCCACCATGTTGATAATAAACGAGTTACGCTAGAAAGCGCGCGGTAACGCGTTGCTTGCTATCCCCTTGGTATAGGCCTGAAACGGCTACGTTAGGCGGGTTGAATGTCACCAGATGTCACCAGTCTGCGTCTTCTGCTGTCGGTCGCCGTGGTGTCGGGCGGTCCTTGGAGCCTGCCAGCCCGGCTCGGATTGACCACGGGATCAGGCGTCAGCTACCAGATCAGGAAATTACACCGACAGATGGAGCCCCGCGCAGAATTCCGGTAATTGGTCTCGAAAACCACAAAGGCCTTGGAGACCATAAGCGGGACGAGATGAATCGTAGCTATTTGTTGACTTCAGGGCTGACCCTCGAAGCCCGACCCTCGAAGCCCTCCGAGGGCGTAGAACTATCGGTCAGGGTCTTCGAGACCGTCGCGACCTGCTGCTTGGCATGATCGATGAGGCGCAGGTTATTCACGAAGGCTGGCCAGCGGGAATCCTGACGCGACTTCATGAACAACGGGATGGCAATTGCCGCCAGCAAGGCGATCATTGCGACCACGATCATAATTTCAACCAGGGCGAAAACTTTGTTCTGCTGAATGACGCATCTCCGTTATTTACCCGCTCTAAATGTCCTCGCGGACGACGCGAATGTTGTTGTTTACTTTGCCTGCGGGCATGCCGCTCCAAAGCGCAATAAGCTTATGCGAGGAGATGGGGTGTGGAGGTATAAGTAAAACAGGTAAAGTTGTGTAGGACAAACGGCAACAGGGTGTAGGATTAAGACTACAGCCGCGGCTCTGTCGCGATGCCGGAAGGCAATGGCGGGTGCACGTGGCCACGGACGGAACTTGGCCGTGTGACAGGAACCTGTTGGCAGAAGGTGCCAGAATGATCCAGGGCCTAAGTCCGACAGGTTCCTGGCAGCCTGTCGGACTTAGCCTTCCGGAGGTACAAACCAACGGCCGATCAGGCTGCTCAACCGCAGAATATCGAATCATGAATCATGAAGTGAAGATCATTTGCCGGCCGGATTCTCACTCCAGCAAGACCGCCCGTAGCCGGAAGAAGCTGTTGCTGCCGTCGACGTCGGGTTGGAACCAGTCGCGATTGGACGGCTTGTCGCTGCCGCCCACGGCATGCACGCGGTTGGTCCAGTGTGGCGCTGCCAGGTCATGGGCGACTTCCACACAAGCGCCAGCATAGGGGCCGGCTTGCGCGTCCAGGCACGGCACCTCCACCACCGGCACGCCAGCGACGATGCGGATGTTCAGGAGCGGGGTGCCCGCGGCCCAGTTCGTGCCGAACGCGTATTCGATGCCGTTCGGGACGCCGTCACCATCACGATCCACGGCGAAGGCGTTGGTGATGGGATTGCCGGGCGTGTGGAGTTGCGTCCAGACGGTGAAGCTGGTGGCGGTCGGAATGTGGGCAACAATCGAGACGTCGTCGAGCGAGATTCCGCCGCCACCTTTGGCATACCCCTCAAAGACGACAGTGTAGCTGTTATTCGGATTGGGTAGGGGGATTGTCTGCACGGTCCAGGAGGCAATGGCGTTCGTGTAGGCCATCAGCAGCGTGCCGCTTTCGCTGGCGTTGGTCTTGTAATAGACACACAGCGTGTCCTGGTTCGTAGCGCTGGCCGGCATGCGATGGCGGAACGACAGTTGCGCGTTGCGGGCGTCCGTGCCGAAGTCCAGCCGGGGTGTCAGCAGACGGGTCTTGACCCCGGGGATATACAAGGCCGCGCTTCGTGTGCCGAGCGACCCGGCGACACACCACGCGGTGTTGCCGATCATCACCTCCTGCGGCCAGGTGGCAAAGAAATGATCCGGGTCTTCGAAGCCATACGTGAACGGCAGCGTCGTGCGGTTGGAGGTCGTGGCAGAGCAAAACAGGCCCGTCGAGCAGACGCCTTTGCTGTTCACGGACCACGCCTGATAGAAATAGGAAGTGGAGGATGCCAGGCAGGTGTGTGTGACCGTCGTAGCGGAGCCGGCGTACAGGATCGTTCCGCCGCCGCTGATCCAGTCGTTGGTCGCGTATGCCGCAACCGGCGTGCCGAAATTCGGGCTGCTGTTCCAAGCCACCAGGACCGTATCGTTGGAGGCATTCGGTTTCCATGACACCCGGATCATGGAGCTATTGGCTGCGAGGGCCCGGAAATTGGACGGACTGTCCGGCGGCGCAAGGTCGTCCACGATCTGCACCACCACCTGCTGCACGCCCAGTTCCGAGGCATTGACCACGTTGTCGAGGTCGACCACAATGGTCGTATGGCCGCATGTAAGCGGGTTCGGCAGCGGGGTCAGCGTGGCCGTGGCCGTCAGGTTTCCGGGCAGGATCGTCAGGTTCGTTGCCGACACCGTATAGTCGGCTTCGACCGCAGCGGTTCCCGAGAGCGCCAGGGTCACTGTCACCGGCAGTGCACAGGGCTTGGACAGCGTCACCGTCACAACGGCGGCGCCATTGGTTCTGTTCAGCGGCGTGCCGGAAACGTCCATGGTTACGCCCGGTTCTGTCGACACCAGATCCACGCCCCACAGGTTTCCGGAAGCGAAGCTGAAGTTGGTGGACCATCCCGTGGTGAAGACCTGCCCTGTGAAGATGCATCCCGCCTTGACTGTGCTCATGGTGTAGGACGACGACGACGGAATGCCTGCCAGGGCGTAGATGCCGCGTGCATCGCTGGTGGTCGTGTAGGTTCCGCCGCCGGCACGCGTGGCTGTCACCAGCGCGTCGGGAATGGGCATGCCGCCTGCGGTAAGGACGCGTCCGCTGACAATCTCGCCCGTCTGGTTGGTCCACGCGTTGTAAATGATGGTTTGTATCAGGTTAAACGTGTACGACAGTCCGGCCGGATCAATCAGGGGGAGGGCATACCAGGCATCATCAAAACCGCCCCAGCCCATGTTCAGGTGATGATAGAGGGTGGAGAGGTTGTAGCCGTAGCCGTCGCAAACAATGGCATGCGCATAGAGATCCCCGGCCACCCCCAGCAACACCGGGCAGCCGGCATCCAGATTGGGGTTGATGATGCCGACGATGGCTGATGCATCGAGCGTGCCGGAGGGGCCGACAGACTGGCTGCAGACGGCATTGCTGTAGCCAAAAACGGTTGTCAGGGCGTATTGCTGAAGCCAGGCCGCCGTGTAGGAGCTTGCGTAGTGGTAGCTCATGCCCACTGCGGTGCCGGCATCGGCGCACAAGGCCCCGATGGCCTGTCGCTGCGCGAGTGTGCAGTTGCTGGCCGGGTTTGTGACCATATTTTCCCAGTCATACGGTCCGCCGGCGCCATCCCCGCCGCGCAGGCGTCGGGATTGTGCCACGTCATTCACGTAGATCGTGCGGGCATTGGTTCCCACGCCAGCCACGGGGTAGCGCCAGTACCGCAGCAGTTGCGACAGGGCGGTCGCGATGCAGCCGCTGGGATAGTTCGAGGAGTTGCCTTCGCTATAGGGGGGTGTGTAGTAGTTGTAGCAGGCATTGGTGTTGGCCACGGCATTTTGATCCCAGCGGGTCTGGATTAGCGGTGCGACCCGCACGTCGGACAACCCCGCCGCATTCAGGGCGCCTGGCGCATCGGGCTGCGCGGCCGCCGCCGGAAGTGCCGCCTGCTGGAGTGCGGCCCATTTCTTCCGGGCACCAGGCCTGGCCGCGTGCTCTGCCCCGGCCGCGGCTTTTTTTGCATGGGAAAGCCGGCGGGGGAGATCCTGACTGACCAGCGCATACAAGGGGTTTTGCGGCGAGGCGACAAACCGGCCGGCAGGGGAGAAGCAGATGATGGGCTCGAGTCGATCGTCCGTCGCCACAATCACAAACCCCTCGGGATCCAACTGGACCACATGACAAAGCGCGTTTCCGGACGTATCGTTAACGGTCGTCGCCGCACCCATGGCTGGTTTACTCAGGCGCGTCTGCTGATGGGGTTGCTGGAGGCTCAGCCATCCGTCGACGGTTGTCCGGGCGTCTTGGGACGTCACCGGGGAGGCCCAGATGCTGCCGCTGAACAGCACCCCGGCCGTCAGAATCGCCACGGTTGTTTTTCGAGCCGCCTGCATGCGATTAGAGGAGCAAGTTTCGTGCGCAAAATGGCATTTGGAACCAGAATGCACGTAGATCTTGTTTTGGGCGTGAAGGGGGTGAATATTCTCCTCGTTTACGGATTGGTGTTTCTTGCGTTTGCGACGCTCCATCGTGTGTGCAATGCGAATTCTAGTGAAGAACCTCGAAGTTCACGGTTAAGATGCCGTCGGCAAACACTTCATCCAGAACGGAATATCGCCCGCCCGCTATGGTTTCCTTGCCCGCTTCCAACAGGAGTTCTTTGCTGGAGGCAATTTCGCCAATGTTCTTTAGCACCCATTTGCGGGCTTCAATTCCCTGGCTGGATATATCGACCGCCAGTACTCCTTTTGCGGTTGTACTGTCATAGCGATATTTTACGATCTTGTAGCGCGGTTCCGAAGCCGTTGGCTTGGGGGGCTTCACCGCGGAACATTCGACACCTTTGTCGTGGCTTTTAGGATAGCGGATGATTACGATTCCGCTGCCACCGCTGCCGCCAACTGCGCTGCCGAAGCCGCCGCCACCACCCCCACCACCTGTGCTGGCGCATGCTGTTCCTCCAATGCCGAAGTTCCCGGATCCGCCGCCACCAAGCCCACCCGCGGCGGGTGTTCCAGATGTGTTTCTTCCGCCGCCACCGCCACCCGCATAGTAGGTGGAAACGCCGCTGATGGAAAATGGCAAGCCGACGCCACCCGCACCGCCCCTGCTGGTTGTGCCATCACCACCAGCACCGCCTGCGCCACCGCCACCACCTCCGCCATATGCACCACCAGATACACCGTAGCCCCCCGCATGACCGTATCCTTTTGCGCCACCGGAATCACTTTGCGTGGAAGATCCACCCTCGGCATCCCAGTGTCCGCCACTGCCAGAACCTCCGCTTTGCCCCACTTGTGCGCCTTCTGCTTGCGCCATGCAACGGGCACCGCCAAGCGCCGTGATTTCCCCAAAAATAGAATTTCCGCCTGGATCGGCATGATAGGTCCTGAATTCATCGGCGCCTCTTCCGCCTGCGCCAACCGTGACGGCAAAAGTTGCGTCTGCCAGCACGTAATTCGTGGCATAAACCAACCCGCCTGCGCCGCCGCCTGCGCCGCCGCCGTATCCATTTCCGCCCCCGCCCCCGCCACCCACAACCAACACATCCACGGATCCGCCGGTTGAGATCACAAGCATGCCGTTGCTGGTGAAAATATGGGCGCAGTAGGAAATGCCATCCAGGACGTAGTTGGTGATGGTGCCGCCGGTCGCTGCAACACCCCAGGCGTTGAATTTGGATTCCAGCGTAGCCAGGTCAGCCTCGGCACGCTTTAGTTCGTCATTGGATTCCTTGGCCTCGTCCATCCTGTCTTTCTCGAGAAGCGCCTTGATGTGCCCTTTGAGCGCGGCAAGATAGGATCGAAGCAGCGAAGCCTTTTTCCGGTTGTTTTCAGCCTGAATCTTCGCCCATGCGCTGTGATATATGGCTTGTATCTTGATAACAGCAGGCGGCAGGACCTCCGCCGGCGAATCCGGTACGGTCTTGCTGACCTCGAAACGCTTGCGCTCGGCCATCACTGCCGTGACGTTGTCGAAATCGCCCTGTTTTTTGAATTCGTTGAACAACACGTCCAGTGCTTTGAGATATTCGGACTCCACATGGCGCATGCCCGCATAATCAGGCACAATCTTCAAGGCCTCTTGTTCATAAGAAGCCGTAAGAACTGCTCGATCGAGATTCCCGTCGGCCGCACCAGCGTGCAGTGCAGGCGCAAGGACCGTAACCATGCCAACAGAAAGGGCCAGTTGAATCCAATCGACCCGCAGTCTGTTGGACGCAAGCCCCAAAATGGAGAAGAGTTCAAGCAAGACGGAACAGGTCTGACGCAGCAATAGCATGAGCAGTGGCATGCGTAGGAGCATGACAGATGCGGGGACAAACGTCAAGATTGCTGCCCCCATCGGCCGCATTCCCGTTTCGTTGACCTCCACAGTTTGCGGATCGTGAGCA
>JBAXVM010000330.1:0-2681 GCA_037129105.1 bacterium
CGCATGGCCTTGGCACTGCTCTGCAACGCCTACGTGGAGGAGCCGGTCACGGACGAGAAGGGGAAGACCGAGACGCGCACCGTGATGCGCTTCAGCCCGCTGGTGTCGCCGATCAAGCTGGCCATCTTCCCGCTCGTCAAGAACAAGCCGGAACTGTACGCCAAGGCACGTGAAATCTTCGGCCAGATGCAGCGCCGCTGGGCTTGCTTCTGGGACGAAAGCGGCGCCATCGGGCGCCGCTATCGCCGCATGGACGAAGCCGGCACGCCGTTCTGCGTCACCGTGGACTTCCAGTCGCTGGAAGACGGCACCGTCACGCTCCGTGACCGCGACACCATGAAGCAGGAGCGGCTGACGGTTCCCGCGCTGCAGGCCAAACTGGACGAAATCCTGAACTGATCCGTCTGATCCGTCTGATCTGACGGATCTGACGGATCGGACGGATCTGACGGATCGGACGGATCGGACGGATCGGACGCAACAAGCCATGCCACACACCCGCCACAACGCCAAAGAGTCCGATCTGGGCTTCGCCAAGCTTGATCTCGACCGTCTGCGACGTCGCGGCCAGCCGGAGGTGGTGTATGGTGCCGGGAAGACCGCCGAACAGTTGGTGGCAATCTTCGGGGCCATGGCCAAAGGCGGCCAGAACGCCTTTGCCACCCGCGTCTGCGCGGAGCACGCGGCAGCCGTGCGGCAGGTGTATCCGGACACGGTCTACCATGCCACCGCACGCATCCTAACCCGTGATATTGCCCCCCTGCCCCGCCGCCGCGGCAAGGTGGCGGTGCTTTGCGCCGGCACGTCGGACATGCCCGTGGCAGAAGAAGCCGCCATCACAGCCGAGCGCATGGGCGCCCGCGTGGTGCGGCTGTTTGATGTCGGCGTGGCCGGGCTGCACCGGCTGCTTTCGCGGCAAGCGCAATTTGCTGATGCGCGGGCGCTGATCGTGGTGGCCGGCATGGAAGGCGCGTTGCCGTCTGTGGTAGCCGGGCTCGTCGACCGTCCGGTCATCGCCGTGCCCACCAGCATCGGGTATGGCGCCAGTTTCCACGGACTCGCCGCCCTGCTCGCCATGCTGAATAGCTGCGCAGCCGGCGTGAGCGTGGTCAACATTGACAATGGCTTTGGCGCCGGCGTCACCGCCGCCATGATCAACCGCCTGCCCTAGGAACCTGTCGGACTAAGGCCCTGGATCGTTCCGGTGCCTTCTGCCGACAGGTTCCTAGTTGTGCAACTCGCGGATAGCGGGTTGGAGCAGCTGTTCTTCATTTGGAACTCAGCCAGCCGCAAGGCTGCGCCGTGAACAAACACTCGGGTACGGATCAAACCTGTCGCGCTGACATTTTCTTTACATCCCACCGACATCTATATGACAATCCAAAAACGACTATGTGCTGTAATCACAACGACCTGACAAATGGGAGACGCCATCACATGCGCGCAAAATCATTCGGAGTGCTGTTCGGGGCGGCCATCTGCCTTCTGTCGGCCCAGGCCGCGGAGACCAACCTGGCTGCGCGGGAGCGTGCCACCTTGCAGCTTTCCATGGACCTGGCGGACGGCTCGCGCATCTTCGGCGCCCCGGCTATCGACAGCGTGCCGTTGGAGACGTCCTACGCCAAGCTGAATGTGCCGCTCAAACAGATCCAGACGATGAAGATCGGCGAGGATCACGAGACCGTAACCCTCGAACTGCGGAACGGCGACAAGCTGAAGGGCGTCATCAACTTGGCGCCACTCAAGCTGACAACCGTCTTCGGACAGGTCAGCGTCAACCTCGCACTGGCAACTGGCATCTCGGTCTATCCCAATAGCCAGGAAGACCTGCCGTCCGCCATCCAGAATGGCCTCGTGCTCTATTGTGCATTCGACAAGGACGAAGGCGAAAAAGTCACCGATGCCAGCGGCAAGAGGAACGACGGCAGCACACGGGAAGTCACCTGGACGCCCAACGGCAAAAGTGGCGGAGCTTACAATTTTGATGGCAGCGGCAGCCATATCGAAGTGGCGGATGCGAAGGAGTTACGAACCGTCAAGTCCATCAGCGCCTGGGTCAAGAGCCAGGCCAATGGCGTACGGCAGGTCATTGTCAGCAAACATGCCAGCGTGAACAATGGATACGCTTCCGCCGGCTATTACCTGATGAAAGAACAAAACAACAAGTTCTCGATCGCATTCTGCATCGACGGAAACGCCGGGGCAGCTTCCGACTCGCTTACAACCTACAAGGACAATCAGTGGCATCATGTGGTCGGCGTGCTGCACACCGAAACAGGACGTGCGGATCTGTATGTCGACGGAAAGAATGTGGCGGACTACAACAGCGTGAACCGCGGATCCGCCGTAGGCACCAGCCAACTGCCGCTTTACATTGGCAGGGCCACGTGGGGCTACGGATGCACCACGTCCGCCTCCTGGAATGGTCAGATTGATGAGGTGCGCGTTTACGACCGCGAACTGTCCGAGACCGAGGTGCGCTTTATGTACGATAATCGCTAGGAACCTGTCGGAAATAAGCCCTGGATCGTTCCGGTGCCTTCTGCCGACAGGTTCCTAGTTGTGCAACCCGCGGATAGCGGGTTGCGGGACCTCTAAATACGACCAGAATGCTAAGAGCCATCCAAAAACCTCGCCTCGCGCTTGCGGCGGGTCCGGCCATTCGACTTCGCTCATGGGAC
>JBAXVM010000331.1:0-2666 GCA_037129105.1 bacterium
CGATGGCCAATGACTACTTCTTGAGTTTCTTGAAGACCGACGCCATCTCGATGGCAGCCAGGGCGCCGTCCCACCCCTTGTTGCCGGCCTTGGCTCCGGATCGGTCTACGGCCTGCTCCAGGTTGTTGGCGCAGACCACGGCATTCAGCACCGGCACGCCGCGGGAGAGCCCGGTCTGCGCGAGGGAGCGCGAGACCTGCGCATTGATCAGGTCCGCGTGGTCGGTTGCGCCCTGGATCACCGCGCCCAGCGCGATGATGGCGTCCTGGCCGCCGAGCGCCGCCAGCTGGTCAACCACCAGCGGGAGCTCGTTGGCGCCCGGCACCCAGACCACGGTGACCTGCTCCTCGGAGCCGCCGTGCCGCACGATGCAATCCAGCGCCCCCTTGAGGAGCTGCTGGGTAAAGATGCTGTTGAAGCGGCTGACGACAATGCCGAATTTCATTCCGGCCGCGCTCAGCTGTCCCGATACTTCCTTGTAACTCATGGCCTGTTTCCTTTCTGTAAATAAACCTGATTTCGCTTTCGCGGCACGCGAAAGCTAAATCAGGTGACCCATCTTCTCCCGCTTGGTGGCCAGGTAGCGCGCGTTGTGCCGCGAGGGGGAGAACGTGATCGGAATCCGCTCCGTGATCGTGAGGCCGTACCCCTCCAGCCCGACAATCTTGCGCGGGTTGTTGGTCAGCAGCCGGATGCTCTTCAGGCCCAGGTCCGCCAGGATCTGGGCGCCCACGCCGTAGTCACGCAGGTCGGGGGCGAAACCGAGCTTCAGGTTGGCCTCGACCGTGTCCAGCCCCTGCTCCTGCAGCGCATAGGCATGCAGCTTGTTGGCCAGGCCGATGCCGCGCCCCTCCTGGCGCATGTAGAGGACCACGCCGCGACCCTCCTGCTCGACGATGTCCATGGCGGCGTGCAGCTGGTTGCCGCAGTCGCAGCGCTCGGAGCCGAACACGTCGCCCGTCAGGCACTCGCTGTGCACCCGGACCAGCGGCGGCAGGTCGCCGGACAGGTCACCCTTGACCAGGGCGAGGTGCTCCTTGCCATCGAGGATCGAGCGGTAGAGCCGCAGGCGGAAGTGGCCGTGCGCGGTGGGCAGATCCACATCGCGGACGCGCTCGATCAGGCATTCACGGTGACGCCGGTGCTCGATCAGCGCCGCGATGGAGGTGATCTTCAGACCTTGCTGCGCGGCAAACGTGCGCAGCTGCGGCAGGCGCGCCATGGTGCCATCGGCGTTGAGGATCTCGCAGATGACCGCGGCGGGCGCCAGGCCGGCCAGGCGCGCAAAGTCGAGCGACGCCTCGGTGTGACCGGCGCGCACCAGCACGCCGCCGGGGCGCGCCTCCAGCGGGAACAGGTGCCCGGGGCTGACGATGTCCTTGCAGGAGGATGCGGGGTCGATCAGCATCTGAACCGTGCGCGCACGGTCTGCGGCGCTGATGCCGGTGGTCACGCCGTGCGCGGCGTCGACGGACTCCATGAACGCCGTGCCGAAGGCGTCGCCGCGGTTGCGCGTCGGCATGCGCTCCAGGCCAAGCTGGCGGACACGCTCCGGCGTGAGCGAGACGCACACCAGGCCGCGTCCGTGCTGCACCATGAAGTTGATGGCTTCGGGCGTGGCCTTCTCGGCGGCGAGAATCAGGTCGCCCTCGTTCTCGCGGTTTTCATCGTCGGCGACAATCACCAGCTTGCCATCGCGAATGGCCGCGATGACATCATCGATCGGATCGAAGAGCTCACTCATGCATAGTCCTGAAAAATAAAAACCCCGGTCCAATGGCCGGGGCAAGGCAGAAAAAGCACCTGCGTGCGTCTTCTTGCATCCAGACTGTACTGTCGGCCACGGAGTTCCACCGTATCAGTGACGCGCCAGTGGCGCGCCAGTCGCGGGCTGTACCGCCGGTCAGGAATTCCCCGCGTGTGCGGAGTCACCTTGCCCCGAAGACAAAATCAGAGTACGACAGAATTGCTGTGCGGAACAAGTATATAAGTGGCGCCCAAAGTAATGGGTCCGTGACGGGGTGGTCACGCGCTAGCAGCTTGTCGGACGTAGCGCTGTACCTTCACAAACTTTGTGCCGACCAAGCTGCTAGTTTGGGGGACGCAACCGCCAAGCGCCGGAAAACAGTGTAATACGCAACCAAAAGAGCAGCCGGAACAATTTTTCTGTCTGTAATTGAGTCTTCGCCACCCGCTGGCAGCGGGTGGCTCAACTAGCAGCATGATCGGCACGAACCGTGTGCAGGCGAAAACCTAAATCCGACAGGCTGCTAGCCGAGTATAAAGCCGGGCTGCCTATCTTACCTCCAGCGCCACGCTCCCGGAGTGGCTGTTGAATTCAGGGGCATAGAGACACTGCACGCTGGAAATGCCCGTCTGGTACCTGCCCTTCAACTGGACGTGGACGCTGTACTCGAAGACATACACGCCCTTGGGCAGGTAGTGGATGAAGAAGTGACTCGCGGTGTCGCGCGTGCTTTCGTAGTACGCCAACCCGTCCTGATACTTGGTCTCGCTCAACACATTCACCGGCTCGGTGCCGCTGCCGCGCTGGTCCTTGAGGTGCACGTACTCCATGTCGCGGTCCACGCGCAACTCGATCCGGCAGACCAGTTCATCGCCCACCGCCAGGGCACCCTTGACCGGCTCCAGCACCTGCCCCTTCC
>JBAXVM010000332.1:0-2666 GCA_037129105.1 bacterium
AAAAACTGTTTGATAACCGACACGTAGTGTTTCCACCGCGAAGGTACGCGAAGGAGCGCGAAGGTGGGATTTCGTGGTGAGGCGCGGTGAATACAAATGACGCAAAAAACGCCATTCTTACGTGTGTGCGTTGCGCCATACGTGCCCCTTCGCGTACCTTCGCGGTGAAGATTCCGCCCGGCTGGTGACTTTGTAGTGCCGCGAAAATCGAGGTGTTGATCCTCAACGGCTTATGTCGCAAAGTGCGAAACTTGGGCTAGCCGCGCGTCCAGCAGCTGCCGGATGAGGTGCAGCAGGCCGGGCGCGGCATACGGCTTCTGCAGGAAGAGGTACCCTTTTTCCTTGATGACTTTTCGCCGTGAGCGCTCGTCTGTATAGCCGCTGCACAGCAGGATGGACAGGCGCGGGTCGCGCAGCCGGGCTTCGTCCGCCAGCGCGATGCCGTTGCGATCCGGAAGGACGACATCGGAGAATAACAGGTCAAACGACTGGCCCTTCTCCCGGAGTCGCGACAGCGCCTCCTGCGCCGTGGTGCAGGACACCACCTGGTAGTTGGCGGATTGGAGCATCTTGGCGGCCAGATTGCAGACGATGGTATCGTCCTCCACCAGCAGGATTCGTTCGCCGTTTCCGCGTAGCGCCGGGTCCATGGCTGCCAGTCCGCTCGCGGAATTCTCTGCCGTCGCACCCCGGCTGCTGCCGGAATAGACAGGGAAGTACACCCGGAACGTGGATCCGAACCCCTCGCGACTGTCCACGCGGATCCAGCCATTGCACTGCTTGACGATGCCGTAAACCACCGACAGGCCCAGGCCGGTGCCCTTGCCGCTGTCCTTGGTGGTGAAGAACGGTTCAAACAGGTGGGCGCGCACATGCTCGGTCATGCCGGATCCGTTGTCGGCGACGGTCAGGCAGACGAAGCTACCGGGGTCCGCGGCGGGCATGGTGGCGATCTCTTGTGCCGCAACGGTGACATTGGCCGTGCTGATTGAAAGCTGGCCGCCGTGCGGCATGGCGTCGCGCGCGTTGACGGCAAGGTTCATGACCACCTGAGAGATCTGCCCGGCGTCGGCATGGATGAGCTTGAGGTCGGGGGCGTACTGGGCGGAAACCTGTATGTCCGCGCCCTTGATTTCCTGCACGTCCTGGCGGTGCGGATGGTTTTCCGCCAAATTCGTCAGGACAATGTCCGAGAAACCAAGGATCACCTGAACGATGTTGTTGAAGTCGTGGGCCACGCCTCCGGCGAGCCGGCCCACGGCGTCCATTTTCTGAGCTTGCAGGATCTGCGCCTCCATCTGCTTGAGCGCGCTGATGTCCGCGACGTGGTACGTTGCCGGATCGATGACGATCACGCCGGTATGCACGGTGTCCAGGATGGCGCGCAGCCGCGTCTCGCTTTCGTGCTGCGCAACCTCTGCCTTCTTGCGGTCGGTGACATCGCGGAAGCTCCAGACCCGGCCGACAGGCAGGCCTTTGATCCACTGGGGATGGGAATAGCGTTCGAAGGTGCGGCCGTCGCGGAACGCCAGCCGGTCGAAGCTGTCGGCTTCCGGATTCGCGTACAGTTCCTGTACCTTGGCTTGAAACTGCTGCGGATACTTGAGCTGATCCAGGACGTAGTCCAGCGCCTTTTGATCTTCGCGCAGTGCAAGAAGCTCCTGCGGGATGCGCCAGAGCTGTACGAACTGCCGGTTGAAGTCCACGATCCGGTTGTCGCGGTCAACCACCAGGATGCCATCTGCGGTCGCATCCAGCGTGGCCCGGAGCAGGGAGTTGGCCTGCTCCTGTCCACGTATGGCCTCCCTCGCTTCGGTAATGTCCACCAGCACGCTCAGGATGGAGGGCTCGCCGCCGATGTTGAACATTCCGGCGGAGTAGCGCGTGGTCAGTTCCCGGGCATCCCGGGTTCGCAGGTGGATCTCCCGGTCGTGTATCGATGTTCCCCGGCGAAGGGTTTCACGCACCAGGGCCCGGTCGTCCGCATGCGCCCAGATGCCGCATTCCGTGCCGGTGTGGCCGATCAACTCCTCGCGACGGTACCCCAGGAGAGCCGCCATGGCCTCGTTGACATCGGTAAAGCACTCGTCGCGCAGGCGGGTGATGGCCGTGGCGGCAGGACTGCCGTGGAAGGCCTTGGAGAAGCGCTCCTCGGATTGCCGCAGCGCGGCTTCGGTCTTTTTTCGCGCCGAGACGTCGCGAGCCACATGCACGCTGCCGGTCAGTTTGCCGTGTTCGTCAAACAGCGGGGAGACGGTGATCAGGTAATCGTTGCCGGAGCGGGCATCGTGCACCTCGGCGCTGTGTTCCTTATGGTCAGCCAGCAACCGGGTGTGCGGGCATGCGGCGATCGGGTGCTCCACGCCATGGACCATGCGGCAGAAGGAGAGGCCGATACATGCCTCCGGCGCCAGGCCGATCTGGTTTGCCTGGGCCCGGTTGACCCGGCGGAACCGGTGCTGCAGGTCAAGGATGGAGATCAGGTCGGGAATCGTGTCAAACGTCTGGTTCCAGTCGTGCGCGATATCGGCCCGGGCATGCTCGCCTTCGCTCTTGCCAACCATATGCGCCCCCTTGCGTACACCAACCCAATAATTATGGTTATATAATAGCCTAGGAGACTGTCGGATTTAGACTTTTGGTTGCGACCCGCCCCCTGCCGACAG
>JBAXVM010000333.1:0-2659 GCA_037129105.1 bacterium
AACTTGAACGGCACGCCACTACGCATTCCTCCGCGATCTCTGCGCCTCCGCGGTGGAAGCCGCCAACGTGGTGCTTCAGGAAAAGACCATGACCTGGGCGCATCCGGGCTCATCCCCGTTTCGTTGACCTCCATAGATTGCGGAGCGTGAGCATTGTATGTGTTACGACCGTAGGGACGGCTTTACGCCGTCCATTATCAGACCCATTGCGCGTAGACGGCATAAAGCCGTCTCTACCCAAGTCAATGAAATGGATTCTGCTGCAAGACCCTACGGCGCCAAAGGATTGGCGCCCTCCAGGTGCGGAAACAGGCCTGTTTTGGCGTATTTTGGAGGGCGGCAATCCCTTGCCGCCGCTCCTGATGGGGCTTTGCAGCAGAATCTGAAGCGTGGATGCGCCCCTCAGGCGTTCGTCACGTGGTGCGACCCAGGTGGCCGTTGTCGTCAACCGGCTTGTGCCGCCGTTCCTTCAGCAGCACGAAGACCAGGCCGCCGGCGGCGGACCAGATCAGCGAGACGGCGAAGCTGGCGAGCGATACCAGCACCGCCTCATGCGGGGCCATCCCGGCGGCCGGTAGCAGCGTGATGGCTGCGCTTTCGCGCACGCCGATCCCGCCGGGCGTGATGGGCAGCATCTGCGCGGTCAGCACCGCGGGGACCAGCAACAGGAAGGCTGTGGTCTGGCAGTCGAACCCCATGCCCCAGGCCAGCGTCAGCCAGCTTGCAATGGCACAGAAATGCTGCAGCAGCGACCATCCCAGCAGGTGCAGGATCAGCCTGGGCTGCGCATGGCAAAGGCGTAGCGCGGCATAGAGCTTGTGTGTCAGCGGACCGGCTCGCGGGTGCTGTACGACCGGCCGTAGCAGCGGCCAGCCGGCGAGGCGTGGCAGGTAGGGTATGGCGGCCAGCAGCGCCAGAATGCCGGCCGCCAGCACGCCGGTGGCAGCCAGCAGCAGCGGCAGGTCGTAATGTGCCGTCGATGTCAGCAGCCCTGCGAGCGCGAGCAGCAGCAGGACCGCCACGCCGGCGAGCCGTTCCAGGACGATGGACATGACGGCGTTGGTGCGTCCCCCCTGAATCTCCCGGGCCACGTAGAAGGCCCGCGCGACGTCGCCGCCGGTCGAGCCTGGCAGAAAGCCGTTGAAAAAGTGGCCGACCAGAAACAGCGCGGCAATGCGTGTGCGGGAAATCTTCACCTGCAGCCCGTGCAGCGCCGTCCACCAGCGGATGGCGCCGAACAGCAGGCAGGCCAGCACCAGGAACAGGGTGGCGGCCAGCCAGGCCGGATGCGTCGAAAGGTGCGTCAGCGTCTCGGCCAGGTCGGCCGGGCGGATGTCCTGCCGTCGAAACAACAGCGCGATCAGGCTGGCACCGACCAGGATCTTGATCAGCGGCTTTGCCACGCGCCGAAAAACGTGGCTTTCGGACGTGTGCGCTTCAGACTGTGTGGGGGTGGGGCCGTGCATGTGTGGGGGATGATTGTGCCTGATTTCAGCCTATCTCCGCAAACTCTATCCTAGCAGCCTGTCGGACTTATGCCTTGGATTGTTCCAGCACCTTCTGCCGACAGGTTCCTAGCCCGTTTTCAAACCTTTTCGGCGGACGATTACGGCGACGACTACGGTGGACGATTATTCTGTGTTTCCGCGTAGACCGTAAGCGTCCACCGAGCCGCAGCGCCGGGAAGCGCCTGACGGCGCCACTACGAACAGGGCGCAAAGCCGTTTGTAGTGCGCCCGTAAGGGCGTTCCCGCCTGCCGAACGGCTTGGCGGTTGGACAAATTGTGAAGCTTCAGGATAAGACCATGGAAACCGGGGGTGCGGGCGAAGATTGCTCTGTGATCTCTGCGTCTTCTGTGGCAAACTTCATGAACTCCTGAATACCTGTGGCATGACACATGAAAAACGATGTAGCTGTCTTCAGACGTGTGCTCGCGGGGCGTGACCTGGCGTTCCTGCGCTACCTGCTGGTCGGCGGATGGAATACGCTGTTTGGCGTGGGGGTGTATGCGCTGGCCTATCATCTGCTGCACGACCGGGTCCACTATCTCGTTCTGCTGATCCCCTGTAATATTCTTGCCATCACCAACGCGTATGTCTGCTACAAGCTCGTGGTGTTCCGGACGCGCGGCAACTGGTTGCGCGAATATTTGCGGTTCTATCTGGTCTATGGCGCCGCCCTGCTGATGGGCATAGGGGGGATGGTCCTTTTGGTTCAGTTGCTCCACATGCATCCGGTCTGGGCGAATATCCTGACAACGGCCCTTACGATTGTGTGCAGCTTCTTCGGGCACAAGCGCATCTCCTTCGCGCCATAATGAGAATTGCTGCGGCCGGCGGGATGCGGGTATACTGAATCCCGTTTGACATGCGGCCTTCGAGCGGCGGAAGGCGTTGGCGCGGTGTTCGCTAACCAGCGGACGGATGGGATCGTGATGCTTCTTTCAGTTATCATCCCGACGCGGAATGAGGCGCGCAACATTGCGGCCTGTCTGTCACCCCTGGACCGGGCCGCCGCGGAGGGGCGTTGCGAGCGCATCGTGGTCGACAACGACTCGGCTGATCACACGGTCGAACTCGCGCAGGCGGCCGGGGCTGTGGTCTACCGGCAGGGGCCGGAGCGCAGCGCGCAGCGCAACCGGGGTGTGCGCGAGGCCCG
>JBAXVM010000334.1:0-2659 GCA_037129105.1 bacterium
CCGCCGCAGTTTTATTGCGCCGGATGGCCTGGTGTCCATTCGAAGATCCTTCACGATCCCGGAGGTGCACGCGCTCCTGCGCGCCGCCGCCCCTGTCCATCCAGTGTGCGTGCGAAGCCTGCCACCCGGCAGGCTCGTGATCGAAGGCGGACGCGCATGTCCCTGCGGGCAAGCGACAACCGGGTTGTTTTTGAATCCCGGCCGTTTGTAGTGGCGCCGTCAGGCGCTTGGGCGCCAGAACGCGACCTGCGGTTCGATATTGGATGGAGGTGGCACTTGCGGTATTATATGGGCTACAGAACTCGAAAGGCTGTTTGACCATGGACGCTGCGCTGCTGTCACGCATACAGTTTGGCATGACGATCGGGCTGCATTATCTCTTCCCGATCACCACGCTGGGGTTGGCGTTTTTCATCCTGCTCTTCGAGTCGCTGGCGCTCGGAACCCGCCGCGAGCCATACGATCGTGCCGCTGCGTTCCTCACACGTATTCTCGGACTGGTTTTCGTGGGGGGCGTCGCAACCGGTTTGCTGCTGCCGGTTGAAATCGGCGCCAATTGGGCGCGGTTCTCCCGTTTTGCCGGTCCGGTATTCGGCCCCATGCTCTCGCTGGAGGCCATGCTGGCGTTTGCGCTGGAGTCGGCGTTCCTGGCCATTCTGCTGTTCGCCAGAGACAAAGTCTCCCCGGGGTTGCGCTGGTTCGCCGCCTTATGCGTGTTCACAGGCTCCCATCTGTCGGCGGTGCTCATCGTCTCGGCAAACTCATGGCTGCAGACGCCTGCCGGCATGGTTATGGAGAACGGACACGTGGTGCTGACGAGCCTGCGGGAGGCAATCCTTAATCCATCCTGCATCCTGCGCGTGCTGCACGTGCTTACCGCCACCTGGCTGGCGGGCGCGTTTATCCTCTGCGGCGTGGCGGCGTACTACACGGCGCGCAGCCGGCAGCAGATCCTGGCCAGCACGCTCTTTGCCTGGGCCTTGCCGATCGCACTCCTGACCGCGCTGGCGCAACCCCTGATCGGTCATTTTCACATCATGAACGTCTCCGCCCATGTCCCGGAAAAGGTCGCGGCCTACGAAGGCGTGTTTCAAACCACCGCCGGCGCGCCGCTCTACCTCTTCGGCATTCCGGACGAGCAAAACCAGACGGTTCATCTGCCGGTCAGGATTCCTTGCGGGCTCAGCCTCCTGGAGTCCGGCACACGCACCTCGGTAGTAAAAGGGCTGAACGAGTTTCCCGAGAACCAATGGCCGCCGGTGAACGTAGTATTCACCTGTTTTCATTTGATGGTGATGCTGGGGGTGGTCATGGTCGGAATCACCGGACTGGGCACGTGGCTTCTATGGCGGCGAAAGCTGGCGCGTGCCCGCTGGTATCTGCTTCTGTTTCCCTGGCTGATCGTGCTGCCATATCTGGCCAGTGAGATCGGCTGGTGTACGGCGGAAATCGGACGACAGCCATGGATGGTTCACGATTTGCTGCGCACCTCCGCCGCCACGTCGGCCAACCTGCCGGCCTGGCAGGTGGGAACCTCGCTGGCGGGATTTGTGCTCCTGCACCTCCTGATCGTATCCCTGACGTTGTTCTTTGCCTGCCAGATCATCCGGCAGGGACCGGGTCGCCCGGAGGAACCGCACGCATGAATGTCCTCTCCAGCCCCGTGACCGCCTTCGGTCTGCTATTCATCCTCTTCGCGATCTACACGATACTGGACGGCTATGCGCTGGGCATCGGCTGCCTGGTGCCATGGATCAGAAAAAAGGCTGTGGCAGACCGGCTGGTTGACCACATTGCGCCCGTCTGGGAGGCCAACGAAGTCTGGCTGGTCATGGCGATCGGCTTTCTGTTTGCCGCATTTCCGGCAGCCTTCGCCATCCTCTGCAGCACCTTCTACCTCCCGTTGATGACCGTGGCGGGCGCGCTCGCGCTGCGTGCTGTGGCGCTGGAGTTCTCGTACCACGATCCCCGGCGGACTCGCTTCTGGCGAAGCCTGCTGGGTTTGGGCAGCTTTCTAATTCTGTTTTCCCTGGCCGGCTCGCTCGGTTTCGTGCTGGCGGGCCTTCCCTTCCGCGGACCGGATGACATCCGCAGCGAGATCACCGCCGCGCAAGCCCCGCTCGCGCTGCTCTTCGGGTTATCCGGACTGGGCTTCTTTATCTGGCACGGGATACTCCATGCCAGGACCGGATTACAGGCAGCGCCCCTTTCGCGCCCGGAGTCTCTGGTGTGGGCGTTGACCGTCCTTCTGTCGCTTGTAACGGCCATGGTCTGGATATCCGGCACCCCCGGGCTGCCGGCCAAGCCGTTCTTCGCGCCGGGCATTCTGGTTTATCTGACCGGATTACTGGTCAGCCGTAGGCTGACCGACCGTGGCGCGTGGGCCTTTCGCGCCACCGCCCTGGCCATTCTCGGGCTCTGGGTCGCCGTTGCCGCCTGCCTCTTCCCCAACCTGCTGGTGTCTGCCAACAATCCGGACTGGAGCCTGTCCATCCTTCAGGCGAGCGCCCCGGCCTCCTCCCTGCAGGTCGTCCTTATGACCACACCGATCCTGGCAATCGTGATCGCAGGCTATAGTATTTGCATACAACGAATTGTAAGACGCTAGCAGCCTGTCGGCAGAAGGTTTGTACCCCCAGAAGGCTAAGTCCGACAGGCT
>JBAXVM010000335.1:0-2625 GCA_037129105.1 bacterium
GTCCAGAGCGCGATCTGGGCCAGGGTCTGGTTGGTGAACGAGTTGCTCATCACGAAGCTGGGGTGGCCGGTGGCGCACCCGAGGTTCACGAGGCGCCCCTCGGCCAGCAGGTAGATGGCATGGCCGTCCGGGAAGATGTACTTGTCCACCTGCGGCTTGATGTTGACGTGGCGGATGCCAGGCCAGGACTTGAGGCGCGCGACCTGGATCTCGTTGTCAAAGTGGCCGATGTTGCAGACAATCGCCTGGTCGCGCATCTTCGACATGTGGTCTGCGGTGATGATGTCGCAGTTGCCGGTGGCCGTGACGAAGATCGTGGCCGTCGGCAGGGCATCCTCGAGTGTGCAGACGCGGTAGCCGGCCATGCAGGCCTGCAGTGCGCAGATCGGATCGACCTCCGAGACGCAGACCTGGGCCTTGTGCTCGCGCAGCGACTCGGCTGAGCCTTTGCCGACATCGCCAAAGCCGCAGACCATGGCGGTCTTGCCGGCGATCATCACGTCCATGGCGCGCTTGATGCCGTCCACCAGTGATTCGCGGCAGCCGTAGATGTTGTCGAACTTGGACTTGGTGACCGAGTCATTGACGTTGATGGCCGGCACCAGCAGGCGATTTTCTTTCTCCATCTGGTAGAGGCGGTGAACGCCGGTGGTGGTCTCCTCGGAGACACCGCGCCAGTTCTTGATGACGCCGGCAAAGTAGCCCGGTTCCTCCCGCATGGTTTTGCGGATCAGGGCATTGATGAGCTGGAGCTCCTCGATGTCGGTCGGTTCATCGAGGATGGCCGGCTTCTTCTCCGCTTCGTAGCCGCGGTGGAGCAGCAGGGTGGCATCGCCGCCGTCGTCAACGATCAGCGAGGGACCGGAGCCATCCGGCCAGGTCAGGGCCAGCTTGGTGCACCACCAGTATTCTTCCAGCGTCTCGCCCTTCCAGGCGTACACGGGGATGCCGCGCGCGGCAATGGCGGCGGCGGCGTGGTCCTGTGTGGAGAAGATGTTGCAGCTGGCCCAGCGCACGTCCGCGCCGAGTTCTACGAGCGTCTCGATCAGCACAGCCGTTTCGATGGTCATGTGCAGGGAGCCCATGATCCTGGCGCCCTTCAGCGGCTTATCCGGGCCGTACTTGGCGCGTGTGGCCATGAGGCCCGGCATTTCCTTCTCGGCAATTTCAATGGCGCGGCGACCCCACTCGGCGAGTCCGATATCCTTGACCTTGTATGGGAGCATGGTATGTCCTTGTGAGGTTCAGTGTTCACGTTTCAGTGTTCAGGTTTCAGTGTTCAGGAGACAGAATTCAGCCTATTCGCGGGGCGTTCGTTCTGACTCCTGACTCCCGACTCCTGAATTCTGAACACCTGAAAAAATCCAGCAGTTACTTTAACCCCGCCGCCTCGCGCAGGGCTTCCACGCGATTGGTCTTTTCCCACGGGAAGATGTTCCGGCCGAAGTGGCCGTAGTTGGATGACATGCGATAGCTCCAGCCGACCGGCTTGGTCAGGCCGAGGTCACGGATCAGCATGGCCGGGCGGAAGTCGAAGATCTCGCTGTGCAGCAGGATTTTGGCAATGCGCGTTTCGTCAACCCTGGCGGTGCCATAGGTCGAGACATTGATGCTGATGGGCTTGGCCACGCCGATGGCGTAGGAAACCTGGATTTCGCATTTGTCGGCCAGTCCGGCAGCCACAATGTTCTTCGCGGCGTAGCGGGCGTAGTAAGCGGCGGAGCGGTCCACTTTGGACGGGTCCTTGCCGGAGAAGGCGCCGCCGCCATGGGAGCCGACGCCGCCGTAGGAATCCACGATGATCTTGCGCCCGGTGACGCCGGAGTCGGCCTGCGGTCCGCCCAGCACGAACTTGCCGGTGGGGTTGATGTAGAAGCGGGTGTTCGGGCGCATCAGGCCGGTCTTGTCGAGCACATCATGCGCCACGGCAATCAGGTCCTTGCGGATGCGCGCCAGCGGCACGTCGTCGGTCTGGTGGGAGAGCACGACGGCCGTGATGGCGGTGGGGATGCCGTCCTCATGAAGCACGCTGACTTGCGCCTTGGCATCCGGCCGCAGGTAGGGTATGCCGCCATTCTTCCGAAGCTTGGCCAGGCGCGCCAGCAGGTGGTGCGACAGCACGATTGGCGCGGGGAGGAGTTCTTTTGTGGCGTTGGTGGCATAGCCGAACATCATCCCCTGGTCACCGGCGCCCTGGTCCTCGGGCCGGGCGCGGCTGACACCCTGGGCGATTTCTGGTGACTGCCCGTGCAGGGCACAGACGTAGGTGAAAGTGTCGTAGCTGAAGTTCAATTCCGGGCGGACATAGCCGATATCCTTGACCACCTCCCGCGCAATGGCCTGCGGGTCGATGCGGTTCCAGTTGCGGCAGGTGATCTCGCCGGCGTTCACCACCAGATTGCCGGTGGCCAGAGTTTCGCAGGCCACGCGGGCGAGGGGGTCCTGCGCCAGGCAGGCATCCAGGATGGCGTCCGAGATCTGGTCACAGACCTTGTCCGGGTGGCCTTCGGAAACAGATTCGGAGGTGAAAACATGGTCAGTCAGTAGCTTGCTCATATGGTTTCCTCTTTGGGGGTTAAAATAGTACCCGAGATTCGGCCCAAATGTCAAATGCTGTGGACAACG
>JBAXVM010000336.1:0-2616 GCA_037129105.1 bacterium
AAAACCTCGCCTCGCGCTTGCGGCGGGTCCGGCGGCCCCGCCCTACCTGCCGTAATCAGCAGCTTTTCGTGACAATTCTGATAGGGCGTGGCAGCCGGACCCGCCGGGATAACGCCATAATGAAAATTGCTCATGGTATTTTCCTGAAGCAGGTGGGGATTTTCACCACGAAGGACCCCGAAGAGCACGAAGTTCAACAAATCCGACGGTTTTGGTTATTTCCAGCGTCCGATTACATGTATCTTCGTGTTCTTCGAATCTTCGTGGTGGAAGCCGCCAAAGTGGCGCTTCAGGAAAAGACCATGGCAAATTGCTGGGGCGCGTGTTTCTCCTTATTGCCCCCCGTAATCCGCTTTTGCTACTCTTGTCGTTCTTCACGTAGCACCCATCGAAGGAACCCAGCGGACATGACCAACAGAGAACGCACATTAGCCATCTTGCGCTATCAGCCGTACGACCGGATGCCCGTGGTGCATTTCGGGTACTGGTACGAGACACTGGAAAAGTGGGCCGGCGAAGGACATTTGCGCCGGGAGGACGTCGACGGCTGGGGCGATGGCAATGCCGTGGATATTGCACTGAACGACAAGCTGGGGTTCGACTTCGGCTGGCAGTGCATGTTTTATTGTAACGACGGCCTGCTGCCGGCAATGGAAAACGTCGTGGTGGCGGAGTTCCCGGATGGCACCAAGCACGTCCGGGGCGGCGATGGCGTCACCTACCTGAGCCGACCCGGCGCAGGCTCCATCCCGGCCCACGTGGACTACCTGCTGAAGGATCGCGCCGCCTGGGAGGAGCACTACAAGTGGCGCTACCAGTGGCAGGAGTCTCGCGTCAATCGCGCCGGCCTGGATGCACTGCGTGCTGCGCCGCTGCGAGAGAACCCCTTTGGCCTGCACTGCGGCAGCCTGTATGGCAATATTCGCAATATCCTGACCGTGGAAGGTTCCTGCTACCTGCAGGCGGATGACGAGGTCCTGTTCGCCGAGATCATCGCCACCGTGGCCGACCTCTGCTACCGGAACGTGAAGGTGGCTCTGGAGTCTGGCGCGAAGTTCGACTTTGCCCACTTCTGGGAGGATATCTGCTTCAAGAACGGCCCGCTGATCACCCCCTCGGTGTTCGAAGAAGTCGTCGGCCCGCACTACAAGCGGGTCACGGACCTGACACGCGCCCACGGCCTCGACATCTGCTCCCTGGATTGCGACGGCCTGATCGACGCGCTGATCCCGACCTGGTTCCAGAACGGCGTCAACACCATGTTCCCAATCGAAGTCGGCACCTGGAACGCCAGCATCCAGCCGTGGCGGAAGAAGTATGGCAAGGAGCTGCGCGGCGTCGGCGGCATGAACAAGACGGTCTTCGCACATGACCGCAAAGCCGTGGATGCCGAGATCGAGCGACTCAAGCCGCTGATCGCGCTCGGCGGCTACATCCCCTGCCCCGATCATCGCATTGCCCCGGACGCCAAATGGGATAACGTGCGCTATTACTGCGATCGCATGCGCAGCGCACTCGGGTGAGAAGTCGAAACTGGAGCCTGTTATGCTGAATGTCGCTTTCTTCTGCGACCTGGAACCGATCTTCCAATCGGTCTACAGCAAGGACCGCCGCGCGCGCATTGCCTCGGACTGCGCCGTGCACCCCGTGGTTGTCACGTCCCAGAACCTGGAGGCGCAACTGCCGGCCTTGGCAGACGTGCAGGTCATCTTCTCCACCTGGGGCATGCCTGCGCTGACCGCAGCGCAACTGGCGCGCCTCCCGTCGCTGCGGGCTGTGTTCTACGCCGCCGGCACGGTCAAAGCGTTTGCCACGCCTATCCTGGAGAAAGGCATCACGCTCGTCAGCGCCTGGGCCGGCAATGCCGTGCCTGTGGCGGAGTTCACCCTGTCGCAAATTCTCCTCGCCAATAAGGGGTATTTCCGCAACTGCCGCGCCTGCACCTCCGCAGCCGGACGCGAGCAGGCGTTCCGCGGTGCCGGAAACTACGAGCAAACTGTGGCGCTGCTGGGCGCCGGCATGATCGGCCGCAAGGTCATTGAGCTGCTGCTGCCGTTCCGCCTGCAGATCATTGTGTTTGATCCGTTCCTGTCGGCCGAAGCCGCCGCGCAACTGGGCGTCGAGAAGGTCTCCCTGGACGAGGCCTTTACACGCGGACAAGTGGTTTCAAATCATCTGGCAAATGTCCCGGAAACCTGCGGCCTCCTGCAGCGCACACATTTTGCTGCCATGCGCGTGAACGCCGTGTTCATCAACACCGGCCGCGGAGCTACCGTGGTGGAAACAGAGATGATCGAGGTGCTGCGCGAGCGGCCGGATCTGTCCGCGCTTCTGGATGTCACCGAGCCTGAGCCACCGCTGCCGGACTCGCCCTTGTACACGCTACCCAACGTCTTCCTGAGCAGCCACATTGCCGGATCCATGGGTACCGAAGTCCTGCGCATGGCCGATCTGATGATCGAGGAGTTCCAGTCCTGGCGCGCCGGCCAGCCGCTACGGTACGCGGTGTCGCTGGAGATGCTCAAGACCATGGCCTAGGAGACTGTCGGACGTAGAGCCTTTCCGAAAACCCTATCTCGCGCATTTCCTTGCGGACGCCCCGGAGGTGCGTCCCTA
>JBAXVM010000337.1:0-2588 GCA_037129105.1 bacterium
ACAAAGCAGCCGGTGGCCGCAACCAAACCGCGAAGCGCCACAGCGACCGCCGCGTAGATCAAGACCTGGCGGTGCTACTTTGTATAGCGTGCTTCGCACGGGTCAGAGTATGGTATCTCGTAACCTCTTGATAGGCAGAAGGCTGCTTCACAGCAATTACGCACGGAACACGCATGTTCCGCAGTAAGTGCTCTACCTTTTTTCCGGGACTGCGCCCGGAAAGAACGGCCCGCACGGCGGGCAGCCATGGTATACACTACAGTCCATAACCAACGACTTGCGGCGCATGCGTTGACTGCGGTGCAACCGGAGGCCCCGCCATGGCGTTTCGCGATGCTTTCAGTAAGGCGTATGCCGACGAGATGATGGGGCAGTACGACTGCCCGGACCGGCTGGTCTTCCTGGCGTACAATCAGTACCTGCAGTCGGGGGGCGGTTTCCGGCTGTTCTGGCGCAATCTGTTCGGCGACGACTCCCGGCTGACCAGCGAGCACATCGCCGACCTGGCCGGCACCATGGTCCGTCGGCTGACTGCGTACTGCGCCAAGCACCATGTCCCCATTCTGGACGCGGCAGCGCGGGAGCGAAAGGGGGACTCCGCGGAGGCGTACATCCCGGACGATCCGGGCTTCGCCGGGCTGTTCCTGGTTCAGAAGAGCCTGGCTCCCGCCCCGCAGTGGCACGTCGAGCGGCACCAGCAGAAGGGCCACATCATCAAGTTGTACCGCCTCAAGAAATGGGCGACCGTCCGCCACGTGTTCTTCCATATCATGGATCCCGAATGGGGACATGTCACCATCCGCATGTGCTGTCATCCGCCTTTCGGCGCCATGGTCATCCTCAACGGCCACGAATGGGTCCGGCGCAGGGCGGCGGAACGCGGCCTGAAGTTCGCAACCGACGGCAACTGCTTCATCGAGGGCAGCGACTTCGGTGGTATCGGAGCCCTGGGTCGGCAGTTGGCTGCCTGTCCCACCGGCATCCGTGCACTGGCCGACCGCTGGATCTACACGGCCTGCCTCTCCTTCGGCCTCTCGACGCAGGAGCAGCAGGACACGGGGTTCAAATACGACTATTCCGCCTTCCAGATCGAGTACAGCCGCAACTACATCTTCAGGCGCGGCTGCGTGCTCGACCAGATTTACCAGTCTCTGCTTGACCGGACACGCAGAACGCTCGGTCTCGAACAACTCAAGACTATTCTGGGCTTCAAGCATCGTCCTCACAAAAGGCCCGTGATCGCCATAACGCGGAGCTGCAACGCCCAGGGGGTGTACGACCTGACCACGCTCACGGTCACCTGGGGAGCCTTCCAACTCAAGATCTACGACAAGTCCGCAAGGCTCCTGCGAGCGGAGGTCACGGTCAACAACGCGAAGGCGCTCCGCTGTGCGCGTACGCTTGACAACATACCGGCGATCATGGAACGTCTGCAGGGAATCCTCCAGCAGTTCATGGATCATGTGCAGGCGCTGAACGTCGCCTTCATCGGTCCCGATGAACCGCAGCGCTGGAGCCAGTCTGGCAGAGTCGGCGACCGTCGAATGGCGGGTCTCAACCTCAACAACGCCCGCATCCGTACGGTGCTCTCGCTCCTGCCTCTTCTCTCGACCGCGCCCGACGGCTTCAGTTCTGCCGACCTGCAGGACCGCGTCTGCCAGCATGACGGGCTTGAGGACTACACCATAGCCCAGGCCCGCTACGACCTCCAGAAACTGCGCGGCAAGGGACTCGTCCGCCGCCTGCCACACCGGCGCAGGTACCACGTCACAGCCCAGACCGCCTGCCAAGTGTGTGCTTACTTCACCCTGACCGACGAGGTCATACGACCGCTCCTCGCCGCCGGCGCCCTCCGCCGCCCCCAGAACCGGCAGCCCAGACCGCAGCACCCGGCGGATGTTCTGCGTCTGCAACTGCGCAATACCCTTGCCCTGTTGTTCACCGAACTGGGCATCGCCGTATGAAGGGACCAAACGTGTGTGAACTTTTTCCATCATGATAGCGCCGTAGGCGCTAACGCGCCCCGCCGTGGCGTGGCCAGTCCAGCTCCTGGTCATGCAGATTCCCCGCGTCGTCCATGTGGTGGTACACGCCACGCATCCCCGGCTCGCCGTTCCTCATCTCCAGACCCGGGGCCAGCGGCTCGACAGTGCGGGCGCCAGCAGGTGGCGCAGCAGCGTCCGCGTCGTATGCACGTCATCCGGTCGCACCCGCCCATACAGCCGACAGCCCAGCGCCAGCAACAGCAGCGCGAGGAGGAACAGTAGCGTGTGACTGTCCAGCGTCAGCGGGCCCAGGGCCACTTGCCGCCGACCCCAGGCGCTGAGCAGCACGCCGGCCAGCAGCGGCGCCACCCCGCCGGTCAGACCCATCCAGGCATAGTAGATGGCCGTGTAGGCCGTGTTACTCTCTGGTGGCACCACTGCGTTGAAGAGCAGTCGGTTAGCGCTGATGCCCACCGCGCTGCCTGCCGCGCCATAGGCAAAGTAGAGGGCGGCACACCAGGCCACGGCATGCGGCGTCGCGCGCGGCAGGAGCAACCAGCCCAGCGGTACCAGCAGGGTCAGCACCAACGCCGGCATCAGCAC
>JBAXVM010000338.1:0-2574 GCA_037129105.1 bacterium
GCCGCAGGGCACGGAAAGGCCGCAGATGCCAGCCAGATTCGCCGTGACCGTAAAAATGTCGCCCAGATACATGTGCAGCGGGTCGTCCATAGCTTCGCCCATCCGATACGCCGGCGTAGGCGTCACGGGCGTCAGCAGCGCGTCACAGCGCTCGAACGCCGCGGCAAAGTCGCGTCGGATCAGTGTGCGCACCTTCTGCGCCCGCAGGTAGTAGGCATCGTAGTACCCGCTGCTGAGCACATAGGTCCCCAGAATAATGCGGCGCTGCACCTCGCGCCCGAATCCCTGCGCGCGGGTCTGCTTGTACTGCTCGGTCGGCGTAACGTCTGCCGCGGCGCGAAAACCGTAGCGCATGCCGTCGAAGCGCGCCAGGTTGGCCGAGGCCTCGGCCGCGGCCAGAATGTAGTATGTCGCCACCGCATACCGGGTGTGCGGCAGGCTGACGTCCACAATTTCGGCGCCGAGCTCCCGGCAGCGCGCCGTCGCGGCCTGCACCGCCGCCGCCACTTCCGGATGCATGCCATCAACAAAGTATTCGCGCGGCAGTCCGAGTCGCACCCCCCGCAAATCCCTGCCTAGCGACAGCCCGTAATCCGGCACCGGACGATCCAGCGTGGTCGCGTCCATCGGATCGTGTCCGGCGATGACGCCCAGCAGCAGCGCGGCGTCAGCCACCGTGCGGGTGAGGGGGCCGATCTGGTCCAGCGACGACGCATAGGCAACCAGCCCGTAACGCGACACGCGTCCGTAGGATGGTTTCAGCCCCACGCAGCCGCAGAACGAGGCGGGCTGGCGAATGGACCCGCCGGTGTCGCTGCCGAGTGCTGCCAAAGCCAGCCCTCCGGCCACGGCTGCTGCCGACCCGCCGCTCGATCCACCCGCCACATGTTCCGGTGAGACGGGGTTACGCGTGGGACCATAAATGGAATTCTCGGTGGTGGACCCCATCGCAAACTCGTCCATGTTCGTGCGTCCCACCAGCAGCGCCCCAGCGGCGCGCAAGCGGGAAACGACCGTGGCGTCGTACGGCGAGACGTACCCCTGCAAGATTTTCGATCCGCACGTGCAGGGCTGTCCATCCGCATTGAGAACATCCTTGATGGCCAGCGGCACGCCCAGCAGTGCGCCGGTGTTTCCGGCCTGGCGCGCCGCATCGGCCGCCGCGGCCTGGCGCAGCGCATCCGCCTCATCAATCCAGACAAAGGCGTTGAGCGCCGCGTTGCCGGTCGACACGACATCCAGCATGGCACGGGTCAGGCCGACGGATGAAAAGGCGCCGCGCTGCAGTCCGGCGACAGCCTGCTGCACAGTTAATTTGTCAATCGCTGGAGCCATGCGCACTTCTCCACGGCGGCTGCGCTTCCACCTCTCGCCGCGCCTTCTTTACTCGATGATCCGGGAAACCTTGAACTCCGCCCCCAGACGGGCCGGCGCGTTCTGCAGCACGCGTTCATGCTCCAGGCTGGCCCGTTCCTCATCCGCGCGAAACACATTGCAAACCAGCTGGCCGTGGGAGGTGGGTTCAATCCCTGCCACATCCAGCTCGCCGAGCTGCTGGACATACTCGACCACCAGTCCGAGCTGTCGCTGAAACAGCGCGCAGGACTCGGCATCCAGGTCCAGCCGCGCCAGGTTGGCCACATAAGCTACATTGATCTCAGCTGTTGTACTTGCCACCGGCTTCTCCATTCCGCCCCCTTAGAGTCGTAATGCCCGCTATCATACCCGCATCCGGGCGGGCAGACAACGGCGAACGTGGACTAATTCTCTGTTGCGCTGGCAGCCGAAAGTAGATTATTCTTCCCGACATGTGCTTCGGCAGACCGGTCCGCGCCGCTGCCTATGGGCAACAACACAGGTAACCATTCGATCCGAACAAAGGGAGCGACGATGAAGAAACTGCTGTCTATCCTGGCCTTAGCGAGTGTCACCATGTGCGGCGCGCTGGCTGCAGACACCTGGCTGGTGGATGTGTCCGCACTGGACATGTGGATCGGAAAACCCTCGGAAGTCGCGGCCTTCCGCCTCGCCATCCCCGCCGGATCCAACCCCACGGTCTATGGCGTGGACCTCGGCTTCTGGGGCCAAAGCGACCGGGCCTGGGGAGTACAGGTCAATTTGCTCCTGAATGAAGTCAACGAGAAAATGGGCGGCGCGCAGATCGCCGGGTGCAACATCGCCGCGGAGGCCACGGGCGTCCAGCTGGGGTTGTGGAACAGCGCGGTCACGCTGTCCGGCATACAATTCGGTGGCCTCAACACCGCCGAGACGGCCGACTTCCTCCAGCTTGGACTGGGCAATTACGCCACCTCGATGAAGGGACTCCAGATCGGCGGCTGGAACAACGCCCCGACCTTTGCCGGCGTACAGCTAGCCTTTTTCAACATGTCACAGAGCGTCGTAGGCTACCAGATCGGGCTGATCAACAAGACCGACAAGATGCTCGGCTTTCAGGTGGGCCTGATCAATGTGATCACCTCATCCGCCCTGCCGGTCTTCCCGATCTTCAACTGCGTCTTCTAGCAGCCTGGTCGGACTTAGCCTTCTGGAAGTACAAACCTTCTGCCGACCAGG
>JBAXVM010000339.1:0-2557 GCA_037129105.1 bacterium
AGACCTGCCCGGGCGTCGTGCTGCTGCACGGCGGCGGCGGCACGGCCATGGACGAATGGGTGCGTCTGTGGAACGCTCGCGGCTATGCGGCTATTGCCATGGATCAGTGCGGGTGCGTGCCGGGTGCGCCGGAGACCCGGCAGTTTGGCAACCACGCACGCCACGAGCATGGCGGGCCGGCCGGTTGGGATGACTCCTTCGACAAGACCGCCGAACCTGAAGACCAGTGGCCCTTTCATGCCGTGGCCGCGGCCATTGCCGGCCATTCGCTGCTGGCTGCCCAGCCGGGCGTGGACGCCGGGCGCATCGGTATTACGGGCATCTCCTGGGGCGGGTATGCAACCTGCATCGTGGCGGCCGTCGATCCGCGGCTGCGGGGCGCCGTGCCGGTCTACGGCTGCGGTTTCCTCGGGTACGATTCGGGCTGGAGCGACTACGCCTTTCGCACGCGTCCTGCCGAACAGGTGCAGCGCTGGCTCGATCTCTGGGATCCGTCGCATTACTTGCCGGGCGTGGCGTTGCC
The DNA here is from genome assembly GCA_037129105.1 of bacterium. Taxonomy (GTDB): domain Bacteria; phylum Verrucomicrobiota; class Kiritimatiellia; order RFP12; family CAIWXQ01; genus CAIWXQ01. Next base: position 524 of record JBAXVM010000339.1, read on the forward strand.
GATCTGCTGGGTCAGCGGCACCAACGACGGCCCATACCCGCTTCCCATACTGCAGAAGTCGTACCAGTTGCCGCGCGGACCGCGCACACTCTGCATCCGTGTCGAGATGGCGCATAGCCATTTCCACGGGTGGGCACCGGAGGAGATCGGCGTCTTCATGGACAGCCTGCTGCGCGGCGGCGAGTCCTTGCCGTGCTTGCGCGAGCAAGGCCGCGACGGTTCGAAGGTGTGGGCCGTCTGTGAAAGCACGCGTCCGATCACGAAGGCGGAGCTCTGTGTCACGCGCGCGCTGGGTCACTGGACCGATCGCAAGTGGAATATCCACCCGGCGCGCTTCGATGCCGCCACGGGGCGCATCGAGGCTGATCTGCCGCCGCGTGCCACCACGTGGTTTCTGAATGTATTCGATGATCGTAACTGTGTGGCCAGCACGCCTCACGCAGAACTGAGAGATACCCATGACTGATGCATCTGTGTTGCGATTGAGGCGCCTGGCAGGCACGTATGCGGAGTATGCGCTTGGTAATGTCATGGCGCAGCGCCGGATGAAATGGCGCTTGAACAACGGGCTGAAAGCACGGACTTTCCCGTTCCATATCGAGGATAACGGCGTCTTCTTCCGGGATGTCATGCCGCCGTTGCAGTGTGCGGATGCCGATTGCCACTGGCTGGAGTGGCAGCTGCTGTTTGCCATGACAGCTTACGAGCGCATCAACGACGACCGGATCATCCCCGACCGGTTTGTGGTGGACTGGGTGGCACACATCAGTAGTTACTGCGATGAGCTGCGGTTCACACACGTGGATGATGGCCATGGCAGAAGCGTGGGCTACGAGACCAACAAGCCGATCCGGGATATTGATGGCGACTTTCACAAACTCAAACAGCGCACGCTCGTCCTGGACCGGCCGTTGACGGAGCAACGGTTAGAATTGGCCCGGAATGTTTTTCAGGGGCTGCTGCCCGTAGTTGTCGGCCGCCCAGCCTCGTACTATTCGGATGGCATCACCAACAAAGCAGTCCACCTGATGGGCATGGAGGAGTATTATTTGCAGATGGCGATCAACCCCGATGCGGTGCATCGCCTGCTGACCTTCCTTGCCGAGAACAATCTCGCGCTGGGGCAGTGGGAGGAGGAACAGGGGTTGCTCACGCTCAATAACGACGGCAACCAGGGCTATTGCTCCGGGAGTTCGCAATTCACCGACGAGATTCCCGGCCGTGCGATCCAACCCGGCGAGCGTATTCTGTCCGCCGACCGCTACGGCTATCTGGAGTCGCAGGAGTCGTCGAGCATTTCGCCGGACATGTTCGCGGAGTTCCTGATGCCGCATTTCCGGAAGCTGGCGTCCAAGTTCAAGCTGATGAAATTCGGCTGCTGCGAGCCGGTGCATGCCATTATCGGGCACCTGCAGGAATTGAATGGTCTGCGCAAGGTCAGCGTCACGCCCTGGTGCGACCTGGAGAAGCTGGCCGCCGCCTGCAATCGGAACGTAATCTGGTCGCGCAAGCCCGTGCCGCTCAAACTTTGCGGGACCCGGTTTGATCCGGCTGATTTCCGGGCACATCTGCAGGAGACGCTCGACATCGGCGCAAATCACTTTATTGAGTTTGTCTTCCGTGATACCGACCTCCTGACCGGCGCCATGCAGACCCGCCTGGACGAAGCCTGCCGGATCGTGCGTGATATTACTGGGCATCCCGAAGGTGCGGCGCGGTAGGCGGTAGGGTCTTAACCTGCACGGGGTGGGGTGTGGGCGGAAGGTGAGCAGCAGAATGCGTGAGCAAAGCATAGTGGGGGGAGCTTCCAGCTCCCCAACTGCGCCAGGAGAAGCTGGTGTTGGTTGCCGTGGATTGCGGGAGCAGGATGCTCCCGCCACTTTGGAGAAAATGACGCTATGAATGCAAGAGAACGAATGCTGGCCGCTATCACTCATCAACCGGTGGACCGGATCCCCACGGATATCTGGGCGACCGGAGAGGTGTGGGCGAAACTCCGTAATCATTTCGGCGAAGGCGTCGACATCAACAAGG
>JBAXVM010000034.1:0-16585 GCA_037129105.1 bacterium
TTCTCCGGCGGTAGTCGCCGGGCGGAGGGAATGTCGACGGAAGTGCAATGCGCCCCAAGATGTCAACCCGCACGAAATCCCCGGCCTCCGGTTAGAATGCGGCGCAGCGACGGTCAACGGGCCTTGTCCGCGAAAAATCGTCAGCCGTAATCGTCGGCCGCTTCGCCATCGTTTTCGCGATCGTTGTCGACAAGGATCGGGACAACGATCGCGACAACGATTCCTGATTTCCTTCCGCTGCCCAATCACCTAACACCTGCCACCGACACGCCTACCGCTCCACCACATACCTCGGGTACACCTGCCACGGTGGCGGGGTTTTGGCGGTGCGGCCGCAGAGGCCGGGGGCGAGTTGGAACCAGTAACGGGAACCGGCGCCGTCGTCGTCATCCAAAACCACGACATTGAACCCGAACGACTCGCCCGGCTTCAGTCCAAGCTCCGCCAGCGGCAGGCGCAGCTCGTAGCGGGTGATCCTGGCTTTCTCGTCCCGCACCACAGCATACGTGGCGGTTTTGGCGAGCGCGTCGCCTTGGCCTTCAAACTTATGAAAAACCACGCCGTTGGTGGTCAATGCCAGGCCAAGATTCCAGTACACATTCGTGGAGATGGCAATCCCCATCTGCAGGGCATCGCCGTTCCAGATCATGCCGCCGGTTTGCAGGTTGAAATGTTTGTCATCCATGACTTCGGCTGCCACGTAGAGCGCGTCGCTGTCTCTCCCCCACCACGCCTTGACGCTCAGATCTTCCGGTCCCTGCCACAACACCTGGCGTCCGGTTGGGCGACGACGATCTTCCGGAAAAATCTGCGCGAGGCTGCGCCGCATCAGCGACGGCTTGCCAGTCCACTCGTCCAGCGCGCCATCCACACGGGTCGCCTGCGTCAGACGCGGCAGCGGACGGTCGATCGCCACGGCCACCGGACTGGCTGTCGCGCTTCCCGCCGCAGCGTCCGGCGCCGTGCGCACACCGCGCCAGCCGTTCGCCTCCGAACGCGACTCGCGACTGAAGGAGGCTTCGCGATCCTTGAATACCGCGCGGCTGCGATCCGACGTGCGCAATGGCGCAGGCAGATCGCCAAAGAATCCGCCACGATACCCGGCGCCAATACCGGAGTCGCTACCAACAATCGCCGGCCAATCCGCCGGGATCTCCAGCGTGCCTGCGCCATGCGAACCTTCGAACAGACGCCCCTTGCCGTTGCCGAGGGTCACGACCTGCTCGCGCACATTGCCGCTCAAGTCGAGTATCCCCCAGTACGAGGCGCCGGCAGCCGCGCGCCCGCTTTCAGGCGTGGCAAAGATCCCGGCACGCATCGGGCTGCCAGGGATCGAACTCACACCGCCGCGCGTCGGGCCGCCAAAGTAGGCTGGCAGGGTCAGCTCGTAGCTGGCGTTGCCGATGGTGGGATCATTGTTTCCGGACATCCGCTCGTCGGATGCTCCTTCGCGGGTGGCCGTGTATTCGGTCTGCGCCATGCGGGTCGAGCCCCAGGCATAGGCGTTAGTCGCCGGCAAACGCGGTCCGCGACTGGCTTTCTCGTACTCGAGTTCGGTCATGGGGCGCAAACCTGCCCAGGCCGCAAAGTTGGCGCTATCCCACCACGAGAGCAGGTTACAGGCCTGATACGGCTTGGCGGCCGTGAAGTTTGGCCAGACGCCCAGAAGGTTGTACCGGCCAACCGCCGTGTACGTGGCCCCGGCGTGCGAGCTGTCGCCGGCCGAGGTGCTGACAATCTCCGCAATCGACATCGTGTTCAGGAACGCCGTGAACTGACCTCGCGTCACTTCGTATCGCATGCAATAGAACGGCTCGTAGCCGGTCGGGTAGCTGTTGACGATGGCGCCTTCGCGTCCGATGGTGTCGGGCCCGAATTCGCTTGTACCCCAGAGACGGCCAGGCGCACTGCCGATGCGCCGGGCGTTGGAGCCTTCCGCGACCGGTCCGCTCCAGTTGGCATCCACCTGGAACGGAATCGTAGCACCGTCGGTCCAGGAGCCATCCGTAAAGCTGCCATTCTCGGCTCCGCCAGACCCCACCTGAAACGCGCCGCGCGGCACATAGACCATCTCAATGGCAAAAACCTTGAGATCAACCGCAGCGGGATTGGTGACGCCGTCAGCGCCATGCAGCCAGCAGAGACCCACGTCCTTGAGATTGAGCGCGCCCTGGCCGGGAGTGGCGCGGTAGATGAACACGCCCATCCCTTTGGTGCCGGTCAGGCCGACATCGAGCACGGCCTGCCCGGGCACGCTGTGCTGCGCGCGATCCGGCGCGAGCGTCGCGTGAAAATAGCCGTCCGCTTCCCGGCCGGGGATCCGGTATTTTGCAAACACCCAGGCTGCGCTCCAGCTCTCGATCGGGAGCTCTTTGCCTGTTACATTCTGCGCCGCTGGCTCTGTCCATTTCGCGCGCCAGGTGTGGCCCCAGGAGAGATCGAACCGGATGGCGCTCTGTCCTTCGGCCGCGCCGTTCTCCAGGCGGACGCTGGCGAGCCGGACCTGGTTGGTTTCGAAAGCGCCGCCCTGGAAGCGCGCGGCAGCTTCGGCGTTCGCTTCAGGTGCTACGTCTGTTCTCAGAACTGCTGGAGGGACCGCGGCCGGGACAGAGCCCGGTCCTCCATCCGTTTTCGTGCCGTTCGCAGGGACGGCGGCCGGCCCGCCAGCGGAAGGGGCAGCCAACAACTTGTCCTGGACCTCCCGCACGCTTACGCCATTGATGGTTTCGGCGTATTCCACAAACGCGTTGAACGACCAGGTCCAGTAGAGAAAAGCCCGCCTGGCATCCGTGTTGTGAGTCCGTTCGATCTCTTCGAGCGCCTGATCGCGCAGCGTCTGCATGTGGGCCACGACATCCATCGGCCAGATTTCACGGAACAGCTTGGGCGGGACGCGCTGCTCGGCGATGCGCAGCGGACGCGAGAGCGGCGTGTTCTGCCAGCGGTCACACTCGATCCGCAGGAGTTCGCGTGCGCTGGACGCACCGGCGCCGAAAAGCCGCCTGCACATTTCGTCCAGCGTGGCATCCACATCCAGATCCGGATTCCACAGTGCACGGTTCCAGACGTAATAGGTGGGCGCGGCCGTGACAAAGCAGGCGGCGCCATACGTGAGCACCATGCCGCCATCGAGCCGGTTACGGTTCGTCTGGTAGAACTCCTTGACCAGATGAGGGAACTGGACCGGGCCAAAAGTCCAGTCGCCGGGACCGGCATAGTCGATCCACATGGTTACCGGCCGGCCTGTCTTCGCGGCCCACGTGCGCAGGAGACCCTCCTGCTCCTGACGAATGGTCGGCTGATGCAACAGGCCCATGGTTCCCAGATCGAGAGAGTTCACCACGAGGTTGTCGGGGAAGGTCAGTTCATCCGGGCACTTCTTGATTCCCCAGGGGACGTAGATCACCTTCTTGTCCGGCCAGCGACTCTTGACCTGCTCGCACAACCGCCTGACAAAGTCGCCCATCAGCAGCGCGTCGCCGCCTTTTGCGGACATCTCCCGACAGGTCGGACAGCGGCAGGCGGAGACCAGGGAGTTGTTGCCCAGGTCCATGCACGGCCAGAGCGTGACGCTGTTGCGCGTGATGCCGCCGATGTTGGCGCCCTTGGATCCTTTGCTCCAGGCCCGCTCCAGGGTGTCGACATAGCAGGTAAGCAGCTCCGGCGAGCTGTAGCAGAACGTGGCATAGTTCCGGCTGCCGTCCTCCCGGATGGCAAACAGGGCGGCATTGGTGCGCAGCGTGTTGTTCATGAACTCGAAGATGCGCGCACCCTGCTGCACAGCTTCATACGGCCAGCAGTTGGCCTCACGCATCAGCGTGAAGTGATCGCCCAGCCAGAGCGTCTCCTGGTTCTCGGCGCCGGCGCCGGGGGGCATCGGGAGAATCTGTTCGTCGCTCGAGCGCGCCTGCAGCCAGTACCAGTCCTGATACATGCGCCGGTAGGAGAAGACCGGCTGATCGCGGTAGTGCGTTGGCGGGATCACGAGCATGGCCTGATGCCGCACGGAGCGTCCGCCATAGGGCGTCGGCCAGTACCAGCGCACGCCGACAAACCGTTCCAGGAAATCCGCCACAGCCCAGGCCGTGCCGTCGCCGCCGCGCGTGCTGCCCACGAGAAAGACGCGATTAGGGGCGGTCTGAACGACAAACCCCTCGACGGGTAGATTCGTAGCCGTGATCCCGGCCCGGCGCGACTCCTCGCAGTCGCCGATCACAATGGCAGGTTTGTCGATGGGCGGATTGGTGCTGACCAGCTCCAGCTTCGCGCCGGTGGTGAGGCTGACCGTCTCGAGCAGCTGGTCCAGGAGCTGCTTGATTACCGGCTTGTCTTTGCTCTTCGATTTGAGAAGCTCGCGGACCTTGGGGTCAGCCACATAGACCACGGCCCGGGCCTCGCCATCCCGCACGATCTCCACGGGCAGGTGGGACGGGGCCGGCAGCCAGGTCACGGGTGTCAGGTCACGCGGTTGCCATTGGCTGACGGCAGGTTCGATGCGTGTGGCGACACAACCGGCCCCGGCCAGCGCCATGGCCGAAAGTACGCAACGAATAGCCGTGCTGAAACTCATCCGGACACCTCCACCAGTTCCACGTCATCGAACCACGCCGTACCCTTGCCTGCGACAACCAAACCGGGCAGGGCGATCGGATCATCCGCCACCGGTTCGAATTCAATCTCCAGGCGCGTCCACTCTTTGTCGCCCTTCAGCCCCCTGGACTGGTGCGAGGCACGTATATCGCCCCAGTGCCAGAAGATCTCGTTCAGTCGCAAGAACGCGCCCTTGCCCGTCACGCCACGCGTCCGCACCCAAGCGGAAAAGCGATAGCGTTTTCCGGACTCCAGCAAGATGGCGGTGCCACAGTCATTGGGTGACGCCACAGCGCCGCCCCGCACACGTAGCGACCGCGTGCCGGAATGGCTCACCCGATCGTCCAGCTTAGCCGCCCGGGTCCATGCGCAGCCGTTATACAGCGTGCCCGCCGGGATCGGCGCCTCAAAGTCGTTCACGACGCCATAGCGAAAACCGGCCTTCACCAACTTCTTGTCCACCGGCAGCATGGCACGCGCGGCATCCTCCAGCTCCTTGGCGATGGATACCGGCAGGCTCAAGAGCCGGTAGACCGCCTCAACATGGAAAAAACCGTCCTTGCCCTTCCGTTGCGGCGCCCGACCAAAAATGTGCTGGTCGTACCACATGCCGCACGTTTCAAACCGGGTGGGCGTGGCCCGGATAATCTCCAGGAAGGGATTCATGTCCCGCTCCGCCACCCAGCCGACGAAGCCACCATCAGACATGTCGGACCACTTGCGCCCGGCCAGCTGCATCCGCGAAAGCGGATTCTGGTACTGGTAACAAAATGTGCCGTCGCGCCTGGTCCAGATGCATTTCTGATAGCGCTTGCGCTCTTCCCTGGATTCCATCAGGCCGGCGGCCAGCATGTTCGCGTATTCGAATTCCCGCGACCTGGACAGCTGGATATCAACCACGCAGTCCAGGACATACCCCAGCACGGGGTCGAAGCGCAGGGTAAAGCCATGAACCATCCGGCCCTTGCCCTTGAGCTTCTCGAGGTAGCGCAGCTCCAGCGTTTCGCCCCTGTCCCGCAGGTACTCCATCTGTCCCCGGCCCGACCAGGTCCCCTGCGGCACAATGCAGATGCGAACACCACGAAGTGTGCGCCAGTCGTAAACCGCCGGCATCTGGTACTCGACCCGCGCGCCGTCTGCTGGAGGAAAGAACCGGAAGATCTCAATCTCGCCAATCGCCAGATTCAAAATGCCGATCTTCTGTTCGCCATCCAGAATCCAGGAATGGTTCGCGCGATACTTCGGGTCATCCACACGCACCAGCCGGAAGTCCGGTTGATGCGCATGCCGCGGCAGGCTTGCATAACACCGCGCACGCGCGATAACCGCCTGCAACCGGCCGCCCCGAAGCTTTCTTGCCGCGCCCACAATGCCGGACGTTCCGGTCGTTTTCAAAGACTTCATTCACGCGCTCCCAGATGGCGACTCAACAAGGCAGCGCCTCGCGCGGCTGGCGTCGTGTGCCGCCGTGCCGGCCTACTTCTCCAGCACAAACCGCGGATACACCTTGGCCGGCAGGGGCGTCTTCTCATCCCGGCCTGCCAGGCCAGGAGCCAACTGCAGCCAGTAGCGCGCCCCTTTGCCGGTGTCGTCGTCAAAGAAGGCCACGTTGAAGCCGAACTCGGCGCCCGGGTCCATCCCGAGCGCGGTCAGCGGCAAGCGCAGTTCATAGGATGTGGACCGGGCAGCGTCCGAGCGGGTGACCTTGTAGACGGCGACCTTGTCCATGGCGTTCGTCCCCCCTTCGGCCTGATATAACACCGCGCCCTCCTTGGTCTTTGCCAGACCCAGATTCCAGTGCACGCTCTTGGGGGTGACGATCCCCACCTGCATGACATCGCCGTCGAAGATCTCCTCGCCGGCCTTCGTATTGAAGTGCAGGTCATCGCTGACCACGGCCGCGATGTAAAGCGCATTGCTGTCGCAACCCATGTAGACCTTGGCGCCCAGATCATCGTAGCTTTTCCACGTCGTCGCTCCATCGCCCACGCCCTGGGATCGCTGGGCAGCCGGGAAGATGTTCTCCGGACCGTTGAGCGCGAATAAAGCCTTGCCCCACTCCTCTGCTTCGACCGAGCCGTCCAGCTGAAGGGGCTTGCCCAGACGCGCCACCAGTCGAGGCGCATTCGCCGACTTCGGCGCAACGTCCCCGATCGGCCGCAGCAGATTCACCGCGCCGCTCCCCATGTTGTGATACCGGCTGTCGTTGTACATGGGCTCGCCGGTAATATCCCCCGAAATGGCAACAAACGCGAGGTAGCCGTTGTAGAAGCTGATCGGTGCTGCCAGTTCGCCGATGGAGGGCGGATTGTACTTGCCGTCCTTTGGCGGCGGGCCAATCGAAATCTGGCGATCCGTAGGCTTGCCGCTGGCTGCATCGATCAACTGCGGTTTGCCGGCGGACATGCACAGCAGCACAGGGGTCGCGGCGGCAGTGGGGACTGGAGCGGCCACGCTGTTGGTGGCATCGACCGGCGTCGCGGCAACGGGCGCGGGCAGCAGCACGGGCACGGGCTCGTAGCGCATGAACCGCGTTTCCAGCTGCGTCTGCCACACCTGTTCGCCGGTGCGGCGGTTCAGCGCCACCAGGCGACCGTCAATGCAGCCGAACACGACCATCTCCGGCAGCACCACCGGACAACGGCTAAACTCGCTGCCGAGTTCATGCGACCAGAGGAGCTTACCATCCGCGCCCTGGACCGCCCGGGCCGTCCCCTTCTGGTCTGCCAGGTAAACCACGCCGCCATCCACCGCCGGCGTGGATTCCGTGTTCGGCGCCACCGGCAATGTCCACAGCTCCCGGCCGCTGACTACCTGCACGCCATGCAGACGCCCGCCGGACGTAATCACAAACAGGTTGGCGTTGTCCGTGGCAACTGAACCGTACACCGGTCCGGAAAGCTTCAGCTCGCCGAGGATGGCACCGCTGGCAATGTCGAGCGTGTAGAGCTTGCCGGCATCGGTTGCCATGTAGACATCGAGGCCGTTCACGGCCGGAGCCCCGGTGAGCCGCTCGCCGAGCACCGTGGACCAGAACGCACGCCCGGAGACCGGATCAACACACCAAAGTTTGCCGTCGCTCCCGGGCTTCAGCAGCGCTCCGCCAGCCAGGGTTACGACCGGGCCAAAGCCCATGCCGCCGGTGCGGTAAAAAGTCTCCACCGGGGTGTCGAGCGAGAGGCACTGGTTGAAGCCCAGCGCACGCGAAAGGTACAGGCTGCGCTCCGACATCATGACCTGCGAGACCGGTGTGGCCCAGCGCGGTATGGCGCTGGCGCCGGTGATGGACTTGGCTTCGTACCCAGCTGCCAGCGGCATGCGGCGCGAATCCACACGGGTAAACGCACCCATGTAGGTTTGCTGCGCGTTCGTATCTGCACCGCCACCGGTTTCGCCGCCGGACAGCGGGCCATAGACTTCCACTTCCGTGACGGTGCGCTGGCGCGGCAGCGCATTGACCAGCGTTATGCGCACTTCGTCCGCCCGGCGCGCGGGGAACTTGATCAGGCGGAACAGGCTGCGGTTGTTGCGAATCGAGGCCACACGCGTCACCTTCTTCTGCGCAATGTCAGACACAAACACGTCAAAGTTCCGCGGCGTGTTGGCTTCGTCATACGCGTTGAAATAGACTGCCACCATGGAGACCCAGCGGGGATTCTTGATGCCCATGGAGATCTGCGTATCCGCTCCGCCCAGGTAGGACCAGTGCCAGTAGCTGCTGATGTCGTTAAGCCGGCCATTCTGAAGGAAGGCGTCCACAATCAAGGCGTCGGCGATCTGTTCCGGACGCGCCGAGAGAACCATGTTCGGGACCTGTTCGCGCAGCACGCCCAACGGATTGTAGTCCTTCAGGTACAGCGGGTTCTGCAGCACGACGGGATCGACATCATACAGCGGCGCATACAGCATGTGGTTGACGCTGGGGAAACGGATGCGGCGCAGTGTGACCTGATCCACCAGCGCCTCGCCGCCCTGCCCCTGGAAGCCGACCCGCAGCAAGCGGGGGGCGCCGCCGCTCTTGAAGGCGATCCGGGCAAACTTCCACTCCTTGGCGCAGTCCAATACGCGCACGACGTTGTCCGGATGCCGGCTCTCGGACGACAGCCCGGCCAGCAACCCCACGGCCTTCTCCGGTGTCGCGCGGCGATAGTAGAACTCCAGCACCCACGTGAAGTGATCGCCGATCAACCCCTCGATCTGCTGCTGCACGACCGCGTCGCCGACCTTCAGGCAGCGCTTGCTCTGATTCCCGCCATCCACGTAAGCCAGGCTGCCGGCTTTCGTCTCCGCATTCGTTACCAGCTGCCAGCCGCCCGTGCCCTCGAAATCGCCATTCACCAACCGGCTGCGGTCAATGGTCACCAGCTTGTCGAGTTCACCGGCCTCATCCAACTGGGGCTGGAAGAGCTTGTCCGTGCTATCCGGGATCGACGGGTCGACATTGGGGAGTTCCGCCTGCTGCAGGCTCCGGTTGTGCGCCATGAGCGACGTGCTCCAGAGCAGCTTGGCGTTCAGATCGCAGCAGATCACGGCGCCCCGCAGGCCACCGACAATAAACGCCTTGGAATCCGGCGTGAACTCGAGCGAGAACCCCATTTCGGACAGCTTGATCTGACCGGTCCGCTTGCCGGTCTCGATCTCGTGAACGTAGGCCATCCAATACTCATCCAGCAGGACAAGGTATTTCCCGTCCGGGCTGACCTTCGCAAAGGTCGGGGTCCACGGGAATGGGCCCAGACGCGCGACCTGCTTGTCGCCTTCCTTAGAGTAGCGTACCAGCCGGAAATCCTTGCCGTCCGGAATCAGACTTCCCACGTTCCCGAGGTTGATCGCCGCAGTCGCTTCCGGCGCCGGCGGATCTTCCCGCACCACTTCGAGTTCGCTGTCGAAATGCGTCCGGCCGGCAGTGGGCCCTGGCTCGCCCTTCTGCCAGGAGAGCGGCTTGCCGGCGCCAAAGCGCGCAGCCAGCTTGCGCAGGTTCTTGGTGTCGGTCAGGTCGCGAATCACCAAGGCGCCATCCTCAAACTGCGCAATGCGCGTTCCGTCCGGGCTGCAGGCAAAATCGCCCAGCTCGCGATAGCGGACGTCGCCATCCTCATCCGTCCGGGCTTCGCCCCGCCACTCGGCCACGAGATTGATGTTCTCGTCCACCACGCGCATCGTCTCCAACAGCGGCTCGTAATAAACTACGAGGTGTTTCCCCGGAACATAGGCATATTGAAACAGGTCGGCGTACAGGCCACCGCCATGCCGTAACAGATCAGCGGTGGGGCGCTCGCGGTAGACGGGCCCCTTGAGCGCCACCCCGGGATCCAGGGTCAGGCGCGCCTGGGAGATCAATTTTCCATCCAGCGCCACCTGGTACATCCGGCTGCCGTAGGCGGTATAGACCGCGACGCGATCCGTATCCATGTCGAGGCGACAGGCGCCCATCTCCGGCAGACGCCGCGAGAAGCGCAGGTTCCCCTTGGGATCGAGCGAGTAGAGGTTGTCGCCATGGCCCCAGGTGATGACATAAAGATTCCCGGCCGCATCGAACTTCATGTCGATGACATACTCGTTGTTCCCCATGAAGTTCGTGGCTGCCGCCCGTGCCATGGTTTCACGCCCATCCTTGGGCACAGACGGTCCGTAGGCCGCGGGCTTCGGTGCTGCCTCTGCGACCCGGGCAGCGCCTGTCAGCGCAGGGTCTTCGAGCACGCGGCTGACAGCCTGGCGCACGCCCTCGGCGTGATTCGCCACGAGGCACAGCGTGTCGTATTTCCAGTGCAGGCCGCGGGACGCCACCTGCAGCGTCGGCTGCGCGGGCAGCCCCCACGCGCCCACGGGCTGCTCCGTGAGAAAGCCCTTTTCCGCCAGCATGTTCAGCAGCGTCGAGCCATACGCCGGGCTCAAGATGATCAGCGGGCTGTCCACCACGGCGCGGGGTTCGATCACGCCGCCATCCGAGCCGCCCATGCCGCCGTGCCAGTGGTGGAAGCCGTCGGCATTCGGATCACCCGTCACACTGGGGTCGCCACCTGCCACATGCCAGATGCGACTCTCGGGCATCAGGGTAACTTTCAGGCCTTTCGCGTTCAGGCCGGTAATCAGGCGCTCCACTTCCGCCTTCGCGCCCTCCATGCCGCGCCCCAGCACCAGCACGGCGTTGGTGTTGGACTTCAGGAACCGTTCGAGCTCCACAGGGTACGGCACATACGGAAACGCAGCATCCTCCAGGCGCAGCACCACTTCCTGGCCGGCTGGCGTCTCGACCGGGATCCGGCAACTCTTGCCCGAGATGTTCTCCACCACTTCCAGCACAATCCCGCCATCCTTGCCGGAGGTCAGCGGCACCGCCAGTTCCATTTCGCTCTTGGACTGCAGCACGCGATAGATGGAATAGAGCACCTGCCCCTTGCCATCCAGAAGCCGGATGCGCGTGGGGAAGGAACCGGACAGGGCCTTCCCGGACTCGCCGACCAGCGTACCGTTCAGCAGCATGGAGGCGCCTGCGGCATCGCGCCGCATCGCCAGGCGCAGCGCGCCGATCTTCTCGGGGAGGAAGGCCGCGAGCGCGCCCTGCACACGGGTCATATCCAGCACCACTGCACGCTCCTGGCTGTTCGTGGTCTTGCTGAGCGGCAACTCCGTGCGCGCCAGGAGATCATAAGCGACTTCCCCGCGACGGGCCGGCACCGTGAGCGGCATGCGCACCGGCTTGGACATGATGTCGCGACAGGTCTGGCTGTAGTCCGGATCCTCATAGTTGGACATGATGAGGTACTGGATATCGCCGCCGTCCCGCCAGTTGGGCCCCATCGTGAACGGGCCGCGCGCCGCGGCCTCGACGCCCCACCCCGCCATCCTGGGGCGGAGATAGTCCGTGCAAGCCTGGGTCAAGGTGAACACCTTGTCCAATTCCGCGTCATAGCCCGCCACATTGAACCCCGGGCCGATGTAGTAATTCATCAGGTCGAAATCCTGCATCTTGGTCACATCGGCGATCTGACTGTCCAACGTGCTGTCCCGCTCCACGACCACCTTGCAGCCGCCCTTGATCGCCTTGCGGAGCTGGTCCAGCGCGCCCGGCGTCAATTCGCCCGGGAACCGGATGCCGGGCACAAAGATCACCTGGTAGCCATCGAGCGACTTTTCCATGTCGCCTTCACGCAGGAAGACCGCCGGATAGCCCAGGCGCCAGCAGGAGATCCAGAGCTCCTCGAGCTGGTTGGCGGTGCGGATATTCTTGAACTCGCTCATGGAAAGCTGGGCCAGCGTGTTGACGATACCGACCTTGAGATAGCCGGGCCTGGTGCCGCGCGCGTAGATCTCGCCAAACGGCGACAGGATCTCCTTGTTCAGCCACCGCATGGTCTCCTTGCTCTTGATCATGTTGGGATTGGGCGCGTCCGCGAAGGTCTCGTGCATGTGGAACGTGGATACGCCATCCGCGCCCTGCGCCAGCATGGCAAAGGCCATCTGACGCTGCAACTGACCGTCGGAGAGCGCGCGTGAATCCGGATTCATCGAGATGTTGGCCCAGACCAGTCGCTTGCCGTTAACCGGTGATTCCCGCAGGAGCTGAATCATAATCGGCGAGTTTGCCCAGTAGCCGATGGTGGGACCGTCATGGTAGTGCTGGCAGGTGGCGATATCCAAGTTTTCAAACACGTCGGGGTGATAGCCGTTGTCGAAATCGGCGGCCGACATGATGGCACCATAGCCATTCTGCACAAACATGAAGCAGCAGTGGTACGTGCCCATTCTCGCCCGGGGGAGCAGCTCGCGTCCGGCCGCGGCCAGGCGCGTGTTGAAATCGCCCCACCCGTGCATCTCCCATTTGCGGAGATCCAGAAACCGCTCCATGGCCTTCGGATCCCACTTGTTTGGGTCGTTCTTCAACGCGGCCACATTCCGGCTCCCCTCGGCGCGAATCTGGTTGGGCGAGATATTCGTGAAGGCCTGCCGCGCCCGCATCAGGCGCCACGACGGAAAGAAGTTGTCGTGCTTCTTCGGCACGCCCACCAGCCCGCGCTCGTAGGCCTCCTCGTAGAGATACTGGCCGTCATACGCGGGCGAATGGCGCATGGAGGTCACCTCCCGCCGGATCCACCGTTCGCCGGCCGCAATGTAGGCATCTATATAGCGGGGGATTTCATTGTCGCCCGCGCCGTGCAGGACATCGCCATACTCCAAACCGTACCGTACGCAAGCATTCAGGATCTGGTCGCGCCCGGACGGCAGGTAAAGGGCATCCGGCGACATCAACCGCTCGTCATCCTGCGCAATCATGGCGCGCGGGTCAGCCCGCCGGCCGTGGAGGTCGGTGCTGTAGGTGTGATAGTCGAAGCGATTGTACCCTAGCTCTGCCATCGATTCCACGGCCCGGTCCAGATCGATCGGATTTTCCCCGTTCTGCGACCCCAGCAACGCATAGGCCTCGCCCGTGTATTTCGAAGCCTTGATCATGCGGAAGAGACTCTCGCGCGGCGGCGCCATGTCGAACCGGAAGGGGGTGCAGGCCACGCCGGACGGCAGATCCGTCATGCTCAGCTCGTACCGGCCGGGAATCAGGCGGCGCGTGCTGCTGTCCGGGATGGTCAGCGCGCGGCTGTACCACTTGCCACCGGAATCCTCCATGGACAGGCGATCCTCGCGGCCATCCGGATGCTTCAACACCACGGTCCGGCTCCCAGCCTGCCGCGCGTTGCGCGATCGCAGTACGGCCTGCAGGCGGATGGTCTCGCCGGCCACAAAGGCGTCGCGCCCCTTGTTGCTGATGAAGCAGGCGGTCCCATCCTGCTTCGGCTCGATCACACACGTCGCAAACTCGGCCATCAGGGGAGAGATCGAATCCTGGACCTCTTGCGGCCCGCACAGCATGACCCGGAAGATGTAGAAGCCACAGGGAATCTCCGGCGTCTGGACGGTCAGCTTGTCGCCCTCCCACGTCTGCGCCTGCGCAGGGAATACGCTCCAGGAACGACTCGTGATATGTGCCGGGTCATACGGCGAATACATCATCCGCACCTGCGGGCGCGGCGGCTCACCAGCGGCCAGCGGCGCGAATACGCCCGGGAAGGCCAGGTCCAGAATGCGGCGGTTGACGCGCGCCACGGCCTCGGCGCTCAACTTCGCCAGATTGCCGGCCTCGGCGCGGAGCGCGTCATCCGCCTTGAGATCCGCCAGCGCGGCAGCGGTGAAAAATGTGCTGTCCGACAGGATTTCATTCAGCCGGGCAAAGACCGTCATGGCGCTCTGGGCCATGCTGATCTTGTTCGTAACGTCCGCCGAAGCCAGCCACTTGGCCAGGGCCTCGCCCTCGCCAACCTTCGATGTGACGAGCAGATACTTGCTGATCCGCCGGACTTGCTGCGCGGCCGGATCGTCTTTCGACACCGGGCTGTTGGTCGACGCCGCCGCACGCAGGGCCTCGATCAACGGCGCGGCATTCTGGATCGAGTCCAGCCGCAGGGCCGTGAAATTCTCCTTGTATTGCAGACGCACGACCGCCGGGGTGCCGCGTTCAAAATTGCAAACGCCGGACTCCAGGGCCATCAACCGGACGGACATGGGATCCCGCGTGTTCTCCGCCACCATAAACTTGTTCGGGTACCGGTCCAGATCCCCGGACAGCGTCAGCGCCAGCGGCGAGATGCCCCCCGCCGCCGCCTGGAAGAGCGGATCGCCGCGGGTGGGACCCACGCGAATCCGGACAGGTGTCGGACCGGTGCGCGGAATCAGGACTCCGGCAAAGCTTGCGCCAAGCGCGGTCCGGGTGTTGACCCAGGCGGAAAACGACACGTACGAGACCAGGATCCGCGAACCGTCCGTCTTGATCCCCTGCGCGGTTTGCCCCTGAAAGTCCACGATCCCACCAGGCAGTACCCGAAACGGTTGCATGCCGGGCCGGAGCAGGTAGGCCTGCTCATTCGTGTTGGCAGGCAGGTAGAGACGGAGCGGACAGAAGTTGCGGGAGTGGCTGAGCAGATTCGAGGCATGCGCCTCATCAAAGCGATTGCTGGCACTACTAAAACCGGGCAGCAGCTCGTCCACGTTCAGCGGCTTGCCCATCAAACGGGCCTCGGGCGGCCCTGATTTATCCGCATCCGTGCTCAGGATCTCAATCCGGTAGGCCTTCAGCGTGACGGTGCGCCCTTCAATGGTGATGTCCGGGTCGGTCGAAGAGAGCTGCCCGTCTTTTTCGAGACGGAAGACATGATGCCCCGGATCAATGACGTGTTCGCCCACCGCCAGTCGGCCGGGCTCGAACTCCTGTTCCGCAACGCGCTTGGTGAATACACCCTTGTAAAAGCGCTCGAAGGTGTTGGTCTTGTCGATGCGTGCGCCGCGCACCCACAAGGTGGCATCCTCACCGATCGATTGCGCCGGCGCGCTCTGCCGGACGATCGTATTGACGTTGGGGTCTTCGACCGACACCAGCGACTGCAGGTCGCTGATTAACCGGCCCTGCTGCTCCGCCGCCACCATCCGCACAATGATGTTCGACCGCGAAGCCTCCTGCGCCATCGCCGAGCCACACGCCAGCAGAAGGGCCGATATCCATGTCGTCCATCTCATCGCAAGTTTTCTCTTTGTCTTCATGCCCGGCATCCTTCTACTCACTCTTTTTCTGCCGCGTGGCGATAACTGCTCAGGAATCAAAATATGCGTCCCATCCAAGCCGTTCGTCGTGTTTTTTCCGCAGATTTCGCAGATTAACGCAGATTGAGAGTTTTGGCGTGTGACTTCCACAACGCACAACATCCCAATCTGCGTTAATCTGCGAAATCTGCGGAAAAACGCATTCTCAATACTCCCAAACCTGAGCTTCACCCATTCATTCGTTATGGCGTCCGCGCAACCCGCCATCGGCGGGTTGCTCAACTAGCAGCCTGTTGGCACAAAGTTCAAGCGTGATCATGAGCTACTACCAACAGGCTGCTAGTGCTAGTGCGTCAGCGTGTAAAACAGCCAGTTGATGGTAAATTGGTACACAATATCGCGACACTTGAACCCGCCCTCGTCCAGGTAGCCGTGCGCGCCTTCGCCCATGGGGTTCAGATCCGTCGGCGGCGTGGAGATCTCCCAGAAGCACCCATAGTCGTTCGGGCAGAAGATGATCGCCGGGCGCCCGCGCACATACGCGGCCTGGAGCGGGCGGCAGAACTGCTCCTTGCCCACGATCGGCACGCCGTCGAACGGGAACACCATGTTGTACAGATCGAAGAACTCCGGGGTTGTCCGCAGCATGAGCTTCATCTCGGATCCCGGCACAATCCGCTGGACGTTCTGCGGCACGGAGTCCATGAAGGGGCCGCAACCGGTGCAATCGTCCAGCCACAAGGTTCCACCGCGCTCAAGATACTTGCGCAGGTTTAGCACCTCCTCGTCGGTGAAGCTGAACGGAAAGTGGCTGGTGAAATAGATGATGGGATACTTGAAAATATCCTCGCTGGTGATCTCCAGGCCCGCGTTGTCGACATAGTTCGGAAATTCACCATCCGTGCGCACGGAGAGCTGGTATAACAGGAACGGCAGCGCCGTGGGGTCGTTGCCCCAGTCGGATGGACACTTGGGAATAAGGCGCCGGATCGTGACCTTGCCGCGACGGTCAATCTCATCCTCAGCCTTGGCTTTCTTATCAGCCGCCGTGAAGACCTTCACTTCCTTGCGCGACCCCTTCTGCAGCCAGTCGGCATCTGCCGCATGGACGGACGGCACGGCCAACAGGGACGCCAGTAGGCTTATTCCCCCAAGTCGATATATGGCGTTTCGCGCAATCATTTTTTACCTCAGTTCAGGCGGCAGGTGTCGGGATTCAGGTGCCAGGCACCAGGTGTCAGGTGTCAGATGTCAGGAGCAACCGACGACAGGAAGAGCGAAGCACGTCTCGATCCCGACTGTTTCCCTGAATCCTGAATCCTGACCCCCGACTCCTGAACCCTGACTCCTGAACCCTGACCCCTGACTCCTCACTTCTTCGGCTCCGTCACAATCCCTTTCACCGTCA
>JBAXVM010000340.1:0-2447 GCA_037129105.1 bacterium
TTAGGGCTGAATTCTGACTCCTGACTCCTGAATTCTAAATGCCTGAGTAGTTACCCGAGTGTTTGTTCGCGGCGCAGCCGCGCGGCGGATTCGTGGTGGAAGCCGCCAAAGAGGCGCTTCAGGAAAAGACCATGCAGCTCGCACGTGCGCATCAAATTGACGCTTCTCCGCAACTGCCAAATTCGTTATTCTGTTTGAAACCGATACGTTGGAGCCCTTGTTTATGAAAGACCTGCCACTGGACACACTCACCGCCCTGAGCCCGCTCGACGGGCGCTACGCCGCGAAGGTCGCCCCCTTACGCGCCATCTTCTCGGAGTACGGCCTGATCCGTCGCCGAGTGCAGGTCGAAATCGCCTGGCTGCGTGCACTCTGTGCCGAGTCCGGCATCCCGGAAGCCCTGCCCCTGACGCCGGACGAGAACCGTCTGCTGGATGCGCTGGCCAACGACCTCACCGTCGCGGAAGCCCATCGCGTAAAAGAGATTGAAGCCGTCACCAACCACGACGTCAAGGCCATCGAGTACTTTCTCCGGGAAAAATTCGCCGGCACCACCCTGGCCGCCCGCAATGAGTTTGTGCACTTTGCCTGCACCTCCGAGGATATCAACAACGTCGCCCATGCCCTCCTGCTGCGCGACGGTCTGGCCGTGCTGCGCACGGCACAGAAAGCCGTGGAGGAAACCCTCGCCTCGCTCGCCCGCGACACCCGCGACGCCGCCATGCTCGCCCGCACCCATGGCCAGGCCGCCTCCCCCACCACCATGGGCAAGGAACTCGCCGTGTTCGTCAGCCGGCTGCGCCGCCAGTCCGCCCAGCTCGATGCCATCACCCTTCCCGCCAAGCTCAATGGCGCCGTCGGCAACTACAACGCGCACCTCGCCGCCTATCCTGACGTAAACTGGCCCGTGCTCAGCCGCCATGTGCTCGAGTCCGCCTTCGGCCTGCGCCAGAATCCGCTCACCACGCAGATCGAGCCGCATGACGGAATTGCGGAACTTTTTGACGCGCTCGCGCGCTGGAACACCGTGCTACTCGATCTCGACCGCGACCTCTGGAGCTATATCTCGCTTGGCTATCTCGGCCAGAAAACCGTCAAGGACGAAGTCGGCTCCTCCACCATGCCGCACAAGGTGAACCCCATTGATTTCGAGAACAGCGAGGGGAACCTCGGGCTGGCCAACGCGCTGCTCGAGCACATGGCCCGCAAGCTCCCCGTGTCCCGGCTGCAACGCGACCTGACAGACTCAACGGTCTTGCGCAACATGGGCATGGCATTCGGCTACAGCCTGGTCTCCTACCAATCCACACTCAAGGGGCTCGGCAAGATCACCATCAACAGCGCGCGCCTGGCCACGGACCTCGACCACGCCTGGGAGGTGCTGGCCGAACCGGTCCAGACCGTGATGCGCAAAGCCGACCTCACCAACCCCTATGAGCGCCTGAAGGAGATGACACGCGGCAAAAAGCTGGATGCCGCCACGCTCCAGGCCTTCATCGAGAGCCTCGACCTGCCCGCCGCAGACAAGAAGCGCCTCCTGCACCTCACACCTGCCACCTATATCGGCCTGGCCGCAAAGCTGGTGGATGAGATGTAGTAGCAACGCGTGGGCAACCCAGGTGGCCCGGGCGCTCCGCGCACGGGCAGGTGATCGATAAGAAACTGCACTGCATCCTGCCCGCGCGCGGAGCGCACGGGCCACCTTGGCGCAGGCAATACGAGACGTCACTACGGTGAAATCAGTCGTGCGGCTGGGCGGCAGGGGCGTTCGTTGGGGCTGGGTGATCCAGGCGATACAAGGCGGCCTTGCCGGCGCGCTGTAGTCGCTGGTGGCTCTCTTTGGCGGCCTCCTCAAACGCGCTGCGACTTTCGGTATCGCCCCAGGCGCTCAGGGATCAACTCCGCATAGCCAGAACGGGCCAGCAACTTGGCGGCCTCGTTGTGGACCGTATCGCCATCGGTTGTATCTTTCAGGATCGCAACCACGGCTGCCAGGTCGTTCGAGGCCTGCACGCGCTCCACGCGCGCGGCAAATTCGGCTGTGACCCGGGTCTTGCACTCCCGGTCCACAAAGTTCGCCAGCATGGGGCTGACGCGATAACGCAGCGGCAGCGTGTTCGGAACAGCCACGGCACGGGGGGAGTCCTGCGTCGAAACCGATATTGGTGCTGGTGTTGGCGGCGGGGAAACAGCGATATTCGTGACAAAGGAGCGAACAGGCTCCGGCAGACGAGCAGGCTGCGGCACCTCCTTGGCCGGCCAGCAGCAGACAACTACTGTCAACACCAGCGCCAGAATGGTCAGCGCGCAAAGCCAAAGCACCAACGGATCGCGCTTTCGGATGGATGCTGTCTTGTCCCCGGCATCATTCATTCTACTTCCCTCTCAGGCAGGCAACAGCCCGTAATCCAATCGCCTTTGAACAGGAGGCAACGGAGAGAACAGAG
>JBAXVM010000341.1:0-2413 GCA_037129105.1 bacterium
ATCCATCGCGTGTACGAGGAAGCGGAAGCCATGCATGCCGCTGTCATTCGTGACGCGCGTGCGATTGCGGACAAGGCGCGGCATGCGTTGGTGCAGAAGTCCGCCGGCGCCATCACCGTGTTTAACTCTCTCTCCTGGGAGCGGGAATCTCTGATCGAGCTTCCGGCCGGCTTCGCGGGCGTGCAGGATGCCGCAGGTCAAGCCTTGCCCGTGCAGGTGATTGATGGCCGCACGCTGGCGCGCACGCCCAAGCTGCCGGCTTGCGGCTGGCTGACGTTGCGTAAGGCCGCTCCGGCTGCGCCGGCCAGGAGCGCGGTGCGCGCGACCGGGCAGTCGCTGGAGAATGAGCTCGTCAAGCTGACGCTCAATGCTGCTGGCGAGATTACCAGCATCCGGGACCTGAGCTGCGATCGCGAGATGGCGGCCGGCCCTTGCAACGCGTTCAAGCTCTACAAGGACGTGCCGAGCTATTTCGACGCCTGGGACATCGACAGCCCCTACAAGTTCCAGCCCGTGGCGCTCGACGCCAGGGCCCGGATCGAAGTCGTGGCCAATGGCCCGCTCGTCGCGACGCTGCGCGTCACCCGGCAGATCAACGCCTCGGAATTGACGCAGGAGATCTCGGTGCACGCCGGTTCGCCGCGCGTGGAGTTCCGTACCCGGATCAACTGGCAGGAGAAGCACAAGCTCCTGAAGGTCAACTTCCCGGTCACCGTGCACAGTGAGGATGCGTTGCATGAGATCCAGTTCGGGCATGTGCGGCGCCCCACGCACGCCTCCATGGAATACGATGCGGCGCGCTTCGAGGTCTGCAACCAGAAGTGGACCGCGCTGACAGAAGAAGGGCGCGGAGCCGCCGTGCTGAACAACTGCAAGTACGGCATCAGTGTCGAAGGTAACAGCATCAACCTGACCCTGCTGCGCGCCCCGCTGGCACCGGACATGACGGCGGATCGCGGTGTGCAGGAGTTCGCCTATGCCTTCCAGTGCTGGAACAACGCCGCCTTCCGCGACGCCGGCATTGTGCAGAGCGGCTACGACTTCAACGTGCCGGTCACGGTGCAGCCGGGCGATGCGGGTACGGCCAGCCTCTTCGCGCTCGACGCGCCGAATGTGATCATCGAGACGGTTAAGCCGGCCGAGGATGGTTCCGGCGATGTGATCGTGCGCCTGTATGAAACCATGCGCACCGCCACGGCCTGCACGCTCACCTGCGCGCTGCCGGCAAAGCGGGTGACGGTGGTGAATATGCTCGAGGAGGGGCAGGGCGTCGCTAAACTCAAGAATGGCCAGGTCGCACTCGACCTGCGTCCCTTCGAGATCCGCACGCTGAGGTTCAGCCGGGGATAGGGCTCAAAAAAAGGAAAAAACGCGAAATGAACACCACCACCCAACAACCGTCCTGGCTTTCCAAGGCGGTCTTTTACCAGATCTATCCGCAGTCGTTTTGTGACAGCAACGGCGACGGGATCGGCGACCTGCCGGGGATCATCTCGAAGCTGGACTACATCCAGAGCCTCGGCGTTACCGCGCTCTGGCTGAACCCGGTCTTCGAGTCGCCGTTCGGCGATGCGGGGTACGATGTGTCGGATTTCTGCAAGGTGGCGCCGCGCTACGGCACCAACGCCGACCTGGTCCGGCTCTTCAAGGCCGCGCACAAGCGCGGGCTCAAGGTGGTCCTCGACCTCGTGGCCGGCCACACCTCGGATCAGCACCCCTGGTTCAAGGAAGCCAGCAACGATCCTAAGAGCCCCTTCGCAAACTACTTCATCTTCACTGGCCAGGAGGAACAGCGCTCCTGCTACTACTATCAACCTGCCGTGGTCAAGGGGCGGCGCGGGGGGTACTATATGCCCAACTTCCTCGCGTTTCAGCCTTGCCTGAACTACGGCTACCTGAATCCCGATCCGGCCAAGCCGTGGCAGTTGCCCACGGATCACCCCGACTGCCTGGCGGTGCGTGGCATGCTGCGCGATGTCATGAAGTTCTGGCTCGACCTGGGGTGTGACGGCTTTCGCGTCGACATGGCCAGTTCGCTGATCAAGAATGACCCCGACGCCATCGGACTGCGCCGCCTCTGGCAGGGGTTCCGCGCCTGGCTTGACCGTGACTATCCGGAGTGCGTCCTGGTTTCTGAATGGAGCCATCCGATCAACGCCATCGACTCGGGCTACCACATCGACTTCATGATTCACTTCGGCGACTCCGCCTACCGTCCGCTGGTGGGGCCGGGCTACGCGCTGAATGGCAAGGCGCGGCGGCCGCACGTCTTCTTTGAGCGTGCGGGGGAGGGCGATATTACGGAGTTCCTCCGGATCTACCAGAAGCACTATCAGCCCACGAAGGGGCGCGGCTACATCGCCCTGCCGACCGGGAACCACGACTACTACCGCAACAGCCACGGCCGCGACCC
>JBAXVM010000342.1:0-2405 GCA_037129105.1 bacterium
CGCGTCGGCATGCACCAGCGGCAGGCTGGGGATGGAGCAGTTGGCGTTAGTTGCGACCAGCGTCAGGCCGCTGGTCGCATCGACCATGGCAGCGCCGCATTGGTTCGTGCGCGGATCGCCGTACTGGATGCATCCCGCACCTTCCCATCGCGTCGGTAGGTTCCCGCACACCAGCGCTTCATCGACACAAACCAAATGGCCGGGTGCGTCTTCCACGTACACTCGTGGCCAGATCCATACCGGGTAATCTTTCCCGATGACATGGTAGACGGTTGTCGGTGGCAGGGGGAAAGGGACAAGCTCCTTGAATGAGATCGGCAGGGGGGGGGCGGGCAGATTAGTTGTGGCCCCGACGTAAAACTCTGCCGCTCCGCCGTAGTTCATTTGTGTGGGCACCAACACTTTGAAACTCATGGGCGAGAGCGGCGGATCGCCCAGATTAGCAATGGCCGTTTGGGCGTCGGCTAAAAAGGAGTCATTCGTGTAAACGCCAACCCAGAGCCAAACCTTGTCGGGCGCGGGATTCGGCACGAACGGGTACCATAACTCTACGGAAACACCATATTCCGGATTGGCATTGATTGGCTCCAGGGAGACCCGGTTAATCATCGGTATGTCTTTTACGCCATACCCGGTGCGATAGGCTGGTGGAGATCCTGCCGCCACAACAGGAGTGCGGCCGGGGTCGAGGTAGTTCAGGATATTCCATGCGACTTGGTCCGATGCAGGCAAACCCGCATCAGCCAGCAAGTTGCTGACCGGGGTGAGCCAATTCGCCTGAAATGCGGCGGAATCGTAGTTGCCGACATACTGGGTTGCCGAGTTGATGTTGAAGCGGTTGGACAACATGCCGCCGAAGGCGTACGTGCCGATGGACGGGAGGTTCGTGTACGCGAAGAAAACCTCGGGCCCGGGATCGTAGGAGAAGGTCACGAGGTTGGAGACGGCTCCGTTGTTGGCGGCTGTGAGGTCCGGCTGCGTGAGGAAGACGCGCTGGTAGGCGCCGGTGGGGTTCATCCGATTGTACGCAGTTAGTCCTTCACCCAATGCGGCCAGCTTATTGGTGTCGAGCGCATGCACGTCCATCATGCCGGAGAGGTTGACAATCAGGAACGACACGCGGCCGGCTTGAATGCCGGCATTACCGGTAGCGGTGTTGGTTTCGGTGATGGTTATGTTCCAGTCGCAATAGGCCTGTGCTGCTTGTTGTGCCAGCAGGCCGGGCAAGAGATTCGTAACAGCGCCCCGGAAAAGATAGATACCCTGGGCATTGGTAGCTGGAGCATAAAGGCATTCCGGTGTGTTTGTGACAGACCAACCTTGTACCGGATAGGCGCTATAGATCAAAGTGCCGTTCACGGCACCCATGGCCTCGGCCAGTCCGACTTCCACGTACTGGCGGGCGGCTGTTCGGCTGGATGTATTGCGCGCGGCCAGGTGCTCGATCCGCATGGTCACCACAAAGGCGACCACGGCGAGTGTAATGACCGCCAGCAGGCCGAGGGTTAGGATGAGGGCCACGCCAGAGGAATTCGCGGTGCGAATTCCTTTGGGGCGGGGGATCGCGCTGCGGGGCAGCGCTCCCACAGTCGGGATGCGTGCCGTGGCGTCGGGTCGCCGTTCCGTCGTGTCCATCGGGATGCGTGCTGTGGCGTCGGGGCGCGGCCCCGTCGTGGCCGTTGGGATGCGTGCCGTGGCGTCGGGGCGCCGCCCCGTCGTGGTCGTCGGGTTGCTTGTCGTGGTGTAGGAGCGCTGCCCCGCAGCGCGATTTTTCCTGAACCCTGAACCCTGAACCCTGGATCCTGACAGTCTCATGGCAGATTCCACCTGTTTACCGTGGGCAGAAAGACGCGCTGCGAGAAGCGCAACGCGTGGCGCTCGACAAATTGCAACTGCGGCGTGCCGGATAGGCCGGCGGCGGCGCGGCGGTCTTCGTCGCCGAGCAGTTCCAGGTAGATGTCCAGGTACGGCGGAACCCGTGCTCCGGCCGGGATGATGCCGGCCTCCGCGGGCGCTGCAATGCGGAAGGCGGCCAGGCCATCTGCCAGCGACGCGGGGGTGCCGAATGGCTGACTGTCCGTGATCGTTCCGGGAAGCGTGCCGGAGGCATCGAGCGGCAGCGGCTCTTTCCAGCGGATCAGGCGGAACGTGTTGTTGGAGCCGAGTACGTCGTAACGGATCGCCGCGATCGCGTACTGGTTGGTGCCTGATGCCGGGAGGATCTGGACAAACTGGATGGCGCTGTTGGTAGATCCGTAGGATGCAGGCGCATGGTCGATGGTAATGGGAAAATTGGTGGTCGCCACAGCCTGCCGCAGGTCCTGTGCGATCATGTCCAGCACGGCGCGGACTTCAGCGACCGTGCGGGTGCGCGCCTGCGAACTGTGCCAGTTGTCCGTGGCGGT
>JBAXVM010000343.1:0-2400 GCA_037129105.1 bacterium
TTTCTACTTCATCTTTCCTCTTCGTCTCTTCCACGTACGGACGACGATGGTGGCGCCCGGGCACCTGGCTTATCCAGTTCAATCGTCCACCGTAATCGTCGCCCGTACTCGTCCACCGAACGCGCATGGCCGGTCGACGAGTACGGTCGACGAGTACGGTCTACGATGGTGGAGCGCGCTTTCCGGCAGCGGTCGTCATGTGCCCGGGTCTTTGTCTCAGGTCTTAATCTTCGGTCTTTGTTTTGCCGGTGGACAGATTAAGACTAGAGATTAAGAGCCTGTCCGAAAACCATGCCGCGCACATTTTCTTGCGGACGCCCCGGAGGTGCGTCCCTACCGTTTATGTGGCCTTTGCAGTGGTAGGGCGGGGCCGCCGGACCCGCCGCAAGCGCAGGCGAGGTTTTCGGATAGGCTCTATGAAGACGTTACGCCCTCGGCCCGGGGCGGGCCGGGGCTACGGGCGGGCGGAGATCCTTCATCGTAAGCCGCAATCGTCGCCGTACGCGTCTGCCGAATCGGTGACAAAGTAACTGCTCAGGCGGTACGGGTCGGTGGACGACTACGGCGACGACTACGGTGGACGAATTCGGAATTTCCCTCTCCATCCGCGGCCATCCGCGCACATCCGTAGCTAAAAAACCAACCTGCTGACCTCAGGCGTTGCTACAACTTCCCTCCAGCAGTTCGCATGATGGCGCCAAAACGCCTTACGGCGTCACTACAAACGGCCTAGAACCGGCAAATAGCCGTTCGTAGTGTGCCCGTAAGGGCATTCGGGTCGCCATATTTCGAACTGCTGCTTCCTCCGCCCCTGTCTTGCTTTTCATCCGTCCGCCCGCGTATAGTGCTTGCCCATGAAACCGCTGGTCGTCAGCGTGCATACGGCTGCTAGTCTCAGTCGGCGCTTGGTCGATCCGGTGGCGTGACAGGGGACGCTGAAATGACCGCACAAGCTTGTAGCGCAGAAAACAAACACACCGGCATTTCCGGCGACCAGGGCGATGGGACCTTTCGCAACCCGGTGCTGGCCTTTGACTACAGCGACCCTTGTCCGATTCGCGTCGGGCAGGACTACTACCTGGCGAGTTCCACCTTCCAGATGTCGCCCGGCGTGCCGATCCTGCATTCGCGGGATCTGGTGAACTGGACGACCATCGGCGCAGCCATCCCCGATATCTCCGTGCTGGCGCCGGAATTCAACTGGGACCGCATGGACCGCTATGGCGGCGGTGTCTTTGCGCCGAGCCTGCGCTACCACGACGGCAAGTTCTGGGTCTTTGTGAACTGCTACACCGGCGAAGGGTTCTACGTCTGCACAGCCACGAACCCGGCCGGCCCGTGGCAGGTGCGGCAGATCAAGGACAAGAACGGCAAGCCGCTGCGCACCACGGCCTGGACCGATCCATGCCCGTTCTGGGATGACGACGGCAAGGCGTACCTGATCTCCAGCCGGCCGGGCAGTCAGTGGTTCAGCTATCTGTTCGAGATGGCGCCCGACGGCTCGCAACTGTTCGATGCTGATGTGGACCACATGAACGACGGCGAAGGGCCGTACGCCTACCCGAAAGGCGGCACCATGGTGGTGCCGTTCAATTCCGCCGAGGGGAACAAGATTTTCAAACGTAACGGCTACTACTACCTGCTGCACATCGAGTTCCTGGAGACCGGACAGGGGTGCGGCACCTATGTCTTCCGGTCCAAGCACATCTATGGCGTCAAGCCCGATGGCACGCCTGGCAAACCGGGCGATCCGGGGAAGTATGAGGTCTTCAAGTTCGGCCCGGTCGGCGCCGAGGCCTACGCGCAGAATCGGGAAATCCCCGGGCAGGGCGGTTTCGTGGACACCCCGGACGGCCGCTGGTTCTGGATCGGCCAGCTCAATTACCACTCTGCGGATGGTCGGCTGCCTGAATTGCTGCCTGTGACATGGATTGACGACTGGCCTGTCCCCGGCGTGAACATCCAAGATGGCCACGGCCGCATGCAGTGGCAATTACCGAAACCGATCGCAGGGTATCCGGCCTGCACGCCACAGGGGAGCGATGATTTCAAGAAGCCGGTGCTCGATCCGCGCTGGCACTGGAACCACCAGCCGCGCGCGGACAAGTGGTCGCTGACCGAGCGTCCGGGCTTCCTCCGGATGCATGCCTTCTCGCAGCTCGAACCGGGCAAATTTTTCAAGACCCGCAACGTGATCTGCCAGCGCCACACCCGCCGCATCCTGGCGCAGGTCACGATCCGGTTGGAGTTGGTCGGCATGACCGACGGACAGGAGGTCGGGCTGGTACACTTCGGCCCTGGCAACACCTCGGACTCCCTCGCGGTGCGCAAGACCGGCACCGCGCTGGCCATGCGTTTCAACAAGGCCGACACGCCAACCGATGGCCCCGCGCTGCCCGC
>JBAXVM010000344.1:0-2391 GCA_037129105.1 bacterium
AACATGACCCCGCTACCCGTTCAATGAGAAATCCCCCCACAAACCCAGTAGCGCCTGATTATTATAACACCGGTGATTGGGTGGAGAATTGCACGGCCATTGTGGAGAACGACGACGGGCGGATGGAGATCGTGCGCTGGCCTGTCGTGCCGAATGAAAGGAAGAACGCATGAATGTCGGACGGTGGCAATTGGAGACGCTGGCGCGCGCCACAGCCTTACTTGCCTGGATCGTGGTGCTGGCCATACTCTTTGCGCAGGCCGAGATCCAGATCGAAGGGGCGCGCGGCTGGGCCGCGGGGTTGCCAACCTGGCGCATCGTCGACCACCCCGTCTTGAGTGCGCTGTTCGGGGGGCGCGAGGTAACCGGTTACCACGTGTTTGTCTTCAGCTTTATGGCGGCCGTATTTCACCTGCCGCTGTTTCTCACCTTGCGCTGGTCGTGGCGCCTGGAAGCGCGCGTACTCGGCTGCCTGGCCTTGTTCTGGATCATCGAGGATGCGCTCTGGTTTGCCCTGAATCCGGCGTACGGGCTGGCTCGGCTCTCGCCGGCCCAGGCGCCCTGGCATCCGCACTGGCTGCTGGGGGTGCCGGTGGACTATCTCGTAGGCGTGACGGTGGGCTGCGGGTTGCTGGGATGGTCCTTCGCGGCCCGTCCAGCGCTGGCTCGACAGGAACCGCCGTGAAGCTGCTGATCCTCCATGCCTCCGCCGGAGGCGGCCATGCGCGTGCGGCCGAGGCGCTGCGTGAGGCTGCGCACATGCGCGGCGATACGGTCGTTGTCCGCGACATTCTCGATTTCATGCCAGAGCTCTTCCGCCGCACGTACGCTAACGGTTATCTCAACCTGGTGCGAACCGCACCTGAACTGTGGGGATACCTCTACGCCCTCTCCGACCGCGAGTCGCAACGTCCGGTCGCGCGTCACGTCCGTGCCGGTTTTCAGCAACTTAACGCGGTTTCCTTTTACCGGTTCCTGCGTGCGGAGGCGCCGGATGCCGTACTCTGTACCCACTTCCTGCCGCTGGAACTAATCGTTAGCATGCGATCGCGAAAGCGCTGCGCATTGCCGCTCTTCGGCGTCGTGACCGATTACGCGGTGCACGCACTGTGGTATGGCGTGGGGGTTGACGCGTATTATGTGGCGACCGAAGAATCTCGCCGCCAGCTCTGTCGTAAGGGACAGCCGAAGGACCAGGTGCTCCTCTCGGGCATTCCGGTTCTTGCCGCGTTCGCCCGGCGGTGCACGCCGAGCGAGGGTCGCCGACTTCTGGGGTTGCGGCCTGACCTGCCATTGACGCTGGCATTGAGTGGCGGATACGGTGTCGGACCAACCGTGGCGTTGCTTCAGGCCTGCGCCGTGGATCCGCCACCTTGTCAATTCGTGGTCATCACCGGGCACAACGCAAAATTGGAACAAGCGGCACGCGAGGTCGTGGCCGGCACGCGCCTGGTCGCCGCGATACACGGATTCGTGCAAAATATCGACGAATTCATGGACGCGGCTGACCTGGTGATCAGCAAGCCAGGCGGTCTCACCACCGCCGAAACGCTGGCAAAAGGGCGACCGATGCTGATCGTGGACCCGATCCCGGGGCAGGAGCAGCGCAACGCGGAATGGCTGCTGGAAAACGGGGCGGCCATGCGCCTGCATGAAGTGGCCGATGCGCCTTGGAAACTCCGGTCGATGCTGGGCGAGGCCGCACCGCTAGAGGCGCTGGCGAGACGTGCTGCGGCCCTCGGCCGGCCCGACGCCGCGTGTGACATTATCGCGGATGTTCACGCCCGCGTCGGGCTTTGAGTGGTTCAAAACGTTGACATTCCCGCCGCCCGGCGGTCGGAGACCGCCGCTACAGAAGCCGGGTTTTGCAAGAACCTCATATTCAGACCTCCTTACCTCACCACGAAGGACACGAAGAACACGAAGAATTCGTTAATTGCGATAGCCTTCGTGTTCTTCGTGTCCTTCGTGGTGAAAAATTAGGTTCTATGCTTTTCGCCTTGCTATCACATCTCACCCGAAGATCTGCGTAATCTGCGGACAACAAACCGAGTTCTAAAAACCCAGCAAATGGTGTCACGCTAATTTTCGGGAGGTAAAGTTGTCTGATATTGTTGTCGCTGTCCTATGAAACAAACAATTAGTTTCACGCTCACAATATCTAAACATGTCGTGACTATTTTAGCGCCACGCACAACGCCAGATCAGGTCGTGAAAAGACATGTTTTGGCGGGTATGGCAAAAAGAATCTACGATCTATGGCCGGATGTGCACGCTTGGGAAACATTACTGTGACCTGGGCAATCAGCATCATTTCCAGTGAACTGCTGTGCACTTCGCCCGCCAGTTGTGGGCTCCGGCTTCCTTTGGCCATTCACGTTACAGTGCGAG
>JBAXVM010000345.1:0-2363 GCA_037129105.1 bacterium
GGCTTCGATCCTTCCAGTTCCAGCCTGCAGGCCGGCAACTTTGTGGCCATCATGGCGCTGGCGCATTTCCAGCGCGCCGGCCACCGCGTGATTGCGCTGGCAGGCGGCGCCACCGGTCTCATCGGCGACCCGTCCGGCAAGTCAGCGGAACGCCAGCTTCTTTCCGAAGAAGAGGTGCGGCATAACCTGGAAGGAATTCAGGAGAACCTCTCCCGTTTCATAGATTTCAGCCACCCCACGGCGCCGGCCAAGCTGGTCAATAACTATGACTGGTTCAAGGACATCACCTTCATCTCGTTCCTGCGCGAGATCGGCAAGCACTTCCGCATGACCCAGATGCTCGGCAAGGAGAGCGTGAAGAAGCGCTTGGACGCGGAAGATGGCATGAGCTTCACCGAGTTCTGCTACCAGTTGCTGCAGGCCTACGACTTCCTCTGGCTGCACGATCACGAGGGGTGCCGCGTGCAGCTCGGCGGCTCAGATCAGTGGGGGAACATCACGGCCGGCACCGAATTGATCCGCCGCCTGCGCGGTGCCGAGACGTTTGGGCTTACCATCCCGCTGGTGTGTGACAGCCAGGGGCGCAAGTTCGGCAAAAGCGAAGGCAACGCCATCTACCTCGATCCCCGCAAGACTTCGTACTACGATTTTTACCAGTTCTTTCTGCGCACCGCCGACGCCGATGCCGCGCGCTACCTGCGCATCTTCACCTTCCTGCCGCTGGAGCAGATCGCCCAGCTGGAAGAACAGGTGAAGACTGCGCCGGAAAAGCGCGAGGCCCAGCGCGTCCTGGCCGAAGAAGTCACCCGCTGCGTGCATGGCGCACACGGCGTGACCGTGGCGCAGCGCGCCAGCGAAGTTCTTTTCGGCGGCGCGCTCGACGGACTGTCGCTGACGGACCTGCTTGGCATCTTTGCCAATGTGCCCTCTGCGGAGCTGCTGCGCGAGGCCGTGGTTGGCAAACCCGTGCTGGATGTGGCAACCGCGGCCGGGCTCTTTGCCAGCAAGGGCGAGGCGCGCCGACTGGTCCAGCAAGGCGGCCTCTACCTGAATAACCGGCGCGTGGTGGACATCGCGCAGGTCGTGGCAGCCGATGATCTCATTGAAGATCGTGTGGCGGTGCTTCGCGCCGGCAAGAAGAACTTTCATCTCGTAAAAATCGCGGGGTGATGCCCCGTTTTCCAGCATTCTGCGGACAGGAACTGGCATGAATCCGACGTTGCTGATTCTGGCAGCCGGCATGGGCAGCCGCTACGGCGGCCTGAAGCAGGTGGCACCGGTGGGGCCATCCGGCGAAACGTTAATGGATTACGCCGTCTACGATGCGCTCCAGGCAGGCTTTGATCGTGTGGTCTTTGTAATTCGCCGCGAGTTTGCGGCGGACTTCCGGCAGACGGTCGGACGGAAATACGAGGGGCGCGTGGCCGTGGCATACGCTTTCCAGGCCATGGACGATCTTCCATCCGGATTCTCTGTGCCGGTCGACCGATCCAAGCCGTGGGGCACCGCGCATGCCATCCGCGCCGCGCGGGAGGCGGTCCACACACCGTTTGCGGTGATCAACGCCGACGATTTCTACGGCCGGGATGCTTTTGTCCGATTGGGGACTTTTCTGCGGAACGCCCGGACATCCGGCAGCGCGGGACATCATTTTGCCATGGTTGGGTATCGCCTGGACCAGACGCTCTCGGAGCATGGCACGGTGGCACGTGGCATCTGTTGCGTCGCGCCGGATGGCCTGCTGCAGGACGTCCGGGAGATGACCCGGATTCTCCCTGTGCCTGGCGGCGCGGAAAACCGCGAGGACGAAACTTCCCCCGTGCGTCTGACAGGACGGGAAAGCGTCTCCATGAATTTCTGGGGGTTCACCCGCGAGTTGATGGATGAGCTGGAGGCGCTCTTCCCCTCCTGGCTGCAGGCGAACGCCGCAAACCCGAAGGCCGAGTGGTACATTCCGGCGGTGGTGAACGAACTTGTGCAGCAGAGGCGGGCGGACGTGCGCGTCCTGCCTACGGAAAGTCAATGGTTCGGCGTCACCTACCGCGAAGACCAGCCACGCTCTGCCGCAGCTGTGCGGCAACTGGTTGATGCCGGAATCTATCCGGGCAATCTGTGGCCCTAGGAACCTGTCGGGCTTAGGCGCTGGATCGTTCCGGTGCCAACTGCCGACAGATTCCTAGTTGTGCAACCCGCGGATAGCGGGTTGCGAGAACTCAAAAAACGACCAGATTGCCAGCTGCTAGTCAAAGGGAATCCCCCTCCAAGCACTGGACATCAGCTAATATCAGACTTCCTTACCTCACACCATTGGATGCAAGCGTTGTCCGGAAATTGACTTGGCGCATTATGAACTGTCCGCAGAT
>JBAXVM010000346.1:0-2344 GCA_037129105.1 bacterium
CAGCGAGGAACTGCCGGCGTTGATAACCAGAACTTTCACGGTCTAACTCCCTGCGTGCAAGGCCAGGGTTGCCCCCCCCGCTTCGATCCCCTGGACCCGCGCCCGAGCATTCAGCAAGCCTTGTCTCTGACACTTTGTTGGGTAGTATAGATCGTTTTCCTGTGGCTGCCTACCGGGTCAGGGCAATTCCAGGGCTGTTCCAAGAAACCGCGCAGGCCGGGATGGCTGGGTCTGCGACCGCCTTTGGGAGCATGACGTGGGTGATTGCGGGGGCGATCCGAGGCTTGCGGAGAGGCAGTTCGTGCTGGAGCGCCCGGTCCGGACGTTGCAGTGCATGGCCGGAGCACAGTTTACCCTTGGGCCGACGGACGGTGTGCGGCCGGATGAAGGGTGGAGGGATTGCGGTTCAGGCCCGCCGGTAGGGCTTGTACAGCCGTTCCCACTCCTCGACGCTGTGGCAGGAGAGCAGCCCCAGGAGCAGATGGACCTTTCGTGAGAATCGGCGCTGAACCACGCTGAGGGACTCCTTCGCCCTGCCCAGAACGAGTGCCGCGATGGAACGGATGCAGCACATGACCCGCGCGCAGCCTTTGCGCGCTGCCCGGTTGCGGTCTTCGTCCATGCTGCGGTCCTTGCGGTGGTGCAGTCCGTTCTCGATGTACCAGTGTCCGCGGACCAGGTTCAGGACCTGTTCGGGGGTATGGGTGGTCGCGGCGAAGCTGGCGATATAGCAAACCTGTTCGCAGGAGGTACTGACGGTCTGTCCTCTGCGCCGGACTTCGCGCTGCCGGGTTACACGGCACACCGTGTGGGTGTGGGGCCAGTCGGTCTGGGCGGGTGTGGTGGAGGTCATCTCGATGTCGCGAGTCTCGATACGGCCGTGTCCTTTGTCCACGGTCCGGGCGCACTGAAGCTGCCTGCTGCCATGCTGCAGTGCCCGCTCGACCCTCCGGCGCAGATCAGCGGCATTGCCCTTGACGCACACCAGATAATCCGCCTGGTTGCCCACCACGGTCATCTCGAAAGTCTTGCGGACCGTATGCAGCGCGTCGAAGGTCAGAACGCAACCGGGCAGCTTTCCGGCCCCGGCGATCAGTTCCTGCGCCCCGGCGATCTCCTGGCCTGCGGCGGAAGTGAGGACCTGATCGAAAAAAGGGGGGAGTCGGCATGGGAGACCATGCTGACCGCAGCCGTTCCGCCCTCTTCATTCTGCAGGGTGGCCCGCAATACCTTCCCGTCGAGCGCCAGCGCCGTCGGCAGGCGCTTCTCGTCCCGGAACCACTGGTTGACGATCTGCTCGAACTGCTCCGCATCGGTGCCGCGAACCGTCCGCCAGAGCGTGCCGTACTTCGGGGCCTCGTAACGGTCCGTCTCCGGGTGGCGCCAGCAGCGCAGGTTTTCGAGCTGCAACTGCGAGAGGGTGGCGGCAAACTCCGCGCATTCCCGTACGCCATTGCACCCGGCCAGCACGGCACAGACCACGATCGAGAGGCAGCAGGCCAGAGGATAGCGCTTACCCTGGCCGCCGCGCGGATCGTCGATCTGCTTCAACGCCTCAAACAGCGAGCGCAGTCCAGCGGTCTTGAGACGAGCCGCCACGCGCTTCCCCGGCAATACTTTCTCGAAGGCGCGCAAGTCCTCGGGCAGTGTCTCAGAGCGCAGCAGTTCCCGTGCGTCGGCACGCAAGGGCTTCATCCAGATGTGTTTCGGCGTGCTATCCTCGCGGTAGAACTCCTGGCCGTCGCGGCGGAACCCCCGGGTCTTGCCTACCTCCGTCCAGCCCGCCGCCTTGTAGCTGGTCCCGCGGAAATGCAGCGGATCGACGAACGTCTCGGCCAGGACCGGCACAAAGCCAAAGCGCGTGCGCCAGTCGTCCGGCAGGCGGTTCACGCACCGCGAAAGCACACGCGAGGCCAGGTTCTTGGGCGGATCGGTCAGCAGGATCAGGAACCGGCTGTTCTGGACCACGAAGTGCCGCCGCTTCATGGCCTGCTCCTGCGACCAGCCGATCCACCGGTCCCGGTCAGCCACATGATACGCACTGGCACTGAAGCTCAGCAGCGCCACGGCTCTTCCGCGGCACTCCGCCACATACCTGATCTGATGGCCGGAGAACTGCGCGTTACCAAGCAGGTGCTGGCTGTCCATCAGCCGCTCCCACTCGCCCTGCTCTCCCGAGGCAACCGGGCGGACACTCACGCGCGTGACCTGGACTGCCTGCCCGGTAGGTTCGGTGCTGATTGCCATAATGACAAGCACCATAGCAGGCAGTCAGCAAATGTCCAGAAAGACCACTTAAATCATTCTATAGTATGTTATTCACTATTATAAAAAAACCGCCCTG
>JBAXVM010000347.1:0-2334 GCA_037129105.1 bacterium
GACCCAGCAGCAGGCTCCCGCCGGGGGCTACGCTGCACCCCCGCCGATGGCACCGCAGCAGGCGGGCGGGTACGCACAGCCGCCGATGCAGCAGCCCCCTGCTGCACCGGGCTACGCTGTGCCGTCGGGAGCCACGCCCGGTGGTCACATCCCGCCGATGGCGCCGGCAGGTGCGTGTGGATGGCCCCCGCCGAACGCCGTGCCGCCGGGCGCCTGACGCGGGAGAAGGGAAGCCGGCGCTGTCATAGGCGCCGGCTTTTCTTTGCATGTATGATAAACATTACACCCCGGCTTTTACACCGTATCGAAAAGTTAATGCAGCCCGATGAAAGCGGGTGCGTTCTGTGGCTGGGTGGCCACGACGCATGCGGCTACGCCCGAATAGGGCACGGCGGCCCTAAGTACGTAAAAATATCCCGCGTGTTGATGCAGAATGCTGGCCATGTTCTGTGCCCGGGGCTGTGCGTGTGCCATACGTGCGACCGGCCGGGGTGTGTAAACACAGAGCATATGTTTCTGGGTACGCATTTAGAGAACATGCAGGACCGCAGCCGTAAAGGGCGTGAGGCACGCGGACCTAAAATACACACCACAAAACTAGACGCCGCCCGCGCACGGCTAATACTGCTTGACGACAGGATGCACAAACACATAGCCAATGATTTTGGTGTAGACATAAGTATTGTCAGCAAAATAAAATCAAGAAAAATATGGAAATACGTTCAGCCATGAAAGTATATAGCTTCGACGTAGAAACGCACTCATATCAGCCGCTGCAAACGGTTGGAGCCAGGGGCTATTTCGCAGACCCGCGCACTGATGTGCTGCTATTTGCTTTTCATCCTATCGGCTCGCCTGACACTCCGCGCGTGTGGCAGCGGGGTGATCCACTCCCGTACGAATTGATCGGACACGTTAAGAACGGAGGTAAACTATCAGGGTGGAACGTATTAAAGTTTGATCGGTACGCATGGGCTGAAGTGCTGGTAAAGCGGTACGGTTTTCCTCCGGTAGACGACGATACGTTTTTAGATAGCATGCACATGGCAGCGGCGGCGAACCTGCCGCGTAGCCTGGAAGGGTGTTCGCGCGCTGTCGGTGTCGGGTTCCAAGAGAACCTGAAGGATCGTGCGGTGCTCATGCGCATCACGAACGCGAACAAGACGCCGGTACCGACGGACGCCGATATCGAATGGCTGTCTGACCGGTGCGTGCAGGACGTGCTGATGGAAGAACAGACGCTGATGCGTCTGCCGCAGTGGCCGCAAAGCGCGCCCTGGGTCAACATGCCGATAATTGACCGTAAAATTAACGACCGGGGCGTGCTGCTGGACGTGGAGTTGACCAAGGGTCTGGCCCGCGCCGCCGCCCTGGAGACTGTCCGCCTGGACGCTGAAATGCTGGACCTGACGCACGGGCAGGTGGGCGCTACCACCCAGGTGGAGGCGTTGAAAACGTGGCTCCTGGCCAAAGGAATCCCGGTCCCTCGTAAGGATGTGCCGAAGGCGGTGGAAGACACCACCGAAGACGACGAAACCGAGGCGGCCGACGAAAAGGACAGCGGTTACCGGCTGCGCAAGAACGACATCGCCAACCTGTTGGCGCTGGCCGGCATCCCTGAAGACGCCAAGCGGGCGCTCCAGATCAGGGCAGAGGCAGCCAAGGCGTCAGTGCGCAAGCTGCGTGCCATGCTGCGCTACGCCGGGCCGGACGGGCGCCTGCGGGATGCTCTGGTGCTGATGGGCGCGCAGGCGACGTGGCGCTGGTCGTCCACCGGCTGGCAGGGCCACAACATGGTGCGCGACGTGGTGGCCAACAAAGACGAAGTGGCCGACGCGAACAAATTAGACCCCAAAAAAGACAAGCACGAAATTGAACGGTTGGCGGAACTGTCCCTGCAAACCGCGATTGAGGTGGGACGCACGGGTGATCCGGACCTGATCCGAATGTTCTTCGGTGACGTGCTGCCGTTCTGTGCCCGCATGTCCAGGCGCACACTGTCGGCGCCGAAGGGGAAGGTGATGCTGAACGGCGACTACAGCAGCATCGAAGCACGGATACCCGTCTGGCTGGCTGGGCAGCAGAACATCGTGCAGGCGTTCGCGGACGGCCAGGACATTTACCGCCTGGACGCCGCGCCGGTCTACAACAAGGCACCGGAGGCGTTGACGAAGCAGGAACGACAGGTGGGAAAGGTCATGCGCCTGTTCCTTGGTTTTGCCGGCGGCGTCGGCGCGTTCATCCCTGCCGCCATGAACTACGGCATGTCGATACCCGCCGATCAGGCGGGCAAGATCGTGCAGACTTTCCGGCAAGAGAACACATTCACCGTGG
>JBAXVM010000348.1:0-2313 GCA_037129105.1 bacterium
TACGCCGTCTACCCGCAAATGCCAGACAATGGACGGCGTAAAGCCGTCCCTACCAAGAAGGTCAATGAATTGCAGGTAGGCCCCGTAAAATCGTGCTGGCATCTCGGCACGCCGTCGGCTACAGTCTGTGCGGTGATGTATGACAACGATTTTGTGCGAAAGGGTAGCGATATGAGAGCGTTGAATGCCAATCAAATGCTGGTTCCCATCGTAGTGGAAACCACCGGCCGCGGCGAGCGTGCGTATGACATCTACTCGCGCCTGCTGCAGGACCGCATCATCTTCATCGGCACCGGCGTGAACGACGATGTGAGCAACGTGATCATCGCGCAGCTCCTCTTCCTGCAGTCGCAGGATGCCGCCAAGGACATCGCCATCTACGTGAACTCCCCCGGCGGATCTGTCACGGCCGGGCTCGCCATCTACGACACGATCCAGTATCTCTCCTGCGATGTGGCCACCTACTGCGTGGGCCAGGCCGCCAGCATGGGCGCCGTGCTCCTTGCCGCCGGACGCAAAGGCAAGCGCTTCGCACTCCCCAACGCCCGCATCATGATCCACCAGCCCATGGGCGGCGTGGAGGGACAGGCCACGGATATCAGCATCCAGGCCAAGGAGATTCTGCGCCTCAAGGACCGCCTTACCGAGATCCTGGCATTCCATACCGGCAAGGACGTCAAGACCGTCGCACAGGATACTGAGCGCGACTACTTCCTGTCCGCCGAGGACGCCAAGAGCTACGGCCTGATCGATACCGTCCTGACCAAGAAGATCGCAGTGCCCAAGGCGTAGCGAGACAGGCCTGTTGCGGCTGCTTTTCCTTTGGACGTTGGATGTTGGATCAGCTCGATTGCTCTTAGCTTAATACCTATTCCCTCCACCCTCCACCTGCCACCCTCCACCTGCCACCTGCCACGGAGCCAAACGTAATGCCACCCACCACCCGAAAACGTGCCACCTGCTCCTTCTGCGGCAAGGAAGAACAGACCGTCACCCGACTGATTGCCGGCCCCGGCGTGAACATCTGCAGTGAATGCGTTGTGATTTGCCGCGACCTGCTGGAGCAGGATAAACCGCCGTTGTCGCCCGCCGAGGTGCACGAAAAGGGCGGCGCACAGCCAGCCAAGACACCGCCACGCCCGCTGAAGGTCCCCGCCCCGGTCGCCATCAAAACGTTTCTCGACCAGTACGTTATCGGCCACGATCAGACCAAGAAGTCGCTGGCGGTCGCGGTTCACAACCACTATAAGCGCCTGACCCAGCCGCGCGACAACGCGGAGTTCGCCGATGTCGAGATCGAGAAGAGCAACATCCTGCTCATCGGTCCCACCGGCTGCGGCAAAACGCTCTTCGCGCGTTCTCTGGCGCGCCTGCTGGATGTGCCGTTCGCCATTGCCGACGCCACCACGCTCACCGAAGCCGGCTATGTCGGCGAAGACGTGGAGAACATCCTGCTGTATCTGCTACAGGCCGCCAACATGGACGCCAAGCGCGCCGAGACCGGCATCATCTACATCGACGAGATCGACAAGATCGCGCGCAAAACCGAGAACGTCTCCATCACGCGCGACGTCTCCGGCGAAGGCGTGCAGCAGGCGCTCCTGAAAATTCTCGACGGC
This sequence comes from bacterium, assembly GCA_037129105.1. Lineage (GTDB taxonomy): Bacteria > Verrucomicrobiota > Kiritimatiellia > RFP12 > CAIWXQ01 > CAIWXQ01. The sequence continues at coordinate 1,620 of JBAXVM010000348.1, forward strand.
ACCATTGCCCGCGTTCCGCCCCAGGGCGGCCGCAAGCACCCGCAGCAGGAATACATCCGCCTCGACACCTCGAACATCCTGTTCATCTGCGGCGGCGCGTTCGTTGGCCTCGATTCGATTGTGCGGCAGCGCCAGGGCAAGCGCATCATCGGGTATTTGGACCCGCTGGCCAAGCCTCCTGCGGGGCTGTCGGTCAGCGGGCTGGCCGTGGAGCCGGAGGACCTGATCCGCTACGGTCTGATTCCGGAGTTTGTCGGGCGCCTGCCGGTAGTCTCATCGCTGCAGGAACTGTCCGAGGAAGACCTCGTGCGCATCATGGTCGAGCCGAAGAACTGCATGGTCAAGCAGTACCAGAAGCTGCTGTCCATGGAAAACGTAAAGCTGTCGTTCACCGACGGCGCCCTGCGCGAGATGGCCCGGCTGGCGCGGACGCGCAAGACCGGCGCACGCGGCTTGCGCGCCATCCTCGAGCACCTGATGCTGGAGATCATGTACGAAGCGCCGGGCGAGAAATCGCTGCGCGACATCCGCATCACCAAGGACGTCGTGACTGCCCAGCTTGAGAATCCCGGCTGTGTCACGCCGCTGCTCAAGACCGCCTAGCAGCCTGTCGTCTTAGCCTTCTGGAACTACAAACCTTCTGCCGACCAGGCTGCTAGTTGGCAACCCGCGGATAGCGGGTTGCGAGACCTCA
>JBAXVM010000349.1:0-2311 GCA_037129105.1 bacterium
GTGGTGCAGGGTCTGCTGCTGACACACCTGGGGCTGTTGCAGTCGCTCATCAAACAGAGCGACCTGCAAGCCACGAACACGGAGTCCGCGCTGGTGGCCCGCTGCCGGCGCAGCGTGCAGGAACAGCTGGCAGACATGCGCCTCTCCGTACAAAACCTGGCCGGACAGTTGCGCTGCACGCCAGACTACCTCTCCAACCGCTTCCACCGCGAAAGCGGCCTGCGCCTGACCGTGCACATCAACCAGGAGCGCTGTCACCTCGCGCGGCACCTGCTGCGCACGACCCAATGGAACATCAAGGAGATCGCCGGTCGCTGCGGTTATGCAGATGCCGGCTACTTTTCGCGCATCTTCTCGCACCTGGCCGGCGCCAACCCGCGGGATTTTCGCAAAGCCGAGGTGCGGCGTTAGGGATGACGCGTTGACTGGGTGACCGGGTGACGCCGGTGCGCATGCCAATCCGGGCGCAAGTCAGAGTTGACGTAGTTGGGTCTTGCGGTTGCTTTTGGGAAGGTGGCCCGTGCGCTCCGCGCGCGGGCTGTAGCCGGGCCGCCGCTGTTTCCGCATCTGCCCGCGCGCGGAGCGCACGGGCCACCCTGTTTTAAACACAAATCGAGTAAACGTGAGATGTACAGCGCCTGAGCGTCAACTCTGACTTGTGCCCGCCCACAACCCACGCCGTTTCCCCTGCCTTGCCTTTCACCGCGCGCTGTGTCATCTTTTCGGCTGGCGAAAACACCTTTGGAGAAAGCATCATGATCCGTGGCTTGCATTACATGTGCTGGTACCGTCAGGACTGGAACTACCACCCCAGCATGCCGATGAAGCGACTGCAGCAGGTGCAGGACATCGTGGACATGAGCGGCAACATGCTGCTCTGGTCGTGCCTGGGCAGCGGCGCGATCGGCATGCAGTATCTGGACAAGGAAGCCAACGAGGCCATCCCGGCGCGGCTGCGCTTCTACGGCTATCTGAATGACAAAGAGTTCATTGCCGAGTGCAAACAGCGCGGCATCCTCCCCTTTGCCGTCATTTGGAAGGCGCAGCTCTGGGAGTTTCCTGCGGAGTTCAGCGAGGACGAGTCGGAGCTGTTGTCGCTGAACAAGCTGCGCGGCGTCGGCAAGAAGGGGTGGGTCGGGATGCGCGAGCTCTCCACCGATCGCTACCCGAAGATCTTCCCCTCGATCAAGAACTACTTCCCCAACGGCATCAAGGACTCGGACGGCAATCTAGTGAAGGACTTCCTGGAGGAGTTCCGCGCCACGACACTCGACGGCAAACCGATCTCCTCCCTCTGGCTGCTGGTGCCGGGGCACGACCACACCTGCTACACCCCCTGCGGCAACAAGCCGAGCTTCATGCAGTATGTGCGCAAGGAGATCGAGATCATGATCGATGCCGGCGCGCCCGGCGTGCACATCGACGAGTTCGACGCGCACCTGCACTGCGCGCACAACGCCGGCTGCTTCTGCAAGGACTGCATGAAGCAGTTCCGCGCCTATCTGAAGAAGAACCCGTCCGAGTGGACGCACCTAATCCCGGATCAGGCACAGGTAGGGACGGGTCTCCGACCCGTCCGCGGATGCCTCGGAGAGGCGTCCCTACCTAAAATAGACCTCGACAGTTTCGACTACCGCGTCTTCTTGAAGGAGGCGGGGTACACGGATCAGGATCTCGTCGGCGCGCAGATGGACCTGCGTTTCTCGATCCCCCTGTTCAAGGCGTTTGTAAAGTTCCAGTGCGAAGGGATTGAGCGCAACGTAGCCGAGATCGCCGAGCATGTGCGCGCCTACTCGCGCAAAAAGACCGGCAAGGCCGCGATGGTCACCGCCAACATGTACAACTGCCTGCCGCACGGCACCTCCTCGCGCCCGCACTGCGACTACATCATCGGTGAGAAGGGCGACATGCGGCTCCGCCAGGACGGGTTCTACCGCTACGGCCACGCCTTCTTCGGCGGCAAGGAGGGGTCTTTCATCGAGGATCCCAACGGCCATGTCCTCCAGATCATGCAGGACATCGACAACGCCAAGCACGACACCTACATCCTGTTCCGCTTGGAGCCGCTCGCGCACGGGTTCAATCTGGCCGTGCCGTATGGCGCCTGGCTGATGAACCTGAAGAAGGACGCCTTCTATCCAAACCTAGAGGTGGAGCAGAAGCTGGGCGCCTGGCTCAAGAGCCACGAGGCGCTCTTCACCAACCAGCTCGTGGCCGACACCGCTATCCTCTACGACCAGCGCAGCGCGCTCGACGCCGAGCTCTTCCTGGGCGGACATCGCGACGCCATCAAGGACGCCGGCTTCCGCGC
>JBAXVM010000035.1:0-16577 GCA_037129105.1 bacterium
TTACCCGAGTGTTTGTTCGCGGCGCAGCCGCGCGGTTGGCTGAGTTCCAAATGAATAGCACCTGCTCCTGCCCGCAAATGCCAGACAGTGGACGGCGTAAAGCCGTCCCTACCGTGAAGGTCAATGAATTTCTGAAGCGCCCCCCACCCGCGTTGACATGCTGCAACGCGACGATTGCCAACCCCGGCGAATCCTGCAATACTTTTGCTTTTCCAAAACAGGATGGCGCGCCGTGGACATGTTCCCGGGGCGCCGGTATAGGGAGTGCTTTGTATGATCGTCGACGGAAAGAAGATCACCGACCTGCAGCTGACCGCAACCGCGCCCACGCAGATGCGGTTTGCCAACGGGCAGAGCACGCCCATCACGCCTTCGCGGCAGACGCCCTGCCCGGATGGACGGTCGCTCTCGCTGGACGGGGCGTGGCAGGTGGTGCGCTGGCCGTTCAAGAAGCCCGAGGCTGCGCTGGTCTCCGTGCAGAGCGTGGATACAAACTGGGAGACCGTCCAACAGCCCGGCAAGGTGCTCTACGCCGATCCGGAGGCGGATGGCAAGCCGCTGGCAGCGAACTGGAACCGGATCACCATGGAGCACCTCCACGACGAGGATGGCGCCGTGATCCGCCGCCGCGTGCGGATCCCCGCCGGGTGGCGCGGGAAGCGGATCATCCTGCGCTTTGACGCGATCTACCCCGCCGGCCGTATTTACCTGAATGGCGATCTGCTCGGCGAACAGCTCAGCGGCCTGACGCCCGTGGAGTTTGATGTCACGCGCAAGGTGGCGCCGGGCACGGAAGCACTGGTGGCCGTGCGCCTGCTGCGCAAGCACAAGTTCCTCAAGATGGACATGGTGCGCCATTCGCTGGAGTTCGCGGGGCTGGCCCAGTCCGCCTGCCTCTTTGCCGTGGAACCGGTGATGGTCGAGGACTACCACCTGATCAGCACGCTGAACCCGAAGTTTGACAAAGGTACGGTGGATGGCACGGTCGTGGTCCGCAGCCATGGGTCCGCAGCCAAGGCCACGGTTGCCGTGGAGTTGCTGGACGAGCAAGGCAAGGTTGCCGCCAAGGTGGAGAAGCCGGTCTCGGTTTCTCCGGCCGGACGCGCCGAGATGGCCGTCAAGCTGGCCATTGCCGCGCCCAAGCTCTGGAACGACGAGTGCCCGAATCTCTACACGGTCCGGATCGCGTTGCGTGTGCCGGGGCAGGAGGATCAGGTCATCACGTACCGTACCGGGTTCCGGCGGCTCGACCTTTCGCCGACAGGGCCCCGGCTGAATGGCAACTTCATCAAGTTCCGCGGCGTCAACCACCTTACGTTCCATCCCGAACATGGCCTGCACACGCCGCGCGAATGGCTGCGCCGCTGCCTGGGGATGATGAAGAAGGCGAACGTCAACTGCATCCGGACGCACTACCTCGGGCCGCGCGACCTGAGCGACCTGTGCGACGAGATGGGGTTCTACCTGCTGCAGGAGCTGCCGATCGACTGGGGCACCAACTACATTCATGACCCGGAGTGGGTTGGCCCGGCGCTGCAGCGCATTGAAAGCGGCATCCGCCGCGACCGGCACCACCCGTCGCTCATGGTCTGGAGCGTGGGCAACGAGAACATACCGGAGCGCGCGGCCGTGGCGGACGACGGATGGAACCACCTGCGGATCTACGACCAGTTCTGCAAGCAGCTCGATCCCAGCCGCCCGACCATGTTCCCGCCGCCGGGCCCTGCCAATAAGATCAAGGGCGTCTTTGAGTTGCGCGTGGGGGATATTGCGGATACGCACTACACGTTCCAGATCCCCAAGGGGTTCATCGAGGCCGGGCGCTTCGAGAATCCGCGCAGCTGGGAAGGGGAGCTGGATATCTGCACGCGCAAGCAGGCACTGGCCCGCGGCTGGAGCGGCGTCTGGTTCAGCTCCGAGTGGTGTCTCTTCAACATGATCCCGGATCTGCTCAACTCGCCGTATGCCAGCATCATCGACGACGTGCCGGAGTCGCCGTTCACCGGGAAGAACACGCTGCAGGTCTTCCAGGACCGTCTGGATCGCGAGTGGGGGTTCATGCGCAGCGAACCCACCTGCCTCGGCGGCGCGTTCTTCCCCTGGATCTGTGCTTCGGTCTCCGTCCGGGCCGAGGAGAACCCCTGGGTGTGGATGCGTCTGGCCGAGGATAACGACTGGGGCGTGATGTGCGCCGACCTGACACCCAAGCCGTTCTTCTGGGCCATGCGGGTGGCGTACAGTCCGGTGCAGTTCCCCAAGCGGCTGGCCTGGCAGAAGGGGCAGCGCGACATCAACTTCGAGATCGAGAACCAGTACAACAGCATCGACCTCTCGCAATGCACGCTGCGCTTCCAGTTTGCGCTGGCGAGCATCTGGATGACGTGTATCCGCCCCTTTACGGACGTCAAGGTGGAGTGTGCGCCCGGCCAGCGGACCACGGTCCGTCTCAAGCTGCCGGATGAAGGCTGGCTAAAGCAACTGGACGGCGGGCGCTCGGCCATGGTGCGCTGCACCGTGCTGGACCCGCACGGCTTCAAGGTGATTGTGGCCGAGACCCTGGTGCTTTCCGGCGACGCCGTGCAGGTTGGCGACCAGGCCATGCCCATCGGACCTGACGCGCCGATGTGAGGGGGAGAGAGACGGGAAGAATGGAAGAATGGAAGACTGGAAGGGTGGAAGAGTGAAAGGACACAGAGGGCGCTGAGTTATACAGAGGGCACAGAGCGCAAGGCTCAGGTGGCCCGCGCGCTCCGTCGCGCGGGCTACGCAGTGGACGGTAAAAGTCGAGCAGTTCTCATTGGGACGCAGGAACGCCTTACGGCGTCACGACAAACGGATATGGTGCAACCATGGCTTCTACAAACAAATCTCCCCTTATGGGCCTTGATGCGATTCCGGACTGGGAACAGCGCCTGGCCCGTGTGGATGCGTTCTGGGACCGGGCGATCCTCGATCGTCCCGTGGTCTGCATCTGCGCGCCGAAGAGCGATCCGCGCTATCCGCGGCCGGCTGGTAAAACGTTTGCCACGCATCGGGACCGGTGGATGGATTTCGAGTATGTGGCCGACTGCGCCTTGGCCGACACCATGAACCGGGAGTATCTGGGCGACGCGCTGCCGACCGCCTTCCCGAACCTAGGCCCCGAGATCTTCAACGGTTTTCTCGGCATGGAACTGGAGTTCGGCGAGGCTACGGCCTGGTCGCACCCGAATCTCCACGACTGGAGCGGCATCGAGGCCATTGCCTTTGATCCGGCCAACGCCTACTGGCGCGCGGTCTGCAGCCTGACCGACATCCTGCTGGCCAAGGGGCGCGGCAAGTTCTACACCGGCTTGACCGACTTCCATCCCGGCGGCGACGCCGCGGCCGCATTTCGCGACCCGCAGCAGTTCAACATCGACCTGATCGAATCGCCGGATGAAGCCAAGCGGCTGGTGCGCCGGGTCACGGACATCTACCTGCGCGTCTTTGATCTTTCGTGGGGCCGGGTGCATGCGGCGGGCCAGGCCATTACTTCGTGGCCGGGGATTGTGTCCACGCGCAAGTGGTACGTCCCCTCGAATGACTTCTCCTGCATGGTCTCGCCGGCCATGTTCAACGAATTTTTCCTGCCGGGGCTGGTTGAGGAGTGCCGTGCGCTGGAAGCCTCGATCTACCACCTGGATGGCCCAAACGCCCTGGGGCATCTGGACAGCCTGCTGGGGATCCGGGAACTGAACGCAATCCAGTGGGTCTACGGCGCCGGCCATGGCCGAGCCTCCGACTGGATCCCGGTCTACCAGCGTTGTCAGGCCGCAGGGAAGGGGCTGCAAATATTTTTGGAGCCGGACGAGTACGACCTGTGCATGGAGCAGTTGAGCCCCGAAGGGCTTTACATCTCGACCTGGGTCAACTCGCGCGAGGAAGGCGAAGCGCTGCTGCGCAAGGTTGCCCGGTGGCGCTAGGAGACTGTCGGATTTAGGCCCTGGATCATTCTAGTACTTCCTGCCGACAGTCTCCTAGTTATGCAACCCGCGGAGGCGGGTTGCGAGATCTCAAAAAACTACCAGAATGCCATTCTGGGGGCACTGCACGAGACGGCTGGAGTTCAGCGAGGATTGAGGATCTGGCGGAGACGTGCGGCGGGAATGGCAAACCCAACGTTCTCCAAGTTGGCTTTCATCGTAACAAGACCAACGATTTCGCCATACTGGGACACCAACGGGCCGCCGGAATTGCCGGGATTGATTGCGGCGCTGTGCTGCAACCAGGATTGTCCATCCAGCATGCGCTGGTTGGAACTGATGATGCCTTCGGTAAGAGACTGTTCCAGCACGCGCTCGCTCATGCCGGGGGAGCCAATGGCGAAAACTTTCATGCCGGTGGGCGGCGCATCCTTGCTGATAGAAAGCCCCTTCTGTCCCGCTTGCGGCTGATTGACCTTCAGAAGAGCGATATCGTTCTCACGGTCAACATAGACAATACTGGCGGTGCTGACGCCGGCCTTTTCAACCTTCCCGTTCTTCACCGCAAACATGGTGACATCGACCGAACTGCTGCGGTTTTTGACTACGTGCTGGTTGGTTAGCAGATATCCGTCGTCGGTAATGAAGACGCCTGATCCGTAGCCGGAATCGGTCTTGATGGAGGCGGTCCGATGAGCTATAACCTCGAACAGTTCTTCCGCCGAAAGTGGCTTCTCGGTCTTCCAGTGTGGTGGCCAGTTTAACTTTGGAACGCCTGACGTTGTCGCGGGAGTGTTGACATCCGGCGGAGCGCTCGCGACGCCGTCGCGGTAGGCAATGCCGTGTTTCTTCATCAATGGCGTCACCAGCTGAATCGTCATTTCATGGTCCTTGTCGACCAACAACCCAGAGGACAGACAGTCAAGCGCTTCGGCCTCACGCCCCTCTTTCAGGTAGGCCTCCCCCAGATAGTACAAGGCCTCCGACGTAACTGTGCTCTGGCCAGCATCAGTGCGAACCGATTCAATCAACAGGGGAATGCCTTCCTTGGCGTTGTTGTTGACGCACTGCACGTACCCCAAGGCGCACGTGGTCGGCGGGAAACCGGGCTTTTCCTTCAAGATGCCTTTCAATTGGTAGACCACCAGGCCTGCTTCCTGTTTCTTGAAATCCGACAAGCTATTCTGGATCTTTGCGAGGAGCGCGGAATCTTTTGCATACAGCGGAACATCCGTTACGAAGGGCGGCCCACTCTGCGTAGAGGATTTTGAGCCTGCCGCCGCTTTCACCTTGGCGCTCGAAAGAGTCGTAGCGGGTGTAAACTGCGCGAGTGCCGGCATCTTGCGCGACTCTGCGGGGGCGACGGGGCGCACGGTCGCGACTTGGTTGGATGCCGCCGCACTTTGATCCATGGCTTGGATGGCCCGCTGAATGACTGCGAAGGTCTGTTCGTCAGTGGTTGTCAGCGTATTGCGATAGACGCGTGAGCCTTTTTCGCTGTTGCCGACAAAGAGCCAAGCTCCGTCCGGTGACCATTGGGCCACGGAGCAGAATTTGCCCGCGGCCTGGAACCCTTCCTTGTCAGCGCCGAGATTGAAGACCTTGAGTTCCTCTGTCGCGACCAGCGCAAGTTGGTCGGTGACCGGGTTGAAGACAGCGGTCTGGGGATAGGCATTGATTCCATAGAAGCCCTCCAGTCTGGCCATATCGTCGGCGAAGAGAACGCCCGTGCCGTATCCCTGAAGTCCCCCGGGCCCACGGTAACCCCCGCCGCCCGTCACGGTAATCCATTGGCCGTCTCTGCTAACGTCCATCGTGTAGCCGTTGGACGCAGCTTCGGTACGGATTGCCGCGACGGCGGTTAACCCGCCGCGCTTGTAGGCGCCTTTAAATATGACATTTTGGTCCTTGAACATGTCGCCGACAGAACTGAAGAACACCGGGCGCCCATTGATGAACATGTGATTGGGTTCCCGCCGGTCCTCCGGTTTGAAGGTTGAGTAAACGAGTCCGCGCGGTGCGTCGATGCGCACGACCTGACCGACAAGATCGGTGGCTTGTATCTTGCCTGTGGTCAGGTCAAGAACGTGGATGAGATCCGAGATGGCAAGGAAGGCCTGCTGCGTCAGCGGACAAACAGCGACGGATGTGGCCACGCCAGGAAGCGCGTACGAGCGAACAGGCTTTCCTGCCAAGGACAGAGCTTCCAGTGTCGGCGCCTTGGCACTGCATAAGAAGAGGGTGTCCGGAGAACCGATGGCCGCGGCCACCGGCGCGCTGATCTGGATTTTGGTGACCTGTCCGGATCCGGTTTCGATCGCGTCGACCTGTAGCAGGTCTTTGTAGAAGAGATAGACAAGTTTTCTTCCAGGGATCGAGACTACGGCCGCCAGTTTGAAATTTTGTTCCAGTCTGGCTTCGGTTTCAGCGCTTCGGGTCATCTTGGCGGGATTGGCACGCACCGGATGCTGTGTTGGCACAGGCGACCTGTTGAAAGAGAGGATGTTAATGCAGGGCTGGCCACTTCGAAGTTCTTTTGCGATTTCGCGTAGCATGTCGTCCGTAACCCGTGTGGGCGCCAACTCCTTGGCTTTCAAGGCCTGCAGCAGGGCCGAGAGCGCATCGCCGGAGCGGTACGAATTGATGGACATATTGCGGTAGGCTTTCCACTGGGAACTGCTCGCGTCCTTCATGTCCAGCAGGATAGCCTGGCTGAGCCAGTATGAGGATTCCGTAAGGTTTCCCAACTTGCCGTACGCAAGGCCCATGTCGATCGCCATACTGACAGGGACTAAGCTTAGCGGCCCCTCCGGTTTTACGCGGGCTGCTTCAACCATTCGGGTTCCAATCTCTACGCCCTGGTCGAAATCTCCCATATCCATCAGAATGCTGGCATGCCAATAGGTTGCCAAGTCGCACTTCGGATCCGCTTTGACGGCGCTGAGAATTTGTTGGAGCGCGGCGGCTTGCTGCTTCTCGCCGCTCAACCGTATGGCTTTGTCAAGGGCTTCCGCGCAAACCGTGCTTCGGGTGCCGAAATCGTTGCGCATATCTTCGGCCAGGGACGGGAACGCGAAGATAAGATATAGGCTCGCGAGAGGAAGATAGCGGATCACGGTGCACCTCCTAAAGTAGCTGAATTCAGCGCGGATTGAGGATCTGGCGGAGACGTGCGGCGGGAATGGCAAACCCAACGTTTTCCAGATTGGCTTTCATCGTAACAAGACCAACGATCTCGCCATACTGGGACACCAACGGGCCGCCGGAATTACCGGGATTGATTGCGGCGCTGTGCTGCAACCAGGATTGTCCATCCAGCATGCGCTGGTTGGAACTGATGATGCCTTCGGTAAGAGACTGTTCCAGCACGCGCTCGCTCATGCCGGGGGAGCCAATGGCGAAAACTTTCATGCCGGTGGGCGGCGCATCCTTGCTGATAGAAAGCCCCTTCTGTCCCGCTTGCGGCTGGTTGACTTTCAGAAGAGCGATATCGTTCTCCCGGTCAACATAGACAATACTGGCGCTGCTGACGCCGGCCTTTTCGACCTTCCCGTTCTTCGCCGCAAACATGGTGACCTCGATCGATCGGCTGCGGTTTTGGACCACATGCTGGTTGGTTAGAAGATACCCGTCGTCGGTAATGAAGACGCCTGATCCATGGCCGGAATCGGTCTTGATGGAGGCGGTCCGTTGAGCCACAAGCATAAACAGTTCTTCTGTCGAAAGCGGCTTCTCGGACTTCCGGTGCGCTGGCCAGTCCAGTCTGGGTGCGCTTGATGCCGCCGCGGGGATGTTAGCTCCCAGTGGCGCGGTTTCGTCACCGCCCCGGTAGACGATGCCGTGTTTCTTCATTAACGGCGTAACCAGTTGAATGGTCATCCCGTGGTCCTTGTCGGCCAGCAAACCAGTGGCCAGGCAGTCAAGCGCTTCGGCTTCACGACCTGCTTTCAGGTAGGCTTCCCCCAGATAAAACAAGGCTTCTGACGTGATTGTGCTCTGGCCGGCATCCGCGCGAACGGCTTCAATCAACAGGGAGATGCCTTCCGTGGCATTGTTGTTGGCGCATTGCGCGTACCCCAAGGCGCATGTGGCCGGAGGGAAGCCGGGCCTATCCTTCAAAATTCCCTTTAGCTGGTAGACGGCCAGGCCGACATCCTGAGGTTTTAAATTCGACAGGATGCTGCTGACCTTCGTGAGCAGGGCGGAATCCTTCGTGTAGATCGCAACATCCGTCACGAGGGGCGGCCCCGACGTCGTCGCGGATTGTGCCCCTGCCTTCGCCTTCACTTTGGCCTCGCCGATCGTTGTTGCGGGAGTGAACTGCGCGAGTTCCGGCATCTTGCGCGACTCCGCAGTGCCGACGGCAGGACCTTCTGCTCGCGCCTGCAGGCCAGCCGACGCGTCTCGTGTTTGCGTGCGTGCTTTGCGGTACGCCTCCTCCTCCTCCGGATTCAATGAATTCTCGTACGCACGGATGCCTTCCTTGTCCAGACCTGCTAGAAGCAGAGAACCGTCCGGGCTCCAGCCTGCAACGCCGCTAAATGATCCCTTCTCGGTAAATGCGGCGGGTTGTGATCCGAGGTTGTAGACATGGATGTCCGCGGTTCCAATCACAGCCAGTTGTTTTGTTACAGGATTGAATTGCGCTGATTTGGAGTACGCACTGCACGGGTAGAACCCTTCCAACTGCCCCAGCGATTGACTGACCAGAACCCCTGTGCCGTATCCATCACCGTCCGGACCCCGATAGCCTCCGCCGCCTGTGACCGTCACAAGGTCGCCATCCGGGGAGACATCCAGCGAAAAGCCATTCCATGCGGCCTTTTCCCGAACCGCACACAGCATGATTTTGCCGTTGTTATAATAGACGCCTTGAAACAATAGATCCAAGTCATCTTTAGATGAAGGCGTGCTGTGGAATAACACCGGCCGCCCGCCAATGAGGATTTGACCGCTTCTGGGTTGCGAACCGCGCTTGTAGGCGGAGTAAACGATCCGCTGTGCAGGATCGCAGGCAACAAGCTGACCGAGTAGCTCGGTCTCTACGGTCTTTCCTGATTCAAGGCTGAGAAGATGGATCGAGTCATTAATAGAAAGAAATGCGATCCCCGTACGCGGGCAAATGGCAACATCATTTGCTTTGCCGGGCAGCCGGTAGGACTTGATCAGTTTTCCGTCCAGACCGATCTCGAGCAGAGATGTTCCGGCGACCGTTATCGCGAAGATTGTCTTCCCAGGGGCTGTGGCCTTCATAATCGGCTCAGGCAGAGCGAACGGTTTGACCGTCCGCGCGGTTGCGGAGACGAAAACGCAGATATTTGTGGTGCTGTTGTAAACTAAGATGCCATTGGTTTCGCAAATGCGAGCCATGCCGGTCACGTGTTCCAGTTGCTTGAGCGCGGCTTCCAGATTCGGCAGGCGTTTGAGTGAGCCCTTGGAGGTTCGCTTCGCACGCGGCTGTGACGGCGCCTTTACCGGTGTGAGCAGCTTGAAGGCTACCGCCGAGGGTTCGATTTGCGAAGTAAACGTCTGAATCATTTCATCTTCCACCTTGTTCGGCGCGGCCTGTTTGGCTTGCGAAGCCTGCATGGCCGCGGACAGGGCGTCGCCACTCTTCATCGAAGCAATGGCCATGTTCCGATACGCCTTCCAGTTCTGCTTGTGATAATCCCCCGGATCGAGCAGGATTTCTTTGGAGAACCAATAAAAGGCCTCATCCAGTTTGCCCAGTTTGATGAATGTCAGGCCCAGGTTTATGCAGTATTCTGCGGCCAAATTGTCTATTTGACCATTCCACTGCTGCTGGGAACGGGCCACCGCCCGTTTGCAATATTCAATCCCTTCCTCGACAAAGCCCTGCTCAATCTTCATGGTTCCAAGCCAGCCCAAGGCATTCACGCACTGAGGATCGAACGTGACGGCGTCCTCGGCCGACTTGAGCGCGCTTTTTAAATCACCTGCTTGTTTGAACGTGTTAGAATCCAGAAGCGCCTGTGCGCACGCAGTACTTTTTGTGCCGAATTGCTGCCGGAGATCTTCTGCCAACACCTGGCTCGCAAGCAAAAGCAACATTGCAAACCACGTCAACCGTGCACATAACCACTGCATTTTGACGAACTCCCTGCGATTTGATTGGTGCCGAGCCCTTGCTTTTCGTATGGACCGGTCGTCCCCGTCCCGTATGAAGAAGCATACTGTTTTTCGACAGGTCTGCAACAGGATTCCGGAGCACCTGATGCTGTAATTAACGCAATTAATGCGCGACCATAAAGTTGCAGCAGGCGAGAAAGGGGCGTCGGTTCCAGCAAAAATACAGTCTCGCACCAAAGAAGCGAAAGTTGGCATTCCGGGAAATGACCGGGTCTCCCGCCATGGCTGCGCTTTTCCGCTTGTACCTCTATGCCGCGCACGGTAAAGTTTATACGTAATTGCGCAGGACACGTCTCGCGACGTCAGACACCGGTGGACGACTACGGCGACGACTACGGATAACGAAGGGAATTCCGAATTCGTCCACCGTAGTCGTCGCCGTAGTCGTCCGCCGACCTGTATCACCTGAACAGTTACGTTTCTACTTTTTTGGTACGCATGCGCACAGGTGTTAATCCGGGTCTCACTGAACATGTCGAATCATCGAACCACGCAAGGGTCTGCTGCCAAGCCCGACACAGTCGCGCCGGATTCTCTGGCGTCGTTGCTGGTTGAATTGCAGGCCGCGGTTGAGCAACAGCGCGGGCACAAGGCACTCGGACTGGCCAAGCTGCTGCGAAAACATCCCGCCTACGGCCCGCAACACACCTCGCTCGTGGCTCGCGCTTACGAGGTTCGCATGGCCGAGATGCTCGCGGCCGCGCAGCACAAATCGGCGCAAGAGTTGCTGCAGTTGCTGGCCACGCAACAGCCAGAGGTTGCCGCGCTGATTTCCAGCCGTCCGACCCTGCTCGTAGAATTAGGCGGCGGGGCGGGCAGCCTCCTGGCCCGTTACGGACTGGACGCGGCGTTGACCGAAGAGGTCGACACCTGGATCCGCCGCGATTGCCGCGATCCGCGCCCGCTGGCCCAGCACCCACACCTGACGGCTGGGCATGCGTTGAAGGTTGCGGCCGCTGCCATCTTGAGGGCCTGGGAGGAAGTGGAGAGCGGTGCCAGCGCTGAGGCGTATGCGCGACTCCCGGAGGTGGTTGGAAGGCGCTCGCCGTTCATTGCCTGGCGGCTGTTCATTCAGGCCTTGCAGGCTGCATATGCAGGCCACGACGTGGAAGCGCCCGCCTTCCTGGACCGGATCGCAACCGATAGCGCCGTGCGTCCGCTTGCCGACATTCTGCGCCGCATCCTGGCCGGCGAGCCACCGTGCACCCCCCGCGAAAGGATCCTGCACGCGAAGATCGTTGCACCGTCGCTGCATGGAGCACTGGCGCAAATCGACCAGCATCTGGCAGCTGGCGAGTTAACTGAGTCGCGACAGCTTTTAGATGAGCTGTTCCGCCAGCCGATCTGGACCGGACGGAAACAACTGTTCAGCGAAATGGCGGCGCGCTATCTGCTGGCCGCCACCCCCACGATCAACCGGATCTGCAAGGAGCGCGGATCGTTCAATAAAGCGGACGAACTATATCTATCCTTCCGGCGGAATCCGCAGTTTGCGGCAAGCTTGGCCAAGTTCCTGTACTGGGATGACAGCGATTGTGTCGAGGACTGGGAGCAAGTCATCCAGTTCAGCAAGCCGCCGCCTCTGGCCATGGCACTGATCTACGACCGGCTGGCCACGATCCGTCTGACGCGGAATGGTGGCGATCCAGATGACGACGATGACGATGATGACGATGACTACTACGACGTGCCCAGAATGCGTAGGAACGAGACTGTGGCCCATGCCTGCCGTGAAGCAGCGAAGCTCTGGCAACAGAGCGCGCAGTGCTTCCCGTTGCGCGAAACATTCGTCCACTGGCATACCGCCGCGCAGCACAATGAAGTGGACGTGGAATTCGCCTTGGAAGAGTGGCTGCGCGTTTTTCCAGAGGATGTTACGCCGATGCTGGAGTTGACCGCACTTTTCCGCGCCAATCGAACGCCACAGAAGGCCTTGTCCATGTTCAAACGGCTGGAAAGTGTGGCTCGCGGCCGGCCCGAGGTTGAGGCCCTGCGGCCGCTGCTGCGCCTCGACAGCGCCGCCGGGCGCCTGACCCGCGGGATGTATGCCGCCGCAGAAAAGGATCTGGACGAAATCACCCCGGATGCGCCTGAGTTCATTCGGGTTACCTGCGCCACGCTGCGTTGGATGTGTGCCATGCGAAGCGGTGGCGATGCGGTGGCGCGACGTGCGGCTTGGGAGGCCGCCGGACATCCGCTCTGGGCATACCAGGCTGTATGCGTGCTGGAGCGTCAGTGGCGCGCGCAAGTGTCGGCGGAGTTGACCGAAGTCGATGCACGCGTGGCGGCACAGGCTCTGGCAGCACCCGCGCAATTGGTGTCTGATTTTGCCAAGCTGGCCGCACTGCCGGATGTGGTCTGGTCCTTAAAGTATCAGTTTCCCATCGGTGCGGTCATCGTAGCCGCCTGTCGGGATCGCTCGGCGGACGCGGATGCGGTGTGGGCTCTCCTGCAAGGGATTTTCAACCCCCAGCTCTTGTCCAAACAGGGAGCCCGCACGCTTTTCTGGGCGCTGACCGGCAACGGCCTGGCGCGCCGCGATGCGCGGACGCCGGAGTACCTCGCCTACCGCGCACTGCTCTACGATCCGTTGTTAATGCCGCCCGACGACAAGCCGGATTTCGATGCGGTCGCTGACCGTGTGGATGAATGCCTGGCCGTAGCAGACCACCTGGCGCATGCGTCAGGACGCATGGAGGCGGTGCAGACGGTCGAAGCCCTTACTCGCTACTTTCATGTGACCACCAATTTCAAACGTCAGGAAGCGCGTCTGACCGACAAGTTCCGCGCTCGCGTAATCGAACAGGAGATTGCGATCGGCGCCTGGGCTGACGTACCGGACCGTCTGAAAAGAAAGGAACAGGTGCAGCGCAGCGGCTTTGATTTATTGTCTAAATTCAAACGCAAACAGCGCGCGACTCGCCCGCGAACCTCGCCTCCTGCGCCCGAACCGGATATCAAACAGCCGGAGTTGTGGTAACCATGATGTATCCCTACCTGACCCTGGACGTTCCCGAGACGGCAACCGACGAAGAGGTGCGCCGCGCGTACCTGCAGAAGATTCGCATCTATCCGCCCGAGCAAAAACCCGACGAGTTCCAACGGGTCTGCGAGGCATACGAACTGATTAAAACTGAGCTGGCGCGTACCCGACTGCACCTCTTTGGCATGCTCGGAAACAAGCCTGGCGTACACATGGCCGATCTGGTGCCCAAACCGGTCACCGTCGAGCGACACCGAGCTGGAGTATCCCTGTGGATCGAAACGAATACGAACCAACCATGACGCCAACGGAGATCCCTCTGGAGCCTCAGGCGGAAACTGTCGTCGAAACGCCGGGCGACTGGCGCGAGGACGTTCTGACTGATTTCCGCACCTGGCTGTACAGCCTGACGGATGACGAAGCGGAAGCGTCGCCCGCGGACGAAAGTCCGGATGTCGAAGCGACCGACTCAACCTCGGATGCTGACGAGACGGACGTAGACGGGCCGGATGCAGACGAACCGGACGTAGACGAACCGGACGAAGCGGAGCCGGACCTGGAAACGCTGTTCGGCGAACTCGCGGCCCTGCGCCAGGAGACCCGCCTGGTGGGGCGCGCCAGCCAGCAGGCAGAACGACAGCTCGGATCATTGGCCGAGAGTCTGCGCGCCGAGTTGCGCGAGCAGAACGAACGGTTGTCGCGAACCACCGCCGACCTGAAAACCCAACTGCCGGTTGCCCGTCGCGAAGCACAAGGCGCTGTGTTGACGGAGCTGCTTGCCATTCGCGCCGCCCTCGAAGACACGGTCCGGGCCGCCCGCCGGCGCACGCTGCCGTCCTGGCCCTGGCTGGGTGTGGCCCGTCAGTTGCTTCAGGAAGGGACGACCAGCGCGCAAATGGCTCTCGATAAGGCCGACGACGCCTTGCGTCGCTTGTCCATCGCCCCTGTGGCGGAACCCGGCGATCCCTTCGACCCGAAGTGGATGCGGGCCGTGGCCACCGTGACAAGCGCGGACCGGCCTGCCGGAACCGTTGTAACCGTCGTGCGCCAGGGTTGGCGGCGCGAAGATCAGTTGCTGCAAACCGCCGATGTGGAGGTATCAAAAGCGTTATGAACGCAGATCCCGTGATTGGCATCGACCTGGGAACCACCAACAGCGAAGTGGCTGTTTTCGTAGACGGACGCGTCGAGACCGTTGAGGAGAACGGCACCGCCATCCTGCCATCCTGCGTCGGACTGGACCCCACCGGCGCCCTGCTGGTCGGCGTCGAGGCACGCAACCAACTGGTGCTCTACCCGGACCGGACCGTGCGTTCCGTGAAGCGCAAGATGGGGACGGATGCGCTGCTGACGCTGGGCGAGCGCACCTTCCGCCCGCAGGAGATTTCCGCCATGATCCTGCGCCAGCTCAAGGAGCGCGCTGAACGACGACTGGGTCGCCCGGTCTCCAAGGCCGTGATCACGGTGCCGGCGCAGTTCAACGATGCGCAGCGTCAGGCCACGCGCGATGCCGGTGCCATCGCCGGTCTCGAAGTCTTGCGCATCATCAACGAACCCACGGCCGCCTGCCTGGCCTACGAAGCCGCGCACAAGCACGGCGCCCGCACGGTCCTGGCCTTCGATCTTGGCGGCGGCACGTTCGACGTTTCCATTGTGCGCATGGAGGGCGACGTGGTCGAAGTGATCGCCAGCCACGGCGACAACCAGCTCGGCGGCGACGATTTCGATGCCGCGCTGGCCACCCGCATCGCCGACCGCCTCTACGGCCGCCAGGAAAAGCCGGCCCTGCTCACCCTGACCGCCGGCCTGCGCCTCAACCGCGCCGCGGAAACCGCCAAGATGCATCTATCGGACGAGACCTTCGCGCGCCTGCTCGAAGACCAACTGCCGACGGAGCGCGGCGGCATGGAACGGATCGACGAGGAGGTCACCCGGCTCGCGTTCGAAGATCTGCTTGAGCCGTTCCTGGCGCGCATGCTGGCCGCGGTGCATCGCGCACTGGCCGATGCGGGGATGAAGCCCCGCGAGATCGACGAGATTGTGCTGGTCGGCGGCTCCACCCGCATCCCGGCCGTGCAAAACCTGCTGGAACGTGAATTCGGCAAGCGCCCCCGCACCGACGTGCACCCCGACCTGGCCGTGGCCTACGGCGCCGGCGTCATGGCCTCCCGCCTGATGGGCGCGACCGAGCAGCGCATCCTCGTGGACATTACGCCGTACACCTTCGGGACGTCCTGCCTGGGTGAGGTGCGCGGACAATATTGCGAATACCGCTTCGCCGCCGTGATTCGTTCCGGGGCGCCCCTGCCGGTCCGCCGCGCGGAAAGTTTTTACACCTGCTATGACAACCAGGAAGCCGTGGAGGTCAATATCTTCCAGGGCGAAAGCGAAGACGCTCGCGAAAATACCCTGATTGGCCGGTTTAAGATCAAGGGGCTTTCCCGTGTCCCCCAAGGTAACGAGATTGTCCTGCACATGGCCCTGGACCTGGACGGCATCCTGCGTGTGACCGCCACGGAGAAAGCCACCGGCCTCTCCAAAGAGGTGGCCATCGAAAATGCTCTGGCCAAGCTCGATGCCGCACAACTCGAGAAATCACGGAAGGAAGTCGCCGCACTCTTCGCGTCAGCGCCGCGGGAGGATGGCGACGCCAACGCGTCCGAGGACGACGGCGCGCCCTTTACCACCGAAGAGCCTTCGCCCGACGACTGCGCCGATCTGCTGGCGCGCATCACAAAGGCACGCGCCAGGATGGATGCGGCGGATCAGGCCGATGCGGACCGGATCCTGGCGCAACTCGCGGCTGCGCGCGAAGCGCGCGACGATGCGGCTGTGGGCAAGGCCATAGAGGAGTTGGAAGATATCCTCTTCTACTTGGAGTCCGAATGAACAACTGCCCCACCTGCAAACGCACGCTGGAGAAGGTCGGCCAGACGTGCCCCCGCTGTGGCTGCGATCTTTCCACCCTGCAGGCGGGTGACCGCGCCGCGCGACAATGTTTTAATGCCGGGTGTCGGGCCTTGCGGGAAAGAGATTTCGCCGCCGCGACCGCTGCTTTTGATCGCGCGTGGCGCTGGCGTCACGACCCCGCCTTCGTGCCCGCCCGGGCCGTGGCCGCCCTCTGCCTCGGCCACTACGAACTGGCGCTCCGCCGCCACGGGCATGCGCTAGGAACCTGTCGGACTTAGCACTTGAACAGCACGGATTTTGTGCCGACCAGGCTGCAGAACCGCAGAATACCGAATAAGGAATCATAAATCATGAAGTGAAGATCATTTGCCGGCCTCTTACCTTCATGATTCATGATTCCTTATTCGATATTCGATATTTCTCCCCTAAGTCCGACAGGCTGCTAGTCATGGGGCAAGCGTACGCCAAGCATCGGATTCCAGTATAAGACGCAAACAATTGACACACAGAACGGCATGCTGCTCGTTTTCTGAGGTCTCGCAACCCGCTATCCGCGGGTTGCATAACTAGGAACCTGTCGGCAGAAGGCA
>JBAXVM010000350.1:0-2301 GCA_037129105.1 bacterium
AGCCACCTCCAGCCTGGCGCCTTTGCGTCGCAGTCAGATCGCCATCGAACAACAAATCAAAGACACAGCGGCAGCGCGCGCAAAGAATGCCGAACAACTGGCTCCGGCCAAAATTGAACTTGAAGCCGCAAGTCTGGCTCCATCCGCCATCAATGCCACGCGTGCAGCGGCAGAATCGTCTGCCACCGTCAGTGACAAAGCCTCCGATGCGGAGGTCGCCAAACGCACGGCGGCCGCCGTCGCCCTCCGCGCCAAGGAACAACAACTCGCCGCCCTGCAAACCGCCCGCGATGCCGAACAGAAGCGGTTGGACGATGCGACCGGAGCGGAGGCCGGTGCGCGCGGCACGCATGCCGCCGCAGACGCGAATCTGGCAGGAGCGCGTCAACGCGCCTCCAAACTTCACCAGGACAAAGATGCCGAGCGCCGCCTGCTGGCCCCCTATGAACAGGCCGACAAGGAAGCAGAAGCCTTGCAGCGTGGCGCGTCGCAGAACCTGGCCGCAGTCCAGAAAGCATCCAACGAAAACCTGAAGGAACTCGCGAGTCAGATCGCCGCGATCGCGCGCGAAGTGGCGCAGCAGAAAAACCAGAAGGCCACCGCCCGCATGGACTCGGGGGTGGAATGATGGATCCGCGCTGGCAAGTACGTTTTGGTTCCGGCGAACTGCTGCGCGGCAGTGACGCCGGCGTCTTCGCCATTGCCTGCGACTTTGTCTCACTGTCCAAGGACACCGCCACTCTCAGCGTGCATCCGGATCTCGACCTGGCCTATGGCTCCACCGTCGAGATTCACTATGCCGGCACGCGCATCTTCCTCGGCCGCGTACAGGTCTCGCGCCTCACCCGTAACGGCCAGGACACCCGCCGCGAGATTCCGCTCTGGGGGCCGTGGGCCTGGTTGGCGCGCATTGGGTTCCGGCAGTCCTGGATGCTCTGGCGGTCCGATGCCCTGGGCGCGTCTCCTGCCTCCCGCGTGATCCTCAACCAGGCATCTGACGGCACTGCCATGACGGTGGAAAATCAACTCGCCGAGATCGTCGCATACGCCCGCTCCCGTGGCGCGCCACTCCTGTTTGGCGGCGCCGAGGTGGACCTAACCCTCCCCTTCGACGAACAGCGCGACCTCACCTGCGAGCAGGCCATTCAGCGATGCCTGCGATTTACGCCATCCATCTGCTCATGGATCAACTACGCCACCGCGATCCCCACCATCTACTTCGGCCAGGGTGCTTCCGTCAGCGCGCCTTCCGCCCTGGAGTCGGATGACACCATGGTGCGCGATGATCTGGTCTGTCCCGGCCTGACCATCGAGATCGAACGCATCAATACCAACAATGGCGCCCAGTACCGCACCCTGGAGATTCAGCAGGCCGGAGACGTGGACGAGCTGGAAGCCATGTACTGCACCCTGTCGCTCGCCGGCGCCGAGTTCAACGCCACCGTGCTACAGGTGGACGTGGAGACAGAAACGATTCCTGTGCCTCTCACCGATCACCAGTATTGGATCGACCGGCACTCTAGGTTGCTGGGTGTGGCGATAGCAGATCTAACCTTCATCCAGGCCACGCGTTTCCTGGCGGACGGCAAGACCGTTGTAACCCTTGCAGATGAGATTATCTATCCGCGCCGATCGCTTACGCCCATCGCCCAACTCGAATCCCTGAACGTGCTCTCTCGCATGGAACTCTGGCGCGCCACGGTGGACATCGTAAAGCGCGATTCTGCAGGTTCCATAACGGACATGGAGCATGGCATCGAACTGGAGTTCCCGGCTGTTGCCACCAACGCGTTCACGCAGACCTACAAGTGCACGCAGGCGTTTGACGGCGTGGATTCAGAACCTTGCCCGGCCGATCTGGCGCAGAAACTCCTCGCGCATTGGTCTGTGTTGTATTCCCAGGGGACGGCCGTCTGGCCCATGGCAGAGGGGCTTCCGTTCCCAGGAGCACTTTACGGAGACTACGTCTCACCCGTGCAATCCGTATCGGTAGATTCCGGTCAGGAGAGCGTTTCCGTTACCTTCGGCCCCCCTCGGCACCTGGAGGTAGCGGACTTTGCATCCCGCCTGCAAGGGTTCCGCACGCGCCGTGCAGCCATCTCGTACGCGCGCCGCACAACCGGGAAACCCGACGGCAACCAACTCGACGGCACAACCACGGCCCCGGCATCCGGAACCGGGCACGCGCCCGGAGGAAAGCGCCGCACGAAAGTTACTGCCACCGACGGCCGCACCATTGATCTAAATCCCGCCAATATTGATGCCGGAAAGTCCATCGGCGTGCAGACGCTGACGATCACA
>JBAXVM010000351.1:0-2262 GCA_037129105.1 bacterium
AAGATGCAACACGCGGCTTTCTTTCTGGTTTGGTGGTTAACCCATGCCCAAGCCGGTGGTCACGAAGACCGCAGGGCCGGATAGCACGTCGCGCGCTGCGGGGTGGAAC
Organism: bacterium; assembly: GCA_037129105.1. Taxonomy (GTDB): domain Bacteria; phylum Verrucomicrobiota; class Kiritimatiellia; order RFP12; family CAIWXQ01; genus CAIWXQ01. The sequence goes on from JBAXVM010000351.1 coordinate 110, forward strand.
ATGCGGATGTTGCGACGGCGCATCTGGAAGCCGCACTCCGCCAGCCACGCCTTGAAATCCGCCTGATCCGGAACTGCCAGCCCGACGCCTCTGGCGCCATCGAGGCGCTGCCGGTCAGCCAGCAGCCCGCGGATGATCCGTTGCGCGAGCGATGCATCGCCTGCCACAACCGGCCCGATGGTGCCGGTCATGCGACCCGGTCGGGAGAAGCCGAACGCCAGAATCTTTGCGTCCGCCTGGATCACCCGTACGGCGGCGCCGGACTCTCCGGCCAGGGTCCGGAGTTGACGCTCGCGCGACAAGCGGACGGAAGCGTGATCCAGAGCCAGCAGCTTTTCCCAGTCCGCGTGCTGCAGCGGTTGCGTGTCGGCAGGTGATTCACCGGCGCCCGCCGCCGGCCCTGTCCAGAGTTCGATACCCTGCCCGGTCATCTGGAACCCCTGCTTGCTATAGATCGGCCGACCGGCATCCGAGGAGTCCAGTCCGAGGCAGGTGATTCCCTGCTGCCGGGCGGTCTGCAGCAGCGCCTCGAAAATCAGCTTGCCATACCCCTTGCCGCGCAGCGACTGGTCCACGAGAAACGTGCCCACCCATCCCATGGTCTCAAACGGCGTCAGGGTGCAGGTGGCTCTCAGTTCGCCACCCTCGAACCCGCCCAGACAGGCCGCCGGGTTCAGCGCCAGACAGCGCTCCCAGTCCGCGGCGACATGGTTCCAGTTGACCTGTGCACACAGCCCCAGCGCCGCAGGGATATCCTGCTGCGTGAACGTCCGGATTTCCAGCATGCTTTTTTCTCCGTGTTGCCTTTTACCGAATCAAATATACAACCAACTGGCAGGAAAAGTGCAGTCATTTTGCCTGTTTTATGAGGTCTCGCAACCCGCTATCCGCGGGTTGCACAACTAGGAACCTGTCGGCAGAAGGTGCTGGAACGATCCAAGGCCTAAATCCGACAGGTTCCTAGGACGCTGGCCGGACCGGCGGCGGTGTGCGCCGGTAGCGGAGGCGATAGACTGCTTCCAGCACCCCGGAAAGGAGATACAGGAAGGACGCGATGAAAATCGTCCGGGGCGGATTAACCAGGATCAAAAACACAATCATCGCCACGACCACCAGCGCCCAGAACGGCTTCTTCCCCTTCATGGCCATGACTTCCTTCAGCGAGTGATAGCGCACCGTGCTCACCATCAGCAGCGCCAGCAGGATGGTCAGGCCCAGAAACACGTAATTCATCCCTGCGAACTGAATCTTGTCCTCAATGCAAACCAGGATGCCGGAGGAGAGAATGGTGGCGGAACTGGGCGTCGGCATGCCGGTAAAGCTCCGGCTTTCGGCGGTTTCCGACTGCACATTGAAGCGGGCCAGGCGCATGGCTGCGCACAGCACAAACAAGAGCGGGACCGCCCACGCAACCCGCCCCAGATCGTGCAGCCCCCAGCTGAACACCAGGATGGCGGGCGCCGCGCCGAACGTTAACAAATCGGACAAGGAGTCGAGCTGCACGCCGAACTTGCTGGTGCTGTTGGTCAGCCGCGCCACCCAGCCGTCAAGCGCATCGCAGATGTTGGCAAAGAGAATGGCAGACGCGGCGAACACAAAATGCCTCGAGGCATCCTCGCCGGTGGCGCAGGCGCCTTGCAGCGACGAGAGAATCGCATAGAACCCCAGCGTCATGCCGCACAGCGTGATGCTGTTGGGAAGAATGTAGATGCCTTTTCTCACGCGCGTAAGCCTTTCCCAAAAAAGGGCGGGCGACAGCCAAGCGAAGGCGTCTTTATACTCTATTAAGAGGCGCGAAGCAAATACCGGAATCTGCCCGACGGTAGTTCTCATTATGGCGACACGAAGGGTCCAGGGCGGGCACGTGCCCGCAACCCAATCGGGTTTGAACAGGAGGCGCGGGTCGGTGGACGATTACGGCGACGACTACGGTGGAAACTGAATTGGGATTCACCGCGGAGACGCAGAGGGCGCAGAGGAATGCGGGATGGTGTGTCGTTCGAATTAACCCTCGTAAAATCAACGGGTTAGATGCTGCCAAGGCCTTCACTGCTAAATCAAGTTTTAGGAAATCAGGAAAATGCGAATGCATTCACTCCCTGAGTTCCTTGCCTATAACTTGAATTGGAGAAGCAGTCTTGCTTCTTATTTAA
>JBAXVM010000352.1:0-2231 GCA_037129105.1 bacterium
CAACCAGTACCCGGCCGGTTCTGTTTTCTATTTGTACACATCGCAACTCGATCATTTGTCGAATGACGCCGAGAACTTCGGCGGGATGATGACCGAGATCAGAATTAACTAGGAGCAGCCATGAACGACATAAAAACCCTTATCGAACGGCTGCTCAAGGGGGCAACGATTGCCTCGGCTTCTCTGCTCGTGATGGCTGCCAACGCAGCCGCGCCGGGCATCACCGGACCCAGCTTCGACTTGACCGCCGCCGCCGGCTACATCAGCCAGCCCGATGGAGCGAGCATCTATAGCTGGGGTTACGGCTGCAACTCAGCGCCCGGTGGCTACGCACCGACGGCACTTTCTGGTGCTTCGTGCGCCACCGGCGCGATGCAACTCCCTGGTCCCACCCTGATCGTGAACCAGGGCGATACGGTGACTGTTACCCTCGCCAACAACCTGCCAGCCGCCGCTGGCAACACCTCCATCCTGTTCCCAGGCTTTACCGTCACCGCGACCGGCGGAACGGCTGGCGTTCTGACGCAGGAAGCGCCTAACGCGTCTTGCACCGGCACAGCACCATGCAATACCGTCAGCTACAGCTTTGTCGCCACAACCCCCGGCACCCACTCCTACTACAGTGGCACGCAGGGTGACCTGCAGGTCGAGATGGGCTTGTACGGTGCCCTGATTGTTTTGCCGACGCTCAATTCGACGACTGGTTTACCGACGGGCTACGCCAAGGGGTCGGGTCTGCCTGATACGTGCTTTGTCGCAGGCACGGGGTCGCAGCCCAACGGGGAGCCCGACTTCCGCCTGGCAGCCGCCGCCTACGACAACCCGGCGGCCTGCTATGACCGCGAGTACCTGTTCCAGTTCTCCGAGATGGATCCGCGCATCCATAGCCAGGCGCAGGCGCAGTCGGCACTCCCATGCACCCAGCCGACTGGCTGCATGGTGGTCGAGATCGAACCTTACAAGGCGGCTTACTTCATGATCAACGGCCGCTCCATGCCCGATCTCATGGACCCCAACTACGCGGCCCAGTATCCAAACCAGCCCTACAACGGCAACCCGCACATGCATCCGGGTGAGCTCACCTTGCTGCGCGTCATCGGCCAGGGTCGGATGCAGCATCCGTTCCACGAGCATGGCAACCACGTGCGTGTGCTGGCGCGCGACGGAAACCTGCTGCTGACGGCAACCGGCAAACTTGCCGGACCGCTGCTGTTCACCACCACCACCACGCCCGGCATGGCGCTGGACGGCATCTTTCAGTGGACCGCCAAGGGCCTGAACTGGGATGTCTACGCGCATCATGGTGCGCCCAACGCGACTGTGGATACCTGCTTCCCGGATGCGAACGGTTACTACACCACGGGCAGCGGCGCGCCAGCCACCGCGCCAAACTACTACGAATGGTGCGCCGACCACAACAAGCCGCTCGAGGACAAGCCGTTTGGCAACGTTGGCAGCGGTGGCCCCGTCACTTTGCCTGACCCCAACGTTGTGGCCAACGGCGCCTGGTACGCCGGCAGCCCGTACCTGGGTCCGGAAGCGACGCAGCGCGCGGTCGGCAGTACCCCGATCCCGCCATCCGGAACGGTCGGCAACAGCCCGACAGGCGAAGCCGGCTTTGCCTACATGTGGCATTCCCATAACGAGCGCGAGATCACGACCAACAACATCTTCCCGGGCGGAATGATGATGATGATGCTGGTGGACCCGTGGACCGTCGGCATCAACGAATCGAACTAACTGAAGGGGACGACTATGAAAACCAGATGGATCAATGCCGCCATGGGCAAGACCGGCATCGTTGCCTTGGCTCTCCTTCTCGGCAGCGCTGTGGCGCTGGCGCAAAGCACCGTCACCCTGGTCGCCGGGCCGACGTCGACCACGTTGCCCGATGGGCAACCGGTGCCGATGTGGGGCTACACCTGCGGCGACGCGGCGACGCCCCCTGCGCAGGCGGCTTCGGCGCCGTCCGGTGGCGGTGCCACCTGCACCGCAGCCAACGGCAGCAAGCAGACCGGCACCTCCTGGCAGCCACCGCTGATCACGGTACCCAGCAAGAAGTCAGATGGTACGGCTAACACATTGACCATCACGTTGGTCAATAGTCTGAGCTTTGTCACAAGCGGCACACCCAACACAGTGCCGACATCGCTTGTCATCGTCGGCCAACTGGGCGGCGGTCTGGGCGGCGCTCCGGCACGGATGCCCAGTCCGGTGCACGCTCCGCAGGG
>JBAXVM010000353.1:0-2225 GCA_037129105.1 bacterium
ACAACGCGCACCACCCGCAGTCTGCTGTAGGTCAACGAAACAGGGATGCGCCCGTTGACGACTACGGGCTTGTGCCAACCGGCGGGGGATGGTAAAAGTTATACATGCCTCAGATTGTTCCGCAGAGCGAAATCTTGACGATAGGAGACTTGCCGTTCGATCCTCGCTTGACGGCATCTTCGCGCCCGAAGATCGGCACGGTCTTTCTTCGGACGCCGGGGCTGGTCACACGCACGCCGCTGCACGCGACGCAACGTCTGGCATGGATTGACGCGCTGAACGAAGCCCGCCTGACCAACGGCGAAGGCCCGCTGGCCGAGGCGGATGTCGAGGAAGAATGGGCGCACTCCGTTGACCTGCTGTTCAACGAATCCGGGCACGTGCTGATCCGGCCAGACCCCGGCGCCATGGCGCTGGCCTTCCAGGCAGACGAACTGCTGCAGCAGCAGCTGAAGATTTCCAAGCGCCTGATCCGCTTTCTCAACGTCGCCAATGACCGCGTGCGCAGCGCCTTGCGGGCGCGCGGCGAATGCTGGCGCATGAGCGTCGTGCCCCTGCAGCAGGATGAGATCCTGGCGCACATCCGCGCTTCGCGCGTCGGCATCGACGGCCAGCCGGTCTACTATTACAACCAGACCACCGGCACGCGGTATGTGACGCTGCAGGAATTCGACGGGCTGCAAGCCCTGCCGGATCACATGCTGCGCAAGATGCTGATCGAAATCAAAACCTTCTGCGCGCGGCGCAACCGGCTGGGAAACCCCGAGATTGACTTTTTTCTGTCGCCGCCCGCCTTTGGCCACCGCAACATTGAAAAACTGCATTTTGTCGCCCTTGATAATGCCGAACTGCGACAGATACACGCCGAGTTGACCGCCGCCTTCCGCGCCGCCGTGCCCATCATGCTGCGCGAAGACAACCCGGCGCAGATCGAGTGGCGCAACCAGATGATGGCGGCGCTGATGAGCCGACCGCATGAGACCGATGCCCGGGAGATTGTGCAGGGGCTTTCGCCGGAATTCTTCCTGCAAATCGAGTGGCTGCCTGGCGCGCGCCTCGAAGAGGGGGAACTGCTGCTGGACCCGATCTTTACCGAGGCGGAAGCCGAGCCGCAGGATGTCGAGCTGCGGAACATGTGCGACCTGCGCGCCCGCGAATTTATTTTCAACTATGTGCGCGAATTCGGCGACATCGAGTATGCCAACATCGGCCGCATCGGCCGCTCGTTGTCGTTGCGCCATGACGAAACACGGCGAAACACCGTCTACATCGCGGAGGTCAAGCAGAGCGACAACCCCGTGCCGGTCATGCGTATCATCCGCCTGCAGAAGTGGGGGATCGCGGAGCATCTCAACGACGGGGCGGATCTCCTGACCGCCATCCTGCGCGCGGAGGAATACACCGACTACATCCTCGACCGCCGCCTGGGGTGCCGCCAGCTCGGCATGCACCTGCCGCCACATGTCCAGACCCGGCGCATCAGCGAACGCTATACCGGGCAGAACAACCGCTATCACGGCCAGATTTACTGGACCACCTACCTGGAACGCGATTACGTGGCTGGCCGCGCCAGCGACAAGCTGCCCGACGCCGCCTACCAGAACCCGGAGTTCAACCGCCGCCTGGCTTCCCTGCTCGGGGAGGCGGCCGCCATCAACCTACTCGTCGGGCGCATGCGGAACAACACCACCACCGTGCTGTTCGACGACGGCGACGAAGTCGTGCTGCTGGATGCCAACGGGCTTCCCGCCTTGCTGGCGGTCTCAGACCACACTGGCACGTTCACCAACTACGAGGGGGACCTGTCGCAAGACACGGCCGCCTACGCCCTCCCCGTGAACCGGCGCGCCTCCCGGATGCCCAACGTCGCCGAATTCGCAGAGCTCTATCTCGCCTCGTTCTTGCAGCGCTTCGAACACATCCAGCAGGTCTACCGCGAACGCCGGCGCGCCTTCGACTCGCTCTTCAAACACCGCCCCTGGGATCCGGGCGGAAGCATGGCCTACCGCTGGTTCCACGTCCTCAAGCGACTGGATGCATCCAACCCTCTGCAACTGGCGGATGAGATCCGCCGGCATATCAAGCTGCCCTAGGAACCTGTCGGACATAGGCTCTGGATCGTTCCGGTGCCTTCTGCCGACAGGTTCCTAGCAGCCTGTCGGACTTAGCTCTTGAGCAGCACGGATTTTGTGCCGACCAGGCTGCAGAACCGCAGAATATCGAAT
>JBAXVM010000354.1:0-2224 GCA_037129105.1 bacterium
GGGCAGATTAGGGGGCTAAGGGCACTTGCGCGACAGCGGCTGCTGGCCGCATCAGCGGGCTGGAACAAGGCGGCAAGATGTGTAAAATGCCCCGCTTCCGGAGAGGTGGCAGAGTGGTCGAATGTACCTGACTCGAAATCAGGCGAGGACTCACGTCCTCCGTGGGTTCGAATCCCACCCTCTCCGCCACTCATTAAGTAACTGATTGAATTAAATCAGTAATGGCAGGGGCTACCGGCCCTGCCCACACGCTAGCCCTTGCTAGGTGCGGCTAGGAGCTACGCCGCCAGCCCCGATGGATTGTTAACACCACGCAGTTAACAAACGGCGCCGTACCCCCGCCTTACCGTACCCCCAAAGTTCCAAACAGGTCCCGCTGGCGCGGCCTTGCCCTTGGCTGCACTCAAATAACGCCCGTATTTTGCAAGTCGCGGGGCTGCGCCCACCGACCGGGTCGTGTTCGGAGCACTCCCGGTCAGGGCCTTAGCTTCTGTCCATCCGCCGATCGTTATTGGCGTAACGCCCGTGCGAGCAGCCTACCCGTCCCTGCGAATCAGGCAGTCGGCGGTCGCCGTGCGCATGCTGCGCTGCTTGCGCTACGGCACCTACCGATCGTCCCCCCTTGTCAGCGAGTGTCAGGAAACTATTTTTCGACTTGCTATAAACGCCCCTGATGGCCGCCTCGCGGGGGCCAGATCGCCTGATTGGAACCCAAACTTAACGCTGCGAGCGGGCCGGTGGCCCTGTCCCTTAGGAGATACGATGTCACGCTTTATGAATCGAACGATCGTTGCGAGCGCAGTCGCGGTGGCTATCGCGCTGATCTTCTCCTCGGGGGCCTTGGCCGCCAACCTGATTATCAACCGCGTGGCTCAGTCGTGCGCAGGGTGTGATAAGAATCAGGTGTTCATTCAAGTGTGGAGTCCGCAAGGGACCCCCGTGTACAGCGGCCAGCCGTGCTACGGCCTCGTAACCTACGCCGCGGCCCCCTGCGGGTCGATGAGCCTTCCCGTGGGTGCGCGCGTCCGAGTGTACGATTATGTGCAGGACGGCGCGGCATGGTTGTTTATGGGCACCAGCGGCGTGCCGCGCTCGCTGGAATGCGAGGTGATGTCTGTTAACGCGTCTGCGCATCTTATGCCGTCAGCTTGGCGGCAAGGGGAGCAGTCTGCCTCGTCAGCCGTGAAGGGCTGTGAGTTCCGGATGCATGGCGAGGACGTCACGATTACGATGTAGTCGCCGCGCCCTAGACGTTTGGGCATCGACTCGGTGCCGCGCTGCATGGATTCCATATCGTACGCAGTCATGCCCTCTGGCGGTGCGTAGAGAATTCGTCCCAAGCCGGCTCGCGTCCAGATGCCTATCGCAGCAGCGATGCAGCAGAGCATGGACGCGATACAGGTCTGCGCCACGCGGCGACCGTCACAAGCGGCCTAACGTGCAAGGACGCGTATGGCGAAGGCACTGCGACGGGACTCATTGCGGCCGTTGCAGGCATCGCGGCTGTCCGCTTGGGTTTCGATGCCCGCGAGCTTGCGGCACCGTCGGTCGCTCGCCGAACGGATCACCGTATGATCAGATTGACCGCCAGGTAGTAGCCCTGGCCGCGACGGGCCTGGATACAGTCCGCCGTGAGTCCGATCGACACGAGTTTGCGGCGCAGTCGCGTCATGCGCGCCTGCAGCGCGTTTACTGACGTCGTGTCATCGTCTGAGGTGATCGCGAGCAACTGCCAGACTTCCAGACTACGGCCCGCCGCCCGCATCAGCGCCGTCAGAATCGCAATTTCCTCGCGACTGATCGCGACCGACGTCCCATCCTTGCTCGCCGTATAGCTGACGCCGCTAATGATGGCGAGCGCGTCGGTGGCCGGCATGTTGGATTCCAGTGCGGCGAGCCTGCGCCGGGTGATGGCGCCGATCGCCGCGAGCAACTCGGTGCTGTTGATGGGCTTGCGCAGATAGATGTCCGCGCCGCTTTCGTAGCCAATCAGGCGATCATTTAATTCACCGCGGGCGGTCATCATGATGATGCTGACGCTCGGCTGATGAGTAATCATTCGCCACGCCAGGCTGATACCGTCCTCACCGGGCAAATTCAGATCAAGAAGCAGCAGATCAATAAGGTCTCGGCCTGCCTCATCCTCCAGAGCCTCGGCGCAATCGACGCCGACAACCCGATGCCCGTGCGAGCGCAGCAACTCCACGAGCGTCTCTCGCAGGTC
>JBAXVM010000355.1:0-2221 GCA_037129105.1 bacterium
TTCTCCGACCCGACTTGCCGGGCGGAGGGAATGTCGACGGAAGTGCAATGCGCCCCCTTCGTCATAAAACGAGGTTCTGCGCTTGCGGGATGTCGCTAAAAGCGTTATATTTTTTCCGTTTTTTGGGGTTGGCGGCTAGCCGTATTGGCCAGGCGCAGGGCGCCGGACAAGTCGAAAAAAGCGCGGTGTCTTCATGAAATACGCAGGCATGGGTGGACGGGTCTGGATTAATTCACGCGGCGCGCGCGCACTGTGCCTGACCTGCCTGCTGGGTGCGCTCGTGCCCGCGGCGCAGGCCGGATGTTGGACGTGGACGGGGCAGGGGGGGGATGACAACTGGAGCACGGTGAATAACTGGACCCCGGCCACCGTTCCCGTCAGCGACAACAACACGACGCTGATTTTCGACGGGACGCGCCGCTTGCTGCCGGCACAGGATGTGCATGGCAAGTTGTATTTTGGCGGCCTGCTCTTTACCAATACCGCCGGCGCATTCGTTCTGGGCGGTGCGACCAACATCACGGGGCTTGCTGGGTGGAAGTGCTGGCAGTTTTCCGGAGTCAGCGTCACGCCGTTCATCCGCGTTCTAACCACGAACCCGGTCGCGCTGGCCGGGCCCGTGGTTGCGGTGGATGGCACAATGGCTTTGCCCGCGACCTCCGTGGTTGAAGTGGCTTCAGGCGGCACGTTACAAGTGCCGGTGATCTGCGGCGGCCAGATCAATCGCGTGACCAAGCGCGGGGCGGGCTTGTTGCGCGTCTGTGAAACAAGCAATGGCAGTCGGTACGCATACAATGATTCCACCACGGGTCCGGAATGGCGAATTGAGGATGGCACGGTTGAAATGGGTGTGCGGACGGACCGGTTTCTTTTTGCGGCCAGCGATACGAAGGGGACGAACTGGTCGCGGGCCAAGTATCACGTGAAGTGCGGCGGCTGCCTGACGGTCGGCGATGGTGTTGGCGGCACGACGAGTGCGGTGTTCCGGCTGATTCGACCCGCGGAAAAGAGCGTGCTCGGCAACAATCTCGCAATTGTCGTTAACGCGGACGGCCTGCTGGACTTTGATGGCACGCAGGACTGGTGTGACGATTCGGAAAACGCGCTGAATCTGATCATCAGCAACGGCTGCGTGCGGCTGGGCGACAGTTCGCTGTATGTGCGCAGCGGGCGAACGCTCGACTTGCGCGGTGGTGCGCGAATTGACGGGGACAGCGGCAACGCCATGCGTTTCTACGATGGAGCGAACATCATCGTGGATGGACTGGCGACCTGCGCCGTGCTGGCCGCCAGTGCGGCGCTGACGCAGGCGAATAATGCCTCAGGCGTGGTCTTTCAGGTGTCCGGACACACCGGCGATGTGGCCGCGCTGGAGGTTGCCGGGCATCTCGGCGCAGGCGGCGCAGGATCCCACCTGGTCAAGCGCGGCCCCGGCACCATGGTCATGAACAACCTGACGCATGCCGTGCGCACCAACCGCGTAGAGGAGGGTGTCCTGCAGCTCAACGGCCTTTCGTGTTGCAGAGCCACGGCGTCCGGTTCGCAGTGGCTGGTGCTGACCAACGCGACGCTGGGCGGCACAGGTATTGTCTCCAACGCCACGGTCGTGGTACAGGGAGGTACGCTCGATCCGGGCGGCACAAGCGTCGGAACCTTGACTGTCGCCTCCAATGTCACGCTGGCGACCGAAGCTGTGCTGGTCTTCGATCTGGCGCGCGCCGGCTCGGGCGGTCGCCATACGAACGATCAGCTCGTCATTGAAAACGGCGTGTTAACCGGTCTTTCGGTCGCGACGTTATGCATCGTGGCACCTGAGGGACTGGATGTGGACGGGCGGCGATTTCGTGTCATTCACGGCGGTGGCAATTTGACGGGGCAGATGTTTCGTGCTGTAACCTTTGTCGGGCGTGCGGGGCGGCGCGCGGATGTCACCACCGGCAATGGCTTTGTGGATGTCTCCATCCGCAACACGCTTGGCGCGACCGTCATGATCTTCAAATGAAGACGGGGCTTGCCCCCCCTTCGACACGTTGTTCATCCCGGTTGGTTCAGGGAGTCGGCAAAATAGAGGGGTATGAGCGCACCCGCTGTTCCGGCAGCTCTGCAAAAGGGGCCGAGGCAGACGAAGCTGATGGGACGCCGCCGGCTCCACCCTACGTCAGCGTTCTTGCTGGCGTTAAGTCGGTATGTGCATTTGAATCCGGCGTTTACGAACGCGACG
>JBAXVM010000356.1:0-2208 GCA_037129105.1 bacterium
GACGACTACGGTGGACGATTGCGACGAATAGGGTTGACGGGGTAGTTGCGAATCGTCCATCGTGTGCGCCAAGCAACCGAAGCAGGAAAAGGAACGGCCTAAAATGAAGACCACGTACGACCTCTCGCCGTTATCCTGGACCCTGGCCGGCTGGACGCCATATCTGTGGCGACTGCTGAAGACTCTGGAACTGGGCGAATCACCCCAGGCGGAGTTCCGGGGCATCCCGGCCAGTGTGCCCGGTTCGGTGCAGCAGGCGCTGCGCAACGCCAATCTGCTGCCGGACTGGAAGCTGCCGGGCAACGATCGCCTCTGCGAATGGGTGGAGAACCGGCATTGGGCTTTTGAGACGATGCTGCCGGACGACTGGTTTGCAGCGGGGGGCACCCGGCGTCTGCGCTGCGATGGCCTCGACTACAGCGGCTGGGTTTTGCTGAACGGCAAGGATGTCGGGACGTTTCGCGGCACGCATATTCCGCATGTCTTTGACCTGACCCCGTTTGCCGAACCCAAAGGCAATCGTCTGCAGATCGTGTTCGACCTGCCGCCGCGCTGGCTGGGCCAGTTTGGCTACACCTCGCAGATCCGCGAGTGGAAGCCGCGCTTCAACTACCTGTGGGACTGGACGCATCGCCTGGTCCAGACCGCGATCTGGGAACAGATCGTTCTGGAGGTCGCTGATGGGATCGAGATCACTGATCTCCGCTGCGTGGCCGACGCCGACCTGCGGAACAATACCGGCCGGCTGCAGGTCCGTGGCAACGTGTCCGGTGACGCTGCGGCGCGCGTGAACGTGACGTTGGCGCGTGGCAATGTGGTTGTTCGCGAGGCAGCCGTTTCCACGGCGGAACTGGTTGCGGGCGTGAATTGGCAAGACTTGGCTGTGGAGCTCTGGTGGCCGAACGGGCAGGGGGCGCAACCCTTGTACACGGTTACCGTCACGGTCCTGGGGGCGGACGGCTCCGCGCAAGATCGCCAGACCCGGCAAGTCGGGTTCCGGAATATTGTGTGGCGCCAATGCGAGGGCGCGCCAGCCGGAGCCGATCCCTGGCTCTGCGTGGTCAACGGCCGGCCGGTCTTCCTGCAGGGGGTGGACTGGATTCCGCTTGCCCCGAATTTCGCTGATGTTCCGGATGCGACGTACCAACACAGGATCTCGCTCTACCGGGAACTTGGAGCCAATACGCTGCGCGTCTGGGGCGGAAGTTACCTTGAAAAAGAGGTTTTCTACAATCTGTGTGACGAGCATGGGCTGCTGGTCTGGCAGGATCTGATGCTGAGTTCGTCGGGCATTGACAATGTCCCGCCGTCCGATCCGGTTTCGATTGCGGAGATGGGCGTGATCCTGCGTTCGTTCATTGCCCGGCGTCAGCATCACGCGTCGCTGTTGCTCTGGTGCGGCGGCAACGAACTACACGAGCAGGTGGAAGGGTACGGCCGGCCGATGACGGTGGCGCACCCGCTCCTCGCGCATCTCGACGCGATTGTCCGGGAGTGCGATCCGGGGCGGCGGTTCATTCCCACCACGGCCACGGGGCCGCGTTTCTACGCGCATCCGCAGGATCTGGGTAAGGGGATACTCGGCAATGTCCACGGGCCCTGGAAGCTGTGGGGCACCATGGCGGAGTGGCGGGACTACTGGCAGAAGGACGATGCCCTTTTTCGTGCGGAGTCGGGGGCGCCAGGGGCCGCGCCGGCCGACATCATCCGGCAGTATGCCGGCGGGTTTGAACCGTTCCCGGTCTCGGAGAACAGTCCGGTCTGGCGTCGCCCGCTCACGTGGTGGATCGAAGTGGACGCCTTCAAGACCGAGCACGGGCGGGAACCGCAGAACCTTGAGGAATACGTCGCCTGGAGTCAGGCGCGGCAGGCGGAGGCGCTGGTGGCCGCAGTGCAAAGCAGCAAGGCCCGTTTCCCCCGCATCGGCGGCATCCTGCTCTGGTGCGGGCATGATTGCTACCCGTGTCCGGCCAATACGAGTATCATCGACTATCACGGCAACCCCAAGCCGGCGGCTCTGGCATTGCAGGCGATTTGGCAGTTATAATACCGCGCATACGGGTCAGGTTGACGACTACGGTGGACGAATTCGGAATTCCCCTCGTTATCCGTAGTCGTCGCCGTAGTCGTCAACCGGAACAGACAAAGTATGCGACGAAGCGTAAACGACAAAGTGTGCGACGAAGTGTGGGACGAAGTGTGGGACCT
>JBAXVM010000357.1:0-2201 GCA_037129105.1 bacterium
TAGGCGGTCTCTTGCAAGGCATCCTTGACAACAGCGTGCCGCCAGCCACCACCAATCCATCGGGCAGCAAAGTAGGCGGTCTCTTGCAAGGCATCCTTGACAACAGCGTGCCGCCAGCCACCACCAACCAATCGCCGGCGAATAGGGGGCTCGAAGGCCTCCTCTTTGGGCCGAAAAAGAAATAGGTCGGTGCAGACGAAAGGATGCTGATCGGCAAGGGACGGGGCTTCCATCCTCCCTTTGCCTGTCCCCGGTTTTCTTTGCCTGTCCCCGGTTTGATAATTTCCGGATTGCCGCAGCACGTAAAATTGGCTACGCTCTATCTTAGTCACGCGCGTGTAAGACACATTGTCTCCTTCTGTGTTGTCGCACATGAAGGAAGTGTCCTTTACCGTGTGACTTTAGGTGTTGCACTGGCCGGTCGCGCGCGCGGACTTTGAAAAGGACTGGATTGCGTTTGTGCAGGCGCTGAAGTGAGCGGGCGCTTGCACGACCTCCGGTTTATGCAAACGGAGGGTTCAGAATGGCTCCGTCTACGGCGCGGCGTGGACGCCACTGCCTAACCCAACCGTTCCGCGAGCGGGCAGTTCTTCGTAGAGGTTCTGCCCGCGCTCGCTGCTCTGACGGAACCGGGCCATCAGCCGCCGGACCTTGTCGGGCCTTTGCGCGTTCAGCACCAACCCCTGCTTTCCCGGGTGTGAAACTTTCCTGTTGCCGGGGGCGGCCATATATGATACAATAATTGTGTCATTTAACTGGAGTTAGCGATTGTGATCACACGTGAGGCAGATTATGCGCTGCGGGCCGTGCTGGAACTGGCGGCTGGCACAGGTGGACGGTCGGCGGCCGAGCTGGCCAGGGCCACGCAGGTCCCCTATCCGTTCATGCGGCGCGTGCTGGCACGGCTGACGGCGGCCGGGCTGGTGCGGAGCCTGCGCGGCCGCAGCGGCGGGGTGCGCCTGACCCGGCCGGCGACGGACCTCTCGCTGCTGGAGGTGTTGAGCGTCATGGATGCGGATACCGTGACGCTCAACGCCTGCCTGCGTGAAGGTGCCGACTGTTCGCGCAGTTCCTGGTGCGCAGCCCACGCCGCGCTGGCGGTCGTGCAGCAGGAGCTATGGCACCGTCTGGCCGCCATCTCGATCGCTTCCCTTGTCCAAGCCGAACAGGCAATCAAACCCAGAAACAAAACCCAAACAACCCCGAGGAGGAAACCATGAGCACACTCGTTACCAAGCCCGCCCCCGACTTCACGGCCACGGCCGTGCTGCCGGATAACACGATCGCCGATCTGACGTTGTCCGCGTATCGCGGCCGCCATGTGGTGCTGTTCTTTTACCCGCTGGACTTCACCTTTGTCTGCCCGTCCGAAATCCTGGCGTTTGACAGCAAGGTGAAGGAGTTCGAGGCGCGCCACACAGCCCTGATCGGCGTCTCCGTGGATTCGCAATTCACGCATTTTGCCTGGCGCGACACACCGGTGGCCAAGGGCGGGATTGGTCCGATCGGGTATCCGCTGGTGGCGGATCTGGACAAGAACATCGCGCGAGCGTATGGCGTGCTGCTGAACGAAGCGGTGGCGCTGCGCGGCCTCTTCCTGATTGACAAGCAGGGGGTTGTGCGCCATGCCCTGGTCAATGACCTGCCGCTGGGCCGTAGCGTGGACGAGGCGTTGCGGCTGGTGGATGCCCTCCAGTTCCATGAGAAGCATGGCGACGTATGCCCCGCCAACTGGAAACAGGGGGATCAAGGGATGAAGCCCACAGCCGCCGGTGTGGCGGATTATCTCTCCAAAAAATACGCCAAATAGAGAATCAAGCGGCGGCAGGGCGGTCCGGCCCTGCCGCCGTCAGGAGCAACATCATGAATGATCTACAGATCGAACGCTGTCCCGAGACCGGCATCTGCTCGCTGGTGCGGGCGGATCACTCCAAGGTTGACTTGATGCCGGATGAGGTGGCGGCGATTGCCGCGGCCGCAGGTCGGCCCGAGGCCGTGCGTGCCGTGGTGGATGGCGCGGATGCGTCGTTTGCCGCCCGGTTGAGCCCCTCTGATCTGGCCCAGATTGCCAAACAATTGGCGTGAGCCTGTGCCGGAAGGAAAGTGAAGGGAAACAGGGAAACAGCGTCACGAAGCGACCTGTTATTTTTTTACGCGCGCACCGGCAACGGAAACTTGGAAGCGAGATAAAGCGGATAATA
>JBAXVM010000358.1:0-2195 GCA_037129105.1 bacterium
CATCCCCCAGCAGCGCATTGACCGCGGACAGGTAGGCCTTGATGCTGGCCTCGATCACATCCGTGGAGAGACCGTGACCGTGATACATCCGCTCGCCATGGCGCACCTTGACCGAGGCCTCACCCTGGGCGTCCTCGCCGCCGGTCACGGACGAAAGCGTGAACGTCTCCAGTGTCAGGTGGAAGCCCAGGATCCCCTCGATGGCCTTAAATGCGGCATCAATGGGCCCGTCGCCGGTCGCCGAATGTCGCGACAGTTCGCCATCCTTGCGCAGGAAGACCGTGCAGGAAGCCGGTATGTCGTTGCCGGACTGCACGACGAAGCGCTCGAGCATCAGCACCTCCTCGGCCTGCCCCGCGCTGCCGCGCGCAAGCGCTTCAATGTCCGCATCGGTGACGGTCTTCTTGCGATCAGCCAGCGCCTTGAACGCTGTGAAGAGCGTCTGCAGGCGAACCGCATCGAAGTGAAACCCGAGCTCCGTCAGCCGGCCATCAAAGGCATGCCGCCCCGAATGCTTGCCAAGCACCATGCGGTTACGCGGAATGCCGACCGACTCAGGCGTCATGATCTCGTACGTGCCGGCATGCGCCATCATGCCATGCTGATGGATGCCGGCCTCGTGGGCAAAGGCGTTTTCGCCGACAATCGCCTTATTGGCCTGCACGCGCGAGCCGGTGGCCGTGATCACGCTGCGGCTGGCATTGTAAAGGCCGGCGGTCTCCACCCCGGAGGCCGCGGTAAAATAATCCGGCCGCGTGCGCAGCGCCATGACAACCTCCTCGAGCGCCGCATTGCCCGCGCGCTCGCCGATGCCGTTCAGCGTGCACTCCACCTGCCGCGCGCCCGCCTGCACCGCGGCCAGTGAATTGGCCACGGCAAGGCCCAGATCGTTATGACAGTGGACCGAAAGCATGGCTTCGCCAACGTTCGGCACGTGTTCGCAGATGCCGCGGATCATGGCGGCATACTGCTCCGGGACCGCATACCCCACCGTGTCGGGGAGGTTGACCACGCTGGCGCCGGCGCGGATCACGCCTTCCACCACGCGGTACATGAAGTCCGTCTCGCTGCGCGAGGCATCCTCGCACGAAAACTCCACCTCCGGGCAGAGGTTGCGCGCGTATTGCACCATGGCCACGGCCTGTTCATAGACCGCGTCCGGCGACATCTTGAGCTTGTACTGCATGTGCAGCGGCGACGTGGCCAGGAACAGGTGCAGGCGCGGACGGCGCGCCTCACGCACGGCCTGCCACCCCGCATCGATGTCCTTCGGCAGGCAGCGGCAGAGCGTCGCAACCCCGGCCTGCTGCACCAGGCGCGCCACCTCACGCACAGACTCGAAGTCGCCCGGAGAGGAGGCGGCAAAGCCGGCCTCGATCACATCCACGCGCAGAAGCTCCAGCTGCGCCGCCACCAGCAGCTTCTCCTTGAGATTCATGCTGCAGCCGGGAGACTGCTCCCCGTCGCGCAGGGTGGTGTCAAAAATGCATACGTTCTGCTTCGCGGCGCTCATGTCGGACCCCTTTCTACTCCCCCAGGCGGGCACATGCCCACCACCCCAGCCGTGCTCCGGTGCCGGCTCTGAAAACAAAAAACCCGCCTCCCCGTTTGGGGGCCGGCGGGAGTTTCCGTTTTGCGTTTGCTGCTTCGACCTACGCCAAACCGATCCTCCCGCAGGATATAATAAGCCCCGGCAGGAGCAGCCCACGGGCGTGCGCCTGCATGCCGCAGCCGATAATGGCGCAACAGGCAACGCCCGGAACCTTACACGTGCTGGAAACCAAATTCTTCATGGGTTTTCATGTTGTCAAAACCGCGGCGCGCTGGCAATCCCAAAAAAAGTGCCGGATGTTGCGGGGCATGGTCTTTTTCTGAAGCTTCACCCGGGACGGCTTGCACCACGAAAATTCGAAGAACACGAAGATTCCCGTAATCAGACACGGGAAGGAGCAGGTGTTTTTCATTTGGAACTCAGCCAACCGCGCGTCTTTGCGATCTTTGTGTTCTTTTGCGGCCAAGCATAGCCATGCGCCGCCAATTCAAGTTATAGGTAAGGGAGTTCATGCGTTCGCATTTTCCTGAGTTCCTTACCTATAACTTGAATTGGGGAAGAAGGCTATCACAGCTTTAACCCGTTGTGATTGTTGTGGTTGCGAACCGCCAAGACGCCAAGTACGCCAAGGATAAGGCGGGAG
>JBAXVM010000359.1:0-2193 GCA_037129105.1 bacterium
TCTTCGCCTGGCCGTACAAGAACGTCTACATCGAAGGGATGCCGCCCGTGGCGTATGCCCAACTGATGCACGACGGCTCCGAGGTCGCCCTGCGCGGCTTGGAGGAGTGGCAGAAGGAACGCGCGGAAGTCTGTGGCATTTCGGCCACGGCGCTGGCCATCACGCTGCCGCAGAAGCCGCCCCAGACGGTGATCCCGGTGGTGGAATTCATGCTGAAATGATTCCCGTCGGTTTCTCGGACGGATGGTCGAAGCGGCTGACTTCGCAGGGCATGCGTCGCGCGCAAAGTCCCTGCAGAAAACGGGCCCCGTAGACAAGGTGGGTCGTCACCACCCCGATCCATGTCACCAGCCACAGCAGCGGCCGATAATGCGCGGTGGCCAGCAGCGTGACCAGCAGGTAGAACGCCACACCTGCCGCATACCACATGCGCAGCGGTGGCCAGAGCAAGGCCGTGATGCCGCCGCAAACCAGCCCGAGCACAAAGAGCGACGGCGCCATGTACCCCACACGCCTGGAGGTGGCGGGGAAACGCCGCACAAAGTAGCCGCGATGCATGGCATAGCGCCCGACTTGCCGGAGATGCGGCAGAAAAAGCGGACGGCGGTGATGCGCCACCACCACCCATGGATCATAAATAATGCGCTTGCCCAGCCGGTGCACCACATCCGAGCAGAGGATCGTGTCTTCTCCCGGCCAGAAGTCCGTACGAAAACCACCCAGCGTTCTCAGCAGATCCGCCCGGATCATCAAATTGCAGCTCGGCAGGTCATCGGTCGTGCGGATGCGGTCCGGATGGTACCGGTAACGACAATCCCCGGACACCAGCTTGTTCGCATAAACCCTTCCGCCCACCATCGCCATCCAGGGATCCGACCCCGGCGTAACGCCGGGACCGCCCACGCCACCGACATCCTCACGGGAGAAATACCGCACCGCATGATCCAGCCAGCCGGGCACCGGGATGGCGTCATCATCCAGAAATGCGATGATGGTCCCACGGGCTACAGCCAGGCCAGCGTTGCGCTTTTCCGCCGGTCGCTGCCGGCCGGTTGCGATCACGCGCACATCTGCCGGCCATGGATAATCCGGTGCCGGTTCGTCCGGGAGCACAATCACCTCATAATTCCGGTAGGTCTGCCGGGCAAGTCCGTCCAGGCATTCCGTCAGATAGGCCGATGGTGCCGGACACGCGATAACCACCGAAACCAGCGGAGGGGGCGACGGCATGTCGACAGGTTCCACGCTCTGGTAGTATCGCAGGATGCGCAGCCGGTAGAAGATCGCCAGCGTGTCGGTCATCACGGTGCGCACGTTGGACAGCGTGAGCGAGCCGATCTTGTCGCCAAACTGCATGCGGATGGGCGCCTCTGCCACGCGGTAGCCATGCTGACAGGCGATTGCCAGCAGTTCGACGTCAAACGCAAAGGTCTTGACCAGCATCCGGTCAAAAGCCCACTGCAGCGCCTCGCGCCGGAAAAGCTTCATCCCCGTCTGCGAGTCCGTGACCGGCAGGCCGACCAGCAGCTTGACCAGTCCACAATAGACTGCGCTGGCCACGCGGCGCCGAAAAGGATAGTCAATGTCCGAATCGGGATGTCGCTTGGATCCGATGACAATGTCCGCCACGCGGCTTTGCATAACTTCAAAAAAAACCGGCAACACCGCCGGATCAAGGTCCAAGTCGCCATCAAGCAACAACACGTAGGTGCCACGACTGTGGCGCAACCCTTCCCGGAGAGCCCCGCCTTTCCCGCTGTTGGCAGCCAGCAGCACCGGGCGGATCGTCTCCGGGTGCGCAGTCGCCGCCTGCCGTAGCACGACGTCGGTCCCGTCTCCGCTGCCGTCATCCACCGGCACAATCTCAAACCGAATCTGCCCATCGAGCAGGCGGCGAACCTTCTCGACATTCGCGCCTGCTTGGTCGGCAAGACGGTAACAAGGCATGACCACGCTCAACATGCCCGTTGGTCCCAGACATGCGCGGGCTGCTTTCCAGTCGTCTGACATAATTTTTCGTTCGCGATTCATGACAGGCCCGTAACTATGCCGTCTTGTGGTTTGCCAGACAAGATATTTTGGTATTCTTCATTTGGAACTCAGGAACTCAGGGAGTTCATGCTTTCGCATTTTCCTGATTTCCTTCCGAGTAGGGATGGGGCTTGCGCCCCATCCCCCTCACAGACCCGTGCG
>JBAXVM010000036.1:0-16554 GCA_037129105.1 bacterium
TATGCCGTCTACTCGCAATGGGTCTGATAATGGACGGCGTAAAGCCGTCCCTACGCTCGTAATACGGACAATGCTCACGATCCGCAATCGGTGGAGGTCAACGAAACGGGGAGGCGCCCCAACGCGACCCCATGCACCCGGCAAAACCGTGTTTTTCATTTGGAACTCAGGAACTCATGGAGTTCATGCGTTCGCATTTTCCTGATTTCCTGAGTTCCGAAGTGGTAATACCCCGACTGACGACGACGGCGACGACTACGGATAACGAGGGGAATTCTTAATTCGTCCACCGCGCATGCGCCCGCCCTGAATCCTTCATGACGAGTATTGAGACCGCGTAATCCTTGACTTTCCGCGCAAAATTTATTATTGAGTAAGTTCTCACTTACACCCAACTGGTTGTTCACCATGCCCCGTCCTGTTTCCATTCGTGACGACGACATTCTCGCGGCCGCCTGCCGTATGTTTCTGACCCATGGCTACCAGGCCAGCACGGCACAGATCGCCCGTCACGCCGGCGTGTCGGAGGGCTCGCTTTTTAAGCACTTCCGGACCAAGACCGAGTTGTTTCTGGCCGCCATGGACGTGCAGAGCCGCGAGCAGGAATGGCAGAATCGACTCCTGTCTGGCGTCGGGCAGACCGCGATCCGCCCCGCCTTGGAAGCCTACGGCCGACATCTGCTGGAGCGTCTGCAGATCGTCATGCCACGCATCTTGATGGTCACGTCCAGCGGCGTCCGCTTCGCGAAGCACTATAACCCAGCCCAATGTCCGCCGCCGCTGCAGCACGTCGCAATTCTAACCCGGTATCTGCGCGCGGAAGTGCGTGCCGGCCGGATGCGCCTGGCGCATCCCGAAATTCAAGCCGATGTTTTTGTCGGAGCTCTGTCGCACTGTGTATTCTGCGAAATGGTGTTTGGTCGCCGGAATGCGTCGCATACGACATACATCCGTACGCTGGTCGACAACATCCTGCAGCAGGGAGTTTTGAAACCACCCGCAACCAAACCCGCCGGGCACGTCAGGCGCCGCGCACCCCCCCGTTTGGCACAACCGTCTCGCCGGAAAGGAAACCTGCAATGAATCTTTCATTCGCTCACCTGCTCATGCCGTGCGCACTGGCCGTATGCCTGGCCGGTTGCGTGACCGCACCCACGCCCAGCAGTACCCACGCCCCCTGGGAGCCACCTTCCGGGTCCAGCGGCGACAATCGCGTATGGGCCGAATTGCGGCAGCGACAGGATGATTTCTCAAAACCGCTGCCACTGGCCGAATTGACAGACCTGGCGCTGCGCCACAACGCCACCACGCGCCAGGCGTGGCATAACGCGCGCGCCGCATCGGCGCAAGTGGACAAAGCGCAAGGGATGTTCATGCCTGCGCTGACAGCCAACGCCGGCGTCGATCGATCCGGTGTTTTCGCCACCCCCGACTCATTTGATTCGCAAAGGCTGCGGTACGGGCCTGGGCTCCAGCTGAACTATCTGCTGATAAACTTCGGCGGCGGGCGGGCAGCGGCCGTGGAACAAGCGCTCCAGACCGTATATGCGGCGAACTACGCCTTCAACCTCGCTATCCAGGACGCCTTGCTCAGCGTGGAAACGGCCTACTTCAACTGTATCAGCGCGCAGGCTGGCGTTGAGGCGGCGCTGGCAAACGTCACAGACGCCAGGAAGGCCCTCGAAGCGGCGCAGGCGCGCAACACGGCAGGCATGGCGACAGCGCTCGACGTACTCCAGGCGCAGGCCGCCTACGACCAGTCGCTTTACAATCAAGCCGCGGCACGCGGGCAGTGGCAGGTTTCGCGTGGCGCCCTGGCGCTGGCCGCCGGGCTGCCAGCTGACACACCTCTTGTGCCGGCCCCCACAACCGCCGCGCTGCCTGAAAGCCTGGGCACCAATGACGTGCGGCGCATGATTGACGAGGCGATCGCCCGACGTCCCGACATCGCCGTGCTGCGCGCCGACCTGGCCGCCCGGCAGGCCGCCATTGAGGTTGCGCATGCGTCATCCTGGCCCAACCTTTATCTGAACGCCAATCTGAACCACAACTTCAACCAATCGCTGGCTGGAAGCCCATCACAAGCCCACCGCGAATGGGCTTACGGCGCAGGCCTGAACGTGCAGTGGACATTTTTTGATGGCTGGCAGACGGAGAGCGAGATCCGCGCGGCCCAGGAACAGGCTCAGGCGGCGGCGAAGCGCTTGGAGCAAGCGGAGCTTGGTGCCAGCGCCGATGTCTGGACCCGTTTCCAGAGCTACGAAACCGCCCTGCAGAAACACGCCTTCAGCGTCGCCTTCTGCAAGAGCGCGGAAGCCGCACGCAACCTGGCGAACGAAGCCTACAGCGCCGGCCTCAAAACCGTCCTCGACCTGCTAACCGCCGATGCGCAACTGGCATCTGCACGCAGCCAGCAGGTCGCAGCCCGGCAGGAAGTCTTCACGGCGCTGGCCAACCTCAGCTACGCCACGGGTCGCCTGCAAGCCGCGGCGACGCCGCTCCGCCCTGTCGTTGTCAGCCCCATGCAAAAGGACCAAGCCCCATGACCCCAACGATCCCCCTTTTTTTCCGGCGCCCGGATTTCCACGCATGGATGCGTCTCGCGCTCGGCGCCTTCATTCTGTCTGGCATATCGGCCTGTACGCGCCAGCAGGGCGGACCGCCCGTGTTCCCTCCGCCTGCGGTGCGGACCGCTCTGGCCGAGCAAATGGATGCACCCATTGTGATCACCGCCTTCGGGACAACCGGCGAACGGGCCAGCGTGGACATCATCCCGCAGGTCTCCGGCACGCTGATCAAAAGCCATGTTCCGGACGGCGCGATCGTCACCAACGGACAACCGCTGTTCGAAATTGATCCCCGGGACTATGCGCTGCGCATGCGACAGGTGGAGAGTCAACTCGCGGCAGACAAAGCCGGCCTCGCGCTGACCCGCACCACGCGTAACCGCAGCCTTGAACTGCACGACAAAAAGCTGCTTGCCGATGAGGATTTTGACGCGCTGCAGACGCGCGCGCAAACGGCAGAGGCGCAGGTACAGGCGGACGAGGCGCTGCTCGAGCAGGCGCGCCTGAACCTGTCTCGCTGCTCCATCACCGCACCGCTTGCGGGCATCTGCTCGAAGCGCTTGCTGGACGACGGCAACCTCGCAGCCGCGGGGATGTCGCGCCTGATCAACATCCGAAGCTACGATCCACTCACCGTGGAGTTTTCCGTCTCCGAGCAATATCTGCCTGCCATCCGCAAAGCCATGCAGGAACCGCCCGTGCGGATAGATGTCGCCCCGCGCGGGGACACCAACCGGTATGCCGGGACGCTGGAATTCATGGACAACGCCGTCAGCTCCCAGACCGGCACGATCCTGCTGCGCGGGCAGGTGCCCAACGCGGACCTGCGCCTCTGGGCCCGGCAGTTTGTCGAGATCCGCGTGTTTGCCGGCGCGGTGCGTAACGCCGTGCTGATCCCGGAGGGTGCCGTGCAGTTCGGCAAGATGGGCCAATACCTGTATACGGTGTCGTCCAGCAACACAGCCGACCTGCGCATCGTGAAAACCGGCGTACGCTACGACGACCGGATCCAGATTGTAACCGGCGTGGCACCGCAGGAACGCGTGGTCGTGCTGGGGCAGTTGATGTTGCGGCCTGGCGCCCCGGTCAAGGACCTGTCGCAAATGCCGAACCCCGGCGAACAAGGCAAGTAATCGCATGACTTTTTCCGAAACATTCATTCGCCGGCCGATTGCCACCACGCTTTTCACGCTCGTGCTGGCCGTGTTCGGTGTCGTGGCATATTTCAAATTGCCGGTCAGCAGCCTGCCGACGGTGGATTATCCGGTGATTCAAGTCAGCGTGGCCTATCCCGG
Source organism: bacterium (assembly GCA_037129105.1). Classification (GTDB taxonomy): domain Bacteria; phylum Verrucomicrobiota; class Kiritimatiellia; order RFP12; family CAIWXQ01; genus CAIWXQ01. Next base: position 3,863 of record JBAXVM010000036.1, read on the forward strand.
CGCCAGTCCCGCCACCATGGCATCGGCCGTGGCCACGCCGCTCGAAAATGAATTTACCCAGATCAGCGGGCTGCAGTCCATGCTCTCGGACAACAAGTCCGGATTCACCACGATCAACCTCACCTTTGCGCTGAACCGCAGCGTCGACCTGGTCGCGCCCGACGTGCAAGCCGCGATCACCCGTGCCCAGCGCAACCTCCCGTCCGACCTTCCGAGCCCACCCACATACCAGAAGTTCAACCCCTCCGATTCGCCGATCTATTATGTCGTGTTGTACTCCGACACGCTGACGCACGGCGACCTGTATGACTACGCCAATCAGGTGGCGGCCCGCAAGCTGAGCATGCTGGAGGGGGTCTCCAAGGTTCAAGTGTTCGGCTCAAAACGCGCCGTGCGTATCCAGTTCAGCCCTGAAAAACTCGCCGCCTGCCAGATCGGCGTTGATGAACTGGCGCTGGCGCTCCGGGCCGGCTCAGTAAACATTCCCGGCGGCAGCCTCAATGGCGCCATGCGCACCTTCAGCATTGAACCACAGGGTCAGTTGCAGAAGGCGCGTGACTACGAGGAGCTGATTATCGCCCATCGCCTCGGCGCGCCCGTCCGACTGAAGGACGTGGCCACGTGCGTGGACAGTGTGGTCAACGACCTCGTCGATATTCGTTACGGTCGTCCCGGCCTGCCCGAGCATGACAAATGCGTGGTCATGCCGGTCTCGCGCATCAGCGGAGCCAACACGGTGGCCGTGGCGGATCGCATCACCCGGGCGCTGGATGAAATGCGTCGCGAGCTACCGCCGACCATCACGGTCGAAACCATGTTTAACGGCGCGGTGCCGATCCGCGATTCGCTCCATGACGTGCAGCTCACGGTGTTGATCGCCCTGCTGCTTGTGGTGCTCGTGATTTTCCTGTTTCTCGGACGCATCCGCGAGACGATCGTCCCCACCTTCGTGCTGCCGGTCTCCATTTTTGGCACCCTGATTGCCATGCAGGCCGCACACTTCAGCCTCGACACGCTCTCGCTCATGGGGATCGTGCTGGCCGTCACCTTTCTGGTTGACGACGCCATCGTCGTTCTCGAAAACACCGTGCGCCACCTGGACGAGGGGATGAAGCCGATCCCGGCCGCGATACGCAGCATGCGCGAAATCACCTTTACGCTGCTCTCCACTAGCGTGGCGCTGGTCATTGTATTCGCACCGCTGGTATTCATGAGCGGCGCAGTGGGGCGCAACCTGAGCGAGTTTGCCCTGACCGTCATCTACGCGATCGTTATTTCCACAATTCTAGCCCTGACGCTTTCGCCCATGATGTGCGCCCGCATCATCAAACACCATCGGGCGCCGAATTTCGTGCAGCGCGTGCTCACGGGCAGCATCGGCGCGCTTGTGCGGGTCTACGGCCGCGCGCTGCACTGGCAATTGCGGCACAAGTGGCTCTCCCTGCTCACGCTGCTGCTCTGCACCCTCGGTACCGTGCCGTTGTTCATCCTCCTGCCCAAGGCGTTTCTGCCGCCCGGTGACAGCAGTTTCATCATGGGCGCCATGATCATGCCGCAAGGGGCGTCCACGGAGCAGATCCGCTCCTTCCAGTCCAAAGTCTCCGCCATTATCCGCTCAAATCCGGAGGTCACGCAGGTCGGCAACGTCACCGGCATTTTCCCCGGCGCGGACCAGAGCATGGGGTTTATTTTCATTCGGCTGAAGCCGCCGAATACGCGGGCGCCCATTGAGCAACTCAAGCAAAAGTTCATGGGGCAGCTGTTCGCATTGCCCGACGGCATCTGCGGGTTGCGCGCCATGCCACTGCTCAAGATCAGCTCGGGCGCCGATCCAACGGCTGCCGGCAGCGACTATGCCTACCTGCTCACGGGACTGGACCGCGAAGCCGTTTACGCGACAGCCCAGCAACTGGAGCGGGAAATCCGCGGCGTCGGCGGAGTCATCCCGTTTGCCGTACAAAACAGCGTCAAGCTGAACATGCCACGCCTCAACGTGGCGATTGACCGCGAGCGGGCCTCCTCGATCGGCATTACGGCGGCAGCCATCGAGCAGTCGCTGGCGCTGGCCTTTGCCGGTGGCTATGCCACGCAGTTCACCACCGATCAGGATCAGTACCAGGTCATCCCCGAGATCGAAAAGTCGCGCCAGCGGCAACCGGAAAACCTGTCGCTGCTCTACCTGCGATCGACCACCACCGGGCAGCTCGTACCTCTGCGGTCACTGGTGAACTGGCGGGAAGAGGCCAGCCCGCAGAACGTGCCGCATGCGCAGCAGCATGAGTCCGCCGTCATCTCCTTCGGCCTGTTCCCCGGCGTGCCGCTCGGCTATGCGACCGCGGCGATCGAGGCCAAGGCCAGCAGCATCCTGCCGCCCGGCGTGACCGGAAAATTCGTGGGCGACGCGCTGGAATTTCAGAAGTCCATTGCCAGCCTGGGAATGCTCCTGCTGATCGCCATCTTCCTGAAATACATCGTGCTGGGCGTGCTGTACGAAAGCTACATCCACCCGATCACGATCCTGACCACGCTGCCGGTGGCCTGTTTCGGCGGTCTGCTGACGCTCTATGGCGTGAACGCCTTGTTCCCGCTTTCAGGCTGGGGCGTACTTTCAATCTACGGCTACATCGGACTCTTCGTGCTGATCGGCCTCATCACCAAGAACGGCATTCTGATGGTGGACTTTGCCCTGCAGCGCAAACGCGAAGGCAAAAACAGCTACGATGCCATCCATGATGCCTGTGTGGTGCGGTTTCGTCCGATTCTGATGACCGGACTGTGCGCCATTCTCGGCGCCATGCCGATCGCACTGGGATACGGAGCGGACGCCGCGAGCCGCATTCCGCTCGGACTCGTGGTGGTCGGCGGCATGGTCTTCGCACAGGTCGTGACGCTGTTCGTGACGCCCGGCATCTATCTCTACATGGAGAAACTCCAGGCGTGGCTGTTCCGGCCTCGCACGGACCTGGAATAATTATTCGTCGTCATCGTCGATGGTCTGCTGCGTCGCAGCGGCAGGCGTCGCGATTTCGGGTTCCGGCGACGTGGCACGGCCGGCCGGGGCGTCCGCACTGCGAGCTTTCAAACGCGCGCTTTCGCCATATTTTCCGCCGTTCTGATAGGCATAGTGATAGTTGTATTCTTGCCGGTCGAACATGCCGGCACGGCCAAAGTCGACGTCGTTCACCACCACGCCGAGGATATGCCCTCCCGCCTCGGTCAGATGCCGCACGGCGTGTTTGAGCGCGCGGGAGCGCGTGCGGTCTGGACAGCACATCATCAGCACCCCGTCGGCCAGCGCACAGAGAACGACCGAATCGCTCACGAGGCCGAAGGGCGCTGAATCAATCACCACGCGATCGTAGTTTTGCCGCGCCCACTCAATAAAACTGGCCACCGCGTCTGACCCCAGCAGGCTGGACGGACTCAGCTCGGAAGAAGGGCGCGTGATCACCAGGTCGAGATTGGCATGTCCAGACGGGACCGGAAGCCGGTCGTACAGAGCCGGATCGTTTGCGGCAAGCGTATGAAACAAGCTCTCGAACTCAGTGCGGTTCTTGCCAAAGATGCGTGCCATACGCGGGCGCCGCACGTCAAAATCGATGAGCAGCGTGCGCTGTCCGGCCAGCGCGCAGGAGAGCGCCAGATTGGTTGTCGTGATCGTCTTGCCTTCCGCCGGTTGCGTGCTGACAACCAGCAGCACCTTGGAAACTGTGGCGTAGCGCGGTGAATCCAGCAAATTGCGCAACCCGGCAAAGGCCTCTGCAAAGTGTGAAAACTTATCCGAGGCCGATAGCATCGCCACCTGTTCGCGCTTGGCGCGGCGAATGTGGGGAAGCACGGAGAGGACCTTCAGCCGGATGCGGTTCTCGATGTCGCCGATGCTGGTGATCTTGTCCTCCAGATGGTCCAGCAGCAGCACAAAGAGAATGCCGAGCAGAATGCCGATTGCCGGGCCAGCCGGCAGGACGACAAAGGGTTTCGGGCTGACTGGCCTGGGCTTTGCCTGCTCGTCCGACGGCAATTGAGCCTTTTCGACGATGGTAATCGTAGCTGCATTGTCATCAACCGCCAGCGTGGCGGCACGCTCACGATTGAGCGTATCGCGGAAGTTGGAATCCGCCACGTCCCGTTCCCGCAGCAGCGTTTCCAGGCGCATCTTGGCCATAACGCTCTTCTGCTCCAGTTCCGAGGCCCGCTTGTCCGCCCCTTCGCGTCGCGCACGGTTGTCAGCAAACTGAGCCTGCAGCATGTCAAGATTGGCCCTGGCGGTATCGCGCACGCGCGTTAACTCATCGGCAAACTGCAGGCGGAACTGCTCCACCTGCTTCTCCTTGGCGGCGACATCGGGATGACTGGCCGTAAATCGTGTCAGCAGGACATTGCGCTCGGTCACGGCCGTCTGCAGCCTCTGATTGGCCGCCAAAAGCCCTTCGGCCTGTGGTGCGGCTTCCGGCAGAGCGCCAAACTTGTCGGCATCGTTTCGCGTGGGTTCCAGCGCCTTGATAACCTCCCGGGCCCGTGTGATTTGTGTTTCGAGCGCGACCGCATCGGCATTCAGCGTAAGCTGTGCCGCTTCCACCTTCTTCCGCTCTCCATCCATGGTGTCGATCTGGTTCGCGCTGCGGAAATCGAGGACCTCCTGGTCCCGGCGGTTCAGATCGCGTTTTTGCGCCTCAACAATCACCTTGAGAAAATCCTTGGCCTTCTCGGCCTGCTCGCGATTTTGCTCCTGGGTGTACGTATCCACAGCCATCATATAGGCGTTGGCCAGCGCCACAGACAATTCCGGACTGGGCGAGCGCACGATGACCTTGATCACACGTGTGCGTCGCTGCAAGACGAGCTCGGTATTGCGCGACAGCGTCTCAACAAGGGTTTCGTCGGAGACCTGCGAACTGGGGTTGTCACTGCGATAGCGTTGAATCACGGCCATGAACGCATCACGCGTATGCAGCTTCAAAATGCGGGTGTTATAGATTTCATCCATGCCGCCGTACATCATCTCGTCCTGATTATTATCGCTCATCCGCGCGATAATCTTCTTCGGCCGGAGGCTCATCTCAAACTGGCTGGTCCCCTGATAAATAGCCGGCATGGTGCGGTACACGGCATACGAACCCACGGCGCCCAGAACAGCCACCACCGCGATGGTCATCCATCGCTGCATGCAGACGCGAAGCATCCGCTGGATCGTAATAGCGCCCAGCAGCGAGTCGCTTTCTTCCGCCCCCCCCCCCTGCCCGTATCCATACCCATACCCCGGACCGCTGCCATAACCGCCCTGATTCGCGCCATAATACGGAGCCACTGCCGTTGGCGAGCCGTCCCCGTAGCCGGTCCCCTCCGGATAACGGGCGTTGCCATGATAGGGTGCAGGACCATAGTACGCGGCGCGCCGACGGGAATGCGTGTTGGCTTGCACCGGCAATGGATTGGCTGACATGTCGTCCTTATTGTCGCTCATGAAAATAACTCGCCTCCAAGCAAGGGTCGCGCCGCACAGCTCGTCCATCACACTGGCTGATCGCAGACAGGTTACGCCTCCGGTTCGCGCACCACCGGATCCGGCTCATGTTCTTTCACCGTCGCGCCTGTCGTAACAGCCGCCACACCCCGCTTCGCCGCAGGAAGAAAGACGGGCGCACAAGCCAGAGCGATGCACCATGTTACCAGAATGGCGGGCGAACGGAACGGGAGATCGATCAGGCTCATGAGCACCACCAGCGTGGTTCCGGTCAGCAGCAGCATCGTGACCGGCGATACGCGGAGAACCAGCCATGGCTCAACTGTCCAGCCATCCTGGTTCGTTGTATGCGCCACCCGCAGACGCCGTACAACCGGTGCCAGCAGGACCGCCACCGATCCCAGCATCAGGCCAAACCCCACCAATCCGTGTTCGACCAGAAATTGCATCGCGTCGTTGTGCACATTCACGCCCCCGCGATGCAGCAGCACCCGTGCGCCCTCGTCCAATTCCAGACAGACAAAGTGACGGTAACCGTACCCGCCGACACCGAACCAGGGGTGCGTCAGCCAGATGTTCCACGCCGAGGAGAGTTGCTGCCAGCGTGCACCAAAGGTCTCCTCGCCAAACCTGCTCCATGGCACAGCACGCAATTCCCGCAGAACCGGGTTATCCATGGGCCCGTAGAGCAGAAATGCAGCTCCAAAAATCAGCAGCAGCACGAAGATGGCCAGCGCCTTGACCCGCACGCCCATATCGACCAAGCGCCAGGCGTGGCGAAGCGCATAAACCCCGCCGGCCACGATCAACAGCAGCGCCACCAGGATGGCGGCCCGGGACAGGGAACAGAACGCGCCCGTCAGGTTCAGCGCCAGTGCCGCGCCAAGCCAGATAGCATGCGGGCGCTCTTTCTCCGTGAGCAAGGCCTGCAGGAACAGTCCCAGGGCCATGGCGGAAAGCAGAATGAAGAACGCCCCTGCCTGGTTCGTGTCGGAGAATGTCGCAAAAAAAGGCTCCGGCAACGGCGTCATCCCGAACAGATGGCTCGCGCCCAAACCGGTCTGAACCAAACCGAACAGCCCAAGCAAGGCCCCGTTGGCCACCAGAATCCTCAGCAGCATGAGCTTGCCGAAGCGATTGGTACCATGCCGGACGCCCAGCAGTACGGCCAGGGCGGGTGGAAACCAGTACAGCAGTTGTCGCGCCGCGGCCTGTTCCACACAAAACGGACCCCAGCCCAGCGGGGAAGACCCGAACGCCCATGTGTCGCTTGCCGGATTAAACTCCAGCTTCGTTCCGCCATTCAGGCACTGAAACAGGAGATACAGACACAAGACGCACCCGATATACAGCAGGGGATCGCGCACGACACTCCGCCACACGCGCCGCCGGGCAAGCTCCAGGTTTTCATCCTTGCGCGCGGGCGGCAGGAGCAGCGCCATCTCGAGAACCGCCAGGCTCAGCCACGGCACGGCCAAAAGAAAATCCGGACTCATCCCGGCATACACCCAGGAAAAAAAAACCGTCAAACCTGCGATGTGCGCCACCACCCAATATCTAGCCAGCACATCCCGCATCGCAATCCACACCTCGAGCAGGGAATTAGAAGCGGATATTTACGCCGGACGACAGCACCATCCGGTTGAAACTACACTCTTCCAGAGATGAGATATTCTTGCTGTAATCGGCGCCCACATAAACGCTGGTATAACGCCGCAGCTGATAGCTTGCGCGACCGACCAAGCCAACCTGGTCATCAATCCGCTTCTCGCCGCTTACAATGTCTTCCTTGCCATACGCCTCACGGCGGGCGATGGCGTTCAACGAGGTCGTCAGCCGGCTGGTCGCCTCGAAGGTCAGGCCGGCGGAGAGCAGCTGTACCAGCGTATAATTGTTATTATCCGTTTCCGAAGGCTGGAAGTTTGCCGTGCCGGAAACGTTCGCCGCCAGACGCTGCGAAATGCGCCAGTTTCCAGACAGACTGTAGGTCCAGCTCGCCGCCGTATTCTCGCCATTGTTGAAGCTGTACCCCATGACACCGACTTCCGCACGGCAGGCAGTCTTGGCGCTCGGACGCGTTCCAAAACCAGCCAACACGCGATAGCTGCGCGATTCGCCCTCCGAACCATCGCTCCACTGGTTATCGCCCCCCAGGCTCAGCAACACATCGCTCTTTTCTGACAATTTGCGGGTGAAGCCCAGCGACACGCCCGCATCCTGCCAGCCGTACAGCAGCGGGTTGTCGTACCACAACTCGGCATAACTGGCACCCACGTTCATGCCGGTATGCTCGCCCAGCGGGGTGGAAAACTGCGCGCCCAGATTCAACGAATAACGATCCTGACAGGACGTGTTGGTGGCCACGGAACCGACGATGTCGTTACGGTTCTGATATTCATACGACTCGGTCAGCGAGATTGAACTGCCACGTGGCGAGAGCCACCGGACCCCGAGCGACTCCCCGTAATGCGACTGCGTAACGGCGTCCCGATAAAGCGGATCCACGCTGCCCAACAGCCAGTCGTGCGTCAGCCAGACGCTGCCAAAAGAGTCCCATCCATTCCCGTTGAGAAGAAAATTAACCTGCGGCCGCGCCTGTATCGTATTAATTGCCTTTGCCCCGTGGCGGGCATACGTGGGGTTGGAGTCGTGATTATATCCAACGGTCAGCTCCGGCGATATTCGTAACGCTCCGAAAAGGAAACCGGCTCCAGGTTCCAATTCGCTAGCCGCGGTGGCAGCATCAACGAGAGACTCCGGCTCGCCGAAAATCTCACTGTATGCGCCCTTGGTCTGGCCGATCGCCATAGCAACCAGCGCTCCGTAAACGACACAAGCAGAAAACGTTTTTTTGACCATGTTTAACTCCCGCAGCCTTGCCGGATGCACTCCCGGAAAAATGTGTTTAAATTTACTGGTTTTGGTACTTGCCCGGCGGCGGACGATTTTCATGAACGAACGGGAACCCGCGCAACGGGCCGACCCACGGCTTCAAGAAAAGCACCTTCACAAGCGCATTGTCAGCCGCCATATCGGCCTTGGCGGCGGCCAGTGCCGTCGCGAAACCATCCGGTGCTGCCCCAATCCCGGCCAAAAGATCGGCCAGCTTGCCCAGCAAATCCCGTTCAAACTGGGCCGGATTACCGGCTCCGCCGGCAAATGCGGCCACCGCACTGGCGAAACGTTTGGCAGCATCCGGCTGCCCCTTCAACCGCGCGGCCACCTTCTGCAGGACCTGCTGCGCAACCTGCAGATACACGTCGTTATCGAGGCCGTTATTCCGCTGGTTAAACGCGTTGGAGAATGCCTGTGCTACCACGCCAAGGTCCTGAATATCTACAAATGCAAAGATTTCCGCCAGCACACGATCCTTGGCGTCCCCGGCGCCGGAAAACAGCGCGAGCGCCACCATGCTCATCGCCTGCTTATGAACCGCGGCGTCGGAGGCTTTCTGCTTGCCGAGTGTTGCGAGTAGCACGCTGGCAAACGCCACACGATCCTCGCCCTGCAGTTGCGACTCCATGCCTTTCGCCAGCGCACCCAGCAGCGTCACGCTGCCGCTGGTCAGCTCGCGCGTCTCGGGGTCCGCACACGCATTGCCGATTCCAGCCGCCACGGCTGCTAACACGGCTGACTTGACCCCGCCGGAACCGGCGACCAAGCCCGCAGCAATCGCCGCAAAATCATTCGCCCAGACGGTTTTGTCAGCCATGCGCTGGCCCTTTGCCTGAAGCGCAGCCAGCACCTCCGCTGCAAAGGCGGCACGGTCCGCCTCCGGCATGGCTTGCATGGCTTCAGCCGCCTTCGCAGCGTCGTTGACCGCCAGCTTGAGATTCTTATTCCACTCGGGCGAGCGCCCGCCAGCCGCGGTGGCTGCCGCGCCATTGGCGCTAAAAACGGCACAAAAAACCAAAACTGCCACGCCAGCCAGAATATGCTTGCTCATACTGTCCCGCCACCTTTCCGTCGCGTACGGCACCTGCATCTGCCGTTAACATTCCAAGCCATGCGAATTAAGACAGTATCATACTATCCACCGGCTGATTCTGCAACAAAATCCGCAAAACATACGCCTACACGCAGATACGCAGATACGCAGATTATCGACCCGGCTATTGCCGCCGAGAGGAGCCAGTTTGCGGGCGTAATTTTCAGCGGCTACCAGACGATTTCAGGCACCCAGATCACATCGTTGGCCTGAAGAATGTGGTCGTCCTCACGTTTGCCTTGCTTGCCAATCGCTTCCACGTCCACATCGATCGAAAACTTTCTGCCGTCAGGCATCGTCCGGGTGATCTTGACCTTGCTCTGGTTGCCAAGCGGGGTAATATTCCCGGCCAGTTGCAGCGCACGGGTTAACGTCAGATCGCAAGTCGGTGGAATATTGACCGGGCCCTCCCGACCCACCTTGCCCTTAATCAGCACCGTCCCCCACGGAGATAGCATATTCTCAACAAAAAGGAACTGGACCGAGATCTGCGGCTCCAGAAAAAACCGGGCGCATACCGTCTTGAGTTTGTCCTGCAATTCCAGCAGCGTCATCCCCTCGCACTTGACGACGTTAATCAACGGCAGCGATACCTCGCCGGCCTGCGATACGATGATCGGCTGGTACTCATCGGATTTACCCGAAGCGCTGATGATAATCTTTAAGGGAACACCGGGCCGGATTTTAGGCTCTTCCGCAACGGCCTTGGGAAAAGGTGGCGGCGGGCTGCTGATCAAACGCTGCAGGGATCCGCAGCCCGTGGACAGAAACATCAACCACGCCAGCGACAGTGTGAGGCCGGCCAGCACATTCAACCTGTTGCCCACAAACCGCATATAGCCTGACTCCATTGCCAAAAACAAGCCCGCCGGATTTATACTTCAACAAATACAAATTAGCACACGCGGATTCGGCAACACAAGCGCAAAGGGGCCCCGTTTTTAATGGTCTCTTTCTGAAGCGCCACTTTGCCCGGTTTTCTGCTACACGCCACTACGCTTCTGCGGTACTATGTGTTTTGACGTCGGCAACACTTCCAGCAACGAGGACAGAGTATGTGGGATTATACTGAGACGGTGCTCGACCATTTCCGCAACCCGCGCAACGTCGGGCGTGTCGAGGCACCCGATGGCACCGGCACGGTCGGCTCGCTGGCCTGCGGCGATGCGCTTACGCTGACGTTCAAGCTCGACGCCCAGGGGCGCATCGCGGAGGCGAAATTCCAGACATTTGGCTGCGCCAGCGCCATCGCATCCTCCTCTGCCCTGACAGAAATGATCAAAGGGTTGACGCTCGCGGAAGCCGAGAAGATCACCAATAAGGAAATCGCCGACTTCCTGGGCGGCCTCCCCGAGCAAAAGATGCACTGTTCCGTGATGGGCCGGGAAGCGCTTGAGGTTGCCATTCACAACTACCGCACCGGCGAGACCATGGTGAAGCACCTTGAGGAGAACATCGTCTGTACATGCTTCGGCGTCTCCGAGAACGAGATCCTGCGCGTAGTCCGCGAAAACAGCCTGACCGACGTGGATCAGGTGACCAACTTCTGCAAGGCCGGCGGTGGCTGCGGCAACTGCCGGGATCAGATCCAGACGCTGGTGGATCAGGTCAAGGCGGAACGCGCCGCCATCAAGCCCCCACCTTCCGGCGCGCCGCGCAAGCTCACGAACATCCAGAAAATCAAGCTGATCGAGGAGGTCGTCAACCGCGAGATCCGCCCTGCCCTGCAGCGCGACCAAGGCGACATTGACCTGGTGGACGTGGCTGGCGACCGCGTCACGATCGCGTTCCGCGGCATGTGCGCCGGCTGTCAGGTCTCCGAGTTCACACGCCGCGACTTTATCGAGGCCAAGCTGCGCGAATGCGTCTCGCCGGAGATCGTGGTGGTGGAGGAAGGGAAGTGATCAGGCGTCCGGGTTCAGGGTTCAGAGTTCAAGCGCCAGGCACATGAAATCATTCAGAACAGATTCAACTATGAACGTGAAAACAGCACCCCGCCTCATCTATCTCGACAACAACGCCACCACCTGCGTCGCGCCCGAGGTGCGCGACGCCATGCTCCCGTTCTTTCAGGATCTCTGGGGCAACCCCTCCAGCATGCACTTCTTCGGCGGGCAGGTGGCGCGCCACGTCGAGGCGGCACGCGATAAGCTGGCTGCCCTGATCCACGCCGACCCCACGGAGATCATCTTCACCAGTTGTGGCTCAGAGAGCGACAACATGGCGATCTACGGTGCCGCAGAAACGCTCGGCCCGTCTGCCAAGCTCATCACCACGCGCGTCGAACACCCGGCCGTGCTCGGCCCCTGCCGCCATTTTCGTGAACATGGCTACCAGGTCATCGAACTGTCCGTGGACGGCGTGGGGCAACTCGACCTCGCGGCGCTGCGCGAGGCTGTCTACGGCGGCCCCTGCTTCGTGAGCGTCATGTGGGCCAACAACGAGACCGGCGTCATCTTCCCGATGGAGGAGATCGCTCGCATTGTGAAGTCCGCCGGCGGCATCCTGCACACAGATGCCGTGCAGGCCGTGGGCAAGATCCCGATCGACGTGCGGACGTTGCCGGTGGACATGCTCGCGCTCTCCGGCCACAAGCTGCATGCACCCAAGGGGATCGGCGCACTCTACGTGCGCCGCGGGACGCGCCTGAAAACATTCCTCATCGGCGGACATCAGGAACACGGCCGGCGCGGCGGCACGGAAAACGTCCCCTACATCGTGGGCCTCGGCGTGGCTGCGGAACTTGCGGCAAAAAATATGGTCGACGAAAACACCCGCGTAGTCAAACTGCGCGATCGCCTCGAGCACGGGCTGCTCGCCTGCCCGGACGCGCGCGTCAACGGCGACACCCGCCACCGCCTGCCCAACACGACCAACATGAGCTTCGAGTTTATCGAGGGCGAGGCCATCCTCTATCACCTGAGCGACCTCGGCGTTTGCGCATCCTCCGGGTCGGCCTGCTCGTCCGGCTCACTGGAGCCGTCGCATGTGATCCGCGCCATGGGCGTGCCGTTCACAGCCGCGCACGGCTCGATCCGCTTCAGCTTGAGCCGGTACAATACCGAGGACGACGTCGACTACGTGCTCCAGCATATGCCCAAGGTCGTCGACAAGCTCCGCGCCATGTCGCCGTTTGTCGCGCCCGCCGCGCACGCAACGAAAGCCACCTAGGAACCTGTCGGACTTAGGCCTTGGATCGTGCCAGCACCTTTTGCCGACAGGTTCCTAGTTGTGCAACCC
>JBAXVM010000360.1:0-2183 GCA_037129105.1 bacterium
TCAAAGCGAAACCGTTCGACCATCATGTACCCGTCCACAATCCCTGCCAGCCAAGGACCAGCATCCACGCCGATCTTTTGCGGGCCGGGTAAGGCCGGGCTGAGCACGGCTATGTCGCCGGAAACCTCGACGTGGCGTGTACAGGAGCGATTATCCAGCGCATAGTCATGCCAGCGGTCCGAAAAACGGCTTCCAGCACGCAACGGCAGCAACACCTGTTCCGGCGGGCGAATCTGGGTTACGCTCCAGATCGTGAAGGGGATGGGCTCAGCCATCGCGTGCTGCCCTGTCTGTACCTTTTCGATGCGCTGCTCGATGGACAGACTGCTTCCGGTTGCTGCCAGGCGCAAGGTACGCGTAATGCGGGCGCCGTTGAATAGGCTTATGCCACTCGTCATCTCCACGCCATCAGCCAGCAGGCGGCAGGCCTGTGCGCCGCCATCGAACCAGGGATCCGGTGGCCACCCCACCCCATTCGTCTCGGGCCAGCGGCTCTGCTCCGTGGGCCACACCTTGTCGCCCCCGAAATTGAGCCACACGGGCGCCCCCTGCTCTGCATAAAATTGGCCTGGCGCCGGCAGCGTCCGGCCGGCCAGGGCGCGGTCCTCATAAAGGACGTTTGTGTCATCCGTTAAGCCGTAAAAGAGAATGCGCCCCACTTCCGGCACCACCACCACGCGGGCTTCCTCGTTCCGAAGCTCGACGGCTTCTTTCCAACCGCGATACTCAACAATCCGCATGCTGATCATGGCACATCCTATCCCGATGGGCCCATAGTCCGAGAGCCGGGTTACGCACAAAGAAGATCTCCTCGCCATTCGGCAGGCAATTCAAGCCATCCTGCAGCCTCCCGGGATCGTAGCGCTTTAGCATGGCGTCAAGCGGGGCATAGTTGAAGTTAACGCTCTCCATCTCGGCCTGTGTCAAATGTCCGGGACAGTATGTCACCGAGAAGCGCCCTTCGGTCGAGCCGTGAATCAGGTGCGCGGCCGCGCTGAGGTTGGCTCGCAGATCGGCCTGCTTTTTCACCAGTTCCAGCACGCGCGGCGTGCCGACATAGCCGTACTGGCGGATGAGTCGGTCGATCTCCTTGTCCTCGCCGAACTCCTTGAGCCCCGGCGCCAGCACAATCAATTCGCCCTGGTCTGCCATGGCCATGCGCGTGCGGTAGATGCTCTTGTTTCCCAGCCAGGTGCTCTTAAATTCATCCGGATCCAGGTAGACCACGACCTTGGCGAGCGGACGGTCCAGCATCTCGAAGTTGGCTTGCAGCGACAAGGCCGCCGCCAGTTGAAAGCATTCGATGTCGTCGCCGACAAACAGACCGCGCGTATGGAGCTTTCCATCCGCCCCCCGCCCCACCACGGTCTGCGCATAGACGATGGGCGGCAGATTCTTACCGAAGAGCGCGCCAGCCCGGTTGAAGACATCCCGCACGGGGTTATCCGCGCGCCCCATGATGCGTTCCATGCCATAGGCTGCGCCGAGGAAGTGGCTCTTGTTAATCCCCTCGGCGCCGCCGGTGCCAACAAAGATGTTCTTGTTGTAATTGGCCATGCCCGCAACTTCATGCGGCACCACCTGCCCCGGCGAAACAATCAGGTCATGCCCGCCTTCAGCCAGAAGCCGCGCCACCTGCGCCGGCCAGGGGTAATCCACGCGCCCTTCGGAAACCTGTTGCACGTATTCCGCCGGCACCTGCCCCAGCGTGACCACGCCCTTGCGCCAGTCGTGCGCCCGGAAAAGCGACACGGGGACATCACCAAACATCTCACGAATCTGGTGTGGTGTCATGGCGCTGTGCGTCCCCAGCGCCGGCAGGACATCCGTCAGGCGGTCGCCATAATACTGCCAGACGGCACGAGTAAGTTCACCGGCGCGCGAGTGGTAGCGGGTAAAATCAGGCGGCACGGCCAGCACCTTGCGCTTCGGCCCGAGTTTCTCAAGCGCCGCGCACATTCCCTGACGCAGATCTTCAGCCGAAAGACTCTCCTGCATTCCGCCGCGCGCAAAAAGCAGCATACAAAGCTCCGATCTTGAAAAACACGGAGAGCCCATCTCCCGTGGCAGGTGATTCTGGCAGAAGCCGCGGCCGCACTCAATCGGGAAACAGCAGGTAGGGCGGGGCCGCCCATGGTCTTTTCCTGAAGCTTCACAATTTGTCCAACCGCCAAGACGCCAAG
>JBAXVM010000361.1:0-2165 GCA_037129105.1 bacterium
CGCCGTCTACCCGCAAATGCCAGACAATGGACGGCGTAAAGCCGTCCCTACGGTCGTAATACGGACAATGCTCACGATCCGCAATCTCTGGAGTTAAAACGAATCCCGGATGCGCCCCCATGGTCTTTTCCTGAAGCGGTCGGGAATTTTCACCACGAAGGACACGAAGAACACGAAGTTTAGTAAATCCGACAGTTTCGGCTATTTTCAGCGTCCGATTACGTTAATCTTCGTGTTCTTCGAATCTTCGTGGTGGAGGCCGCCAAAGTGGCGCTTTAGGAAAAGACCATGGATGCGCCCCCATCTTCCAGCCTTCCAGTCTTCCGCAATTGCTATTATGATGCCCGTATTCATTTGAACAGGAGACCGTGAAGGATCGACTGGACAACCTGGTGGTGGGGCGCGGGCTGGCAGAAAGCAAGGAGCAGGCACAGCGTCTGATCCTCGCTGGACTGGTGCGTGTCCAGGGCCACCCTGCCACCAAGGCCGGGCACAAGTTTCCGGCCGACGCCACCATCGAAGTGGCCGCCCGGCCGCGCTTCGTCAGCCGCGGCGGCGACAAGCTGGAAGGCGCGTTTGCCGCGTTCGGCCTGGATGTGACTGGCAAGGATTGCCTGGATGTCGGCGCCTCCACCGGCGGTTTCACCGACTGCCTGCTGCAGCATGGCGCCGCGCGTGTGGTAGCGCTGGACGTCGGCCATGACCAGTTGCATGGCCGGATCCGGCAGGACCCGCGCGTGGTGGTGATCGAAGGGTTCAATGCGCGTTACCTGGCGGCCAAGGACCTGCCGTTCCAGCCGCAATTCGCTGTTGTGGATGTGGCCTTCATCTCGCTACGATTGATCCTACCGCCCCTGTGCGCAGTCTTGGCGCCCGGCGCGGAACTGATTTCCCTGATCAAGCCGCAATTTGAGGCCGGCCGCGAGCAGGCCCCGAGCGGGGTGGTGCGCGACCCGGCCGTCCGGGAAGCCGTGGTCGTGGCCATCCGGACGTTTGGCGAGGCGCACACGGGATTGCGGTGGCTGGGGGTTACGCCGTCTCCGCTGCCGGGCCCGGAGGGGAATGTGGAGTTTCTGGCGCACTGGCGGAAAGAAGTACAAACATGAAACGTATCGGATTGATCGTCAACCACGACAAGCCCACGGCTGCCGGTATGGCGTGCACCATTTTGCAGCACGCTCGCGGACTGGGACTTGAACTGCTGGCCAACGCGGAAACCGTGGCGGCTGTAGGCGGCGGACAGGTCTGCGCCGTGGAATCGTTCCCCGGGCTCGTGGATGCCGTGGTGGTGCTGGGGGGCGACGGCACCATGCTGCACGCCGCGCACCGGCTGCAGGGTAGCGGCGTGCCGCTGATGGGGCTGAACCTTGGCGATCTGGGCTACCTGACCAGCGTCGAAGCCACGCGCATCGAGGAAGCCCTGGTCTGCCTGCGCGAGGACCGTTTCACCATCAGCCGGCGTGCCGCGCTAACCAGCACTATCGAACGAGCCAATGGCGAGCGCGCCCTGACCGTGGACGCGCTGAACGACCTGGTTGTCAGCCGCGGCGCCTCCGGACGCGCCGTGCGGCTCGAACTCTCTCTGGACGGCGTTTTCGTAACCACCTACATCTGCGACGGCATCATCGTCTCCACCCCCACCGGCAGCACCGCCTACGCGCTGTCCGCCGGCGGACCGATCGTGATGCCCGGCACAGCCGCCCTGGTCGTGGCCGTGATCTGCCCGCATACGCTCAGCTCCCGGCCGCTGGTCGTGCCAGATTCCACGCTGATGGTCATCCGCGTCGCCAAGACCGCCGCGCCGCTGGTGGCTTCCGTGGATGGCCAGGACGACTTCATCCTGCAGCAGGGAGAACGCATTGAGGTGCGCCGAAGCCCACGCGATGTCCCCGTGATCCACCTCCCCGGCTACGACGCCTACTCCGTCCTCGACCGCAAACTCGGCTGGGGAGGACGCTAGGAGACTGTCGGACTTAGACCTTGGATCGCTCTGAAGCCTCTGGCCGACAGTCTCCTAGTTGGCAACCCGCGGATAGCGGGTTGCGAGACCTAAAAAACGACCAAACTGCCAGCTGCTAGTCAAAGGGAATCTCCCTCCAGGCACTGGACAGGGCGCATCCCTGTTTCGTTGACCTACAGCAGACTGCGGGTGGTGCGCGTTGTCC
>JBAXVM010000362.1:0-2159 GCA_037129105.1 bacterium
CCATGCGGGCGGGTGAGATTTCCCGCCAGCTGCTGTCTTTCAGCCGCAACCAAGCGGTCTGTCTCACCGCGCTTGACCTCAATGTTTGCGTGCGCGAAAACCTGAAGATGATACAGAGCCTTCTGGGCGAGGACATCCAAATCAGCACCCGCTTTGAACCCGGTCTGAACTCGATCCACGCGGATGCCGGACAGATTTCGCAGGTGGTGTTGAACCTTGCGGCTAACGCACGCGATGCCATGCCGCGCGGGGGGCAGCTGACGCTCAGTACAAGCAAGCTCGCGGTCGCACCGCATGACATCGAGCGGCTCGGGCACGCGGGGGCGTTGGCGGGGGAGTTTGTCTGCCTGACGGTTGCCGATAACGGCAGCGGCATGACAGACCACGTGCGCTCCCATCTTTTTGAGCCATTTTTTACCACCAAAGAACGGGGCAAAGGCACGGGCCTTGGACTATCCGTCGTCTACGGCATTGTCAAGCAGAGCCATGGCTGGATTAATGTGGCTTCCCGGCCAAACAGCGGCACCACCTTCCGGATCTACTTCCCCATCCACACCGACAGCCAGGGCGCGACCGCAACGGCCGGCGCGGGAGAGGTCGCGGCGGAAACGCCTGCGCTGTGTGGAAACGGCGAGCAGATCCTGCTGGTCGAAGATGATGTCGACGTTGGCCAACTCATGGCCCGGATGCTTGAGGCTTCCAATTACCGGGTGGTTGTCTGCTCCCGGGCCCAGGAAGCCGTGGAGCGTTTTCTGGACAAGGGAGCGCCGGTCGAGCTGCTGCTCAGCGATGTAGTTTTGCCTGACCGTGACGGAGTGACGCTGGCCACGCAACTCCGCACCTACCAGCCGCAGCTGCCGGTGCTGCTCTGCAGCGGATACACCGACGAGCGTTCGCAGATGGACACGATTCTCGCAAAAGGCTTCCGGTTTCTGCAGAAGCCCTATGCCAAGGCCGATGTCCTGAATACCATCCATCAGCTGCTGCACGGCCGGGAACCACAGTTGTAGGGGTGTACGCGTGCGGATGAAGATCCGCGATTACGCCCCGTGGGTCAGCGGCTGGCTGGCGCGGCGATGGGTTGTCCGAATGAGAAGAGTTGTTGCCCGTCTTCCAGGCGTCCCTGCGCGTCGAACATCACGCCCTCTTGAGCCAGCAGCGCCTGTTTGCGCAGGAGCTGTGCGCCGCTGCGTTGTCCGCTGAACCCCCCGATGTGCAGGTCAGCCGCGATGACGCGGTGGCAGGGCACTTCCGGCGCAAACGGATTGCGTCGCAAGGCCTGCCCCACGGCCTGCGCCGAGCGGCAGCCCAGGTGTCGCGCCAGCAGACCGTAGGTTGTCACGCGTCCCGCAGGCACCTGCCGCAGGGCGTCATAGACGCGCTGCTGGAAAAGCGTTGGCGGTTTGACGGTCATGATCGAATCCCAGCCTTTTCCGTGGAAATAGCTTTCGCGGCACGCGAAAGCTAAAACAGCCGCAACTGCTCCTCGCCGCTGACGATGCCTGCGAATGACCGACCCTTCATTTCAAGAATATCCTCCACCACCGGGCGCAACTGCTTATTCTCGTAATGCGCGTAGTCGATGTCCGCGTGCGGCACTTCCACAGGCACCGGACCGCGGCGCGTCTGGACATACGAAATCGTGCCGCGCTGCTGTTCCGGCGGCAGCAGCAGTGCGGCTTTGACGTGCGGCGGCAGGCTGTGGGTGTAGGCGGTTGGCGCTTTGCGCAGACGGCGCCGGTAGATCAGTTCCGCATCGAGTCGACCGGCGTGCAGGGCTTGCACCTGCTGCCGCAGCCAGTCTTCGAAAGGTTCATTGCGGAAGATCCGCGAAAGCACCTCGCGCTGCACACGCTGCGCCAGCGGCGTCCAGTCTGAGCGCACGCATTCCAGTCCGGTTACCAACAACTCGGTGCGCCCGTCCGGAAGGACCACCAGCCCGGCGTACCGCTTGGCCGCGCCCTCGTGGCGCCCGTCGCCATCGCCTTCCTCCGCGTGCGTGGTATGGATGTGGCGCGCAAAGGGGAGATAAAAGTGGCGGCAGTAGCGCTGAAACTCCAGGTCCAGTGCGGAGACAACGTGAAACTCGCGCTGCAGCTTGTCGCCCAGGAAGGCATTGACGATGCCGGCCAGGCGTTCGCCCGCCGCATGCGGCGCGG
>JBAXVM010000363.1:0-2144 GCA_037129105.1 bacterium
TCCCCGTTCTGACCGTTTCCGGTGCGGCGGGCGCGAAAGCAATTTCCTAGCAGCCTGTCGGCCTTGACGATTGCCGAGCGACGTGAAGATGAAGCACGCGGAGAAAATCGAGCGCGATTCGCAGTAGATGCAAATATTTCCCGCTCTCCATCCGCTGAAAGTGACATTCCATCCGGTTGATGATGCGCCTCTGAGGCGTTTTTACGCTGCGGCCAGGGCGGCACCCATGTGGAAGAGGCGTTTGAGGTTGTAGGCCAGCGTCACCAGCGTCCATTCGATGCGCACTTTGACCAGCCCGCGCAGGCTGAAGCGCCGGAAGCCCATCGTCTCCTTGATGATTCCGAACACGGGCTCGATGGTTTGTTTGCGTTGCGCGTAAAGTTTCCGTCCGGCTTGCGTGGCCAGCCGGTGGGCCATGATTTGTTTGGCGCTGGCGTCCGCGCCGGGAGTGGGCGGGTCGGCGCGGGCTTCGAGTTGCGCGACGGTGCGCCCGTGGGGTTGCCGTCCTGTGGCTGCGTAGATTTGTGGAGCGGGCGCGCCCTCGCGGCTTTGCTCGGCGGCGGCGACGGCTGCCTCGCTGTAAAAACCGCTGTCGATGAGCACCGCGCCGATGCTTTTGACCACGGGGCTCACGCAGCCCAGAGTGGGCACGAGTTGTTCCTTGTCGTTGGGCGCATCGCTCACCGCCGTGCTGACCACCAGCCGGCTTTGGATCTCCACCGCGGCTTGTGCGTTGTAGGTTTGTTGAAAACCATCCGTGGTCTTCATCACGCGGCTCTCGGCATCGGTGAAGTTGTACTGGTCCTTGGCCCGCGGGCCTTCTTGCGGGCGTTTGGGCTCGCGTCCGCGCGGCTTCTTGCCTGTCGCCTTTTGCTTTTCCTCCCGCTCGCGCTGCTTGGCCTCGAAGGCGGCGAGTTCCTCGCGATGCCGCTCTTTGGCCCGAGCCTCGATGACGGCGGTGGCTTCCCTCAGCTTCTCGAGGCGCTCGCTCCGGCGTGCAATTTCTCCCGGCACCGTCAGCCCATCCTCCAGCGGCGTGCTGTCCGCGGCGTCCGCCTTGGCCAGCAGTTCGGCGATCTGCTCCTCCAGCAGCACCATCTGCTTGAGCGCATGGCCGTGGCTGACCGCGCTGTGCTTGCTCGCATTGGCGAGGATCTTCGTTCCGTCCAAGGCCAGCGTCACATCCCCCACGCGCAGCACCCGGATGCGCGCGGCAACTTCGAGCACCTGATGAAAGCTGCTTTCAAGCAACGCACGGTTCTCCCGCCGGAACGTGCAGATGCTGTCGTGATCCGGATGCCGGTCCGCGCACAGGAACCGCACCGCGACGTTCTCGTAGCTGAGCCGCTCGATGCGCCGGCTGCTGAAGGTGCCCGTCGCATAGCAGTAGATGAGCAGCCCGAGAATCATCCCGGGCGGATATTGTTCGCTGCCCGTGCCCCGGTGGTTGACGCGCGCCGTGCCCACGTCCAGCAGCGCGACCGCCTCCATGATGAAGTGGACCAAGTGATCCTCCTGCACCCAGTCGCGCAAATCCGGCGGCAGGAGCATGGGGGTGTCGTGGTCGATGTTGACGAAGCGGGCGGCCATGCAGATGAGATCGCTCCAGCCCGCTTTTGTTCAAACTTTCCCAAAAATAATTCGGCCGCCTAAGTCCGACAGGCTGCTAGACTTTCGGCATTCCAGCAAGCTCAGCCGATCACGCTGACCCTCAAACCCCGGCCCACCCTAACAACGACACTCCATGAAACCCGCTCAACTCAAACTGCTCAGCAATCTTTGCTTCATCCTCGGCTTCGCATCCATCCTTGGCTCGATTGCCGTCTGGTTTCTGACCGGCGGGCAGGCCGCCGACACGCACGCGCATGCTCGTCAGCACGCGCCGCGTGGCAGCGTGTGAGATTTTCAAATCAAAAAACTTCCATGTCTGTCGCCATCCATTGGTTCCGGCGCGATCTGCGAATCGCGGACAACACCGCGCTGAATGCCGCAGTGGCCGCGCACGAACAGGTGGTGCCCGTGTTCGTGCTCAGCAAATGGCAGCGCGATCATGATTGGTGCGGCGCGGCGCGGCAGGAATTCCTGTGCGGGTGCCTCGCATCGCTCGCAAAGAATCTCGAAGCCAAGGGCAGACGGCTGATCGT
>JBAXVM010000364.1:0-2135 GCA_037129105.1 bacterium
CGCTGGATACGGACACCCGGTATTGCTTCCGGGTACTGGCCGAGAACCGCGGCGGCAAGACGCTGAGCGATCCGGTGTGGGTTCGCACGAACTGGTGTTCGCGCCGCTGGATACGGACACCCGGTATTGCTTCCGGGTACTGGCCGAGAACCGCGGCGGTAAGACGCTGAGCGATCCGGTGTGGGTTCGCACGGGAAAGCTGCACCCGATTGAGAAACAGGTGGGGACGGTGGTGGCGGTGAAGTAGGTGGTGGCAGGTGGCTGGTGGATGGTGGACGGCAACAACAACAAGGGGGAACGCAGATGCAGATCAAGATCGAGACGACGGAGACGGCGGCCGGGCCGATGCACGACCTGGTGCTGGTGCAGGGGCGGAACACGATCCGGCTGGGGCTGGTCGTGGATGATGCGCAGCAGGCGCTGCGCGAGCTGAGCGTGTGGCTGGAAGACAACACGATGGATGTGGCGGAGGTCGTGGCGGAAGGCGAACGCCCGCGGATCACGCGCCTGTGCGGAATGGACGTGGATGGCAACGTGCACGTGGAGTGGATGCGGCGCGACATCGAGGACCGCATCGAAAGCCGTCTAACCAGTAACAAGGAGTGACCATGATCAGCGAAACAACAGGCGCATGGATGATCGTGGCAGGTGTGGTGCTCGGGGTGATCTCGTGGATCGGGCTGCGGGTGGCGCTGCGGCACGAGCGGGCGGAGCGGATCTGGAAGGCGTGGAAGGCGGTGGCGCGGGATAAACCCTGGCCCAATGACTTTGAGGGGAACCGTGGCACGGTCTATGACATGGGGACCGGAAGGCAGGTGGCGCCATGAGCCATATCACGAAGAGCAGCCGGATCGTCGGCCTTGAGCGCCTGGGGGGAGACTGCGGCACAAATCGGGATCCGCAGCTCATGGAGAACGATCGGCTGGCGAACTGGTCGTGGCTGACGAAGGGGCGCATACCGGAGCGCATGACCTCTACCTGTTTCCGGATCTCGGCGCGGGACTTGTCCTGGGCGCATACCAATCCGGACTACGTGCGGAATTATAAGCAGCGGGGTGGCCTGTGAAGCGCAACTTCGTAGCGCCGACGGTCGAGGAGCTGGGCGCGTATGCCAGGGAGATCGGCTTTAAAACCTTCAAGCCGCAGGCCTTCCTGGACCACTACGAGATGGTGGGCTGGGTGGTGGGGCGGGCGCGGACGCCGATGGCCTCCTGGCGGGCGGCTGTGCGGACCTGGCAGCGCAACCAGGCGGAGTGGGCCGGGCAGCCGTTGCCAGGGGCGAAGGCGGATCCGGCCGTCGAGGAGTACACGCGGCAGGTGCGGGCGCGTCTGGCCGGCGGCGGGGTGGAGATCGGGCGGCTGTATACCAAGATTGCGGACGCGATCGGGCAGGCGGGGCTGGAAGAGGTCCGGCGGTTGGCGAAGGGCGCGGCGAAGTGAATGATTACGGACACAGAGGGCGCAGAGATGAAGAGAGCGTACAGAGGAGTTTCTTTCGGCGCGATCGCGCCGCAAGGCAATGGCTCTGTGCCC
Organism: bacterium; assembly: GCA_037129105.1. GTDB lineage: Bacteria > Verrucomicrobiota > Kiritimatiellia > RFP12 > CAIWXQ01 > CAIWXQ01. The sequence continues at coordinate 1,534 of JBAXVM010000364.1, forward strand.
TCTTCTGCCTCTGTGGTCTCTGTGTCCGCATTGGAGGCTGAGGCATGAGCGATAGCAAAATGCAACTCACTCTATTCGGAGAGCCGGAGCCGGTGACGAGTTACGGCAAGCACGTGCGCGGCCGGGGCGATGATGTGCCGGTGACGTGCGAGCGCGAGTTGCTATGGCCGGGGTGCCTGGTGGCGGCGCTGGTGGAGGATGGCATGAGCGGAGACGACGCCACCGGCTTGCTGGAACGGATGTATGGCGACGTGCCCAGGAGGACGCGGCTGAAGATCGAGGAGGTTTGCCGGCGGCTGCGGTGCGATCGGATGACGGTGCACCGGCACATCAACGATACGCACGAGTTGGCAGCGATCGACATCGGGACCGGCGAGACGCTGCCGGCGTGGCGGGTGTACCGCAGTAGCTTTGTTTGGTTTTTGGCGCGGCGGGAGTTCGGGCCGGAGAGCAGCAGGACGGACGCCAAGGCGCAGGATGCTGACAGGCTTTCACGCGCAGTGGCGCGCGTGAGACGTGGCAAGTAGGGGCGGCCGGATGGCCTCCCATTCATAACGCAGAAAGAGGAGACGCAGCACATGAAGCAGAAGCACAAGGCAGAG
>JBAXVM010000365.1:0-2133 GCA_037129105.1 bacterium
CCGGCGGCGAGAAGCGCCGCGTGGCGCTCTGCCGCCTGCTCATCTCCAACCCGGACGTGCTGCTGCTCGATGAGCCTACCAACCACCTCGACGCCGAGTCCGTGGCCTGGATCGAAACCTACCTGAAGAAGTTCAAGGGCACCCTCGTGGTGGTCACGCATGACCGCTACTTCCTGAGCAACGTCACCGAGTGGATCCTGGAGCTCGACAACGGCCGCGCCTATCCCTACAAGGGCAACTATGAATGCTGGCTGGAACAGAAGCAGCAGCTCATGGCGCGCGATGCCAAACAGGCGGAGACGCGGCGCAAGCTGCTGGATCAGGAGCTGCAGTGGATCCGCACCAACCCGTCCGGCCGTCGCGTCAAGAGCAAGGCGCGCCTGACCAAGTATGAGGAGATGCTCAGCCAGCAGGTGGATACACGCGAGGACGAGCTGCGCATCCAGATCGCGCCGGGTCCGCGACTGGGCGACCTTGTGGTGCGCGCCACCAACCTGTCCATGGGGTTCGGCGAGCGCCTGCTGTTCGAGAACGTAGAGTTCAACCTGCCGCGCGGCGGCATCGTGGGCGTAATCGGCGGCAACGGCGCCGGCAAGACCACCCTCTTCAAGCTCCTCACCGGGCAGCTGCAGCCGCTGGCTGGAGCGCTCACGATCGGCCCCACGGTGGCCGTCTCCTACGTGGACCAGTCGCGCGACTCGCTTCTGGCCAGCCACACGGTCTACGAAGAGATCACCGGCGGCGCGGAGAATGTCGAGCTGGCTGGCCGACAGATGAACGGCCGCGCCTACTGCAGCCGGTTTAATTTCAAGGGCGCAGAGCAGCAGAAGCGCGTCGGCGACCTCTCCGGCGGCGAACGCAACCGCGTGCACCTGGCCAAGCTGCTGCGCAGCGGCGGAAATCTGCTGCTGCTCGACGAGCCCAGCAACGATTTGGACGTAGCCACGCTGCGCTCGCTTGAGGAGGCCATTTCATCCTTCGCCGGCTGCGCCATGGTCGTCAGCCATGACCGCTGGTTTCTCGACCGCATTGCCACCCACATCCTGGCCTTTGAGGGCGAAGGCGTGGTGAACTGGTTCGAAGGCAACTACCAGGACTACCACGAAAACCGCCGCAAACTGCTTGGCGATGATGCCGACCGCCCCACCCGCGTGCGCTTCCGGCCGATCCGGCACTAGCAGCCTGTCGGACTTAGCCTTCTGGAAGTACAAACCGTCTGCCGACCAGGCTGCTAGTTGGCAACCCGCGGATAGCGGGTTGCGATACCTCATAAAATAGGCAAAATGACGGCGCTTTTCCTGCCAGTTGGTTGTATTTTTGCTGATTTCTGGAGAGGTGGCCGCAGATTTTCTGCAGATTATGCAGATTGTTGTGTAGCAACAAGCTATCAAATCTCCAATCTGCGGAAATCTCCGCAATCTGCGGACAAATATAAATCTGCGATTACACTCCAATGCTTCGCCAATTGGGTAGCTTTCTGCGGCTACACGATTTTCTACATTGCTCTAGTAGCTAGCAATCTGGTCGTTCTTTGAGTTCTCGCAACCCGCTATCCGCGGGTTGCGAGAACTAGGAACCTGTCGGCAGAAGGTGCTGGAACGATCCAAGGCCTTCGTCCGACAGGTTCCTAGGCGTGGTGCTTGGCCTGCGTCTTGGCATGGCGCGTAGAATGCGCCTTGGTGTGGGCCTTGGTGTGGTGTTTCGCATGCGATTTGACCTTGCTGTGCGCATGCTTCGCCGCGACCTTATGCCTCGCGTGGTGGGCTTTCCGGACCGTGTGCGGCGCAGGTGCGGGCGCAGGCGTGTCGATTGTCAGCGGCGCGGCCGCAGGAGCCGGTGACATCGGGTCGGGTGTAACTGGCGCCTGCGCCAGGCAGAGGCCACTGGTTACCAGGATCATCATGCAGACCAATCGGGTGCAACTCATGTTTCGCTCCTATAGGAAAGTAATTCCGGCTTCTCCCCACTCCAGGAAGTGTGTGTCCGGCTTGGTTGTGAATACAAGACCGCATTATTATGCGCGTTGCCGCGGGACAATACAATGCCAGAAGGAACGCGCGGGCAAAACGGCATGGTCATTTCCTGGAGCGCCACTTTGGCGGCTTCCACCACGAAGATTCGAAGAACACGAAG
>JBAXVM010000366.1:0-2117 GCA_037129105.1 bacterium
TCCTAGTTGTGCAACCCGCGGATAGCGGGTTGCGAGACCTCAAAAAACGACCAGAATGCCAGCTGCTAGTCAAAGGAAATCACCCTCCAAGCACTGGACATCTGCAAATATACAGCCAACTGGCAGGCAAAGCGCAGTCATTTTGCCTGTTTTGTGCGGTATCGCAACCCGCTATCCGCGGGTTGCCAACTAGCAGCCTGGTCGGCAGAAGGTTTGTGCCTCCAGAAAGCTAAGTCCGACCAGGCTGCTAGGTGTGCGCAAACAGATCCGCGGAGGCGAACTGCGGGTCGGAGGTGTGGCGCAACCCCACGCGCCGGAGTCCGGCCTCGTCGCCGGGCGTAACCAGATGCGTCAAGTGCATCTCGCAATCGCGCAGATCGCGCAGATGCTCCATGGCCGCGTGTGCCGTGGGATTGCCCGCGGAGCTGATGGCCAGGGCGATGAGTGCCTCGTCGAGGTTGAGGCTCGGGTTGCGACCCTGCAGGATGTCTTGTTTCAACCGCACAATCGCACGGATCACGTCGGGCGAAAGCAGGTGAATGCTGTCCGGCACGCCCGCCAGCAGCTTGATGGCATTGAGCACAACGCTGGCGGCGGCATGCATGAGTTCGGAATTCTTGCCGGTCACGATCCGGCCGTCAGCCAGCTCAATGGATGCGCCGCAGAAGATGCCCTTGCAGCCTGTTTGCTTGGCCACCGCCTCCTCGGCGGCGCGCCGGGCCGGCAACACCACCAGCCGGTCATCCGCCTTTAGGCTCAGTTCCTTAAGCAGCATCTCCTCGCGCGCCACGGTTTCACGATCCGTCACCCCCATGGCATACTCGGCGGCATGGCGGAAGTACCGTCGAATGACCTCCTGGCGGGCGGCCTGGCGCACCACGCCGTCGTCCACAATGCCGAACCCGGCGCGGTTCACGCCCATATCCGTGGGAGACTTGTAGGGGCATGGCTCTTTTGTGATCCCTTCCCAGATGGCGCGCAACAACGGGAACGTTTCGATGTCACGGTTGTAGTTCACCGTGGGCTGGTTGTAGGCCTCCAGGTGGAACGGATCGATCATGTTGACATCGCGCAGATCCGCGGTCGCCGCCTCATACGCGACGTTGACCGGGTGCTTGAGCGGCAGGTTCCAGATGGGGAAGGTCTCGAACTTCGCGTAGCCGGCGGCATGGCCAGACATGCAATCGTGATACAGGAGCGTGAGACAGGTACCCAGTTTGCCGCTGCCGGGGCCGGGTCCGGTGACGACCACCAGCGGACGCTCCGTCTTCACGTACTCGTTCGCGCCATAGCCTTCCTCGCTGACAATGGTCGCAATGTCGGTCGGATAGCCGCGCGTGGCGCTGTGGCAATAGACCTTGACGTCGCGGCGCTCCAGTCGCGTGCGGAACTGCTTGGCCGCGGGCTGGCCGTCATAGCGCGTGATGACCACCGCGCGGACACAAAGACCCCGATCGCGCAGCTCATCGATCAGCTTGGTGGCGTCGGCATCATACGAAATGCCAAAGTCCGCGCGCATTTTCTTGCGTTCAATATCACCGGCGTAAATGCAAAGAACGATCTCGGCCTGGTCCCTGAGCTCCTGCAGCAGGCGCAACTTGACGTTCGGATCGTACCCCGGCAGCACGCGCGCCGCGTGCATGTCGTGCGTTAATTTGCCGCCAAATTCAAGATACAGCTTGTTGCCGAACTGACTCACGCGACGGCGAATTTCAGCTGTCTGCTCCTGCAGGTATCGCTCATTGTCAAAACCGATGGCCTTCATGTGTGTTCCCTTTCCGGTCGTCCCGACTTGTCTAGTCCGGACTCCACCATAGCGGAATGCCGATGAAAAATAAAGGGGCGTCCCAACGGCAGATTTGCCGGTCCCCGGGACGGTCCCCATGGTCTTTTCCTGAAGCGCCGCGCTGGCGGCTTCCACCACGAAGATTCGAAGAACACGAAGATTCCCGTAATCGGACGCTAGGAATGACCGAAACTGTCGAATTTACTGAACTTCGCGCTCTTCGTGTCCTTCGTGGTGAGAACTTCCGGCCGCTTCAGAAAAAGACCATGGTACGGTCCCCATGGTCTTTTCCTGAAGCACCACATAAGCCGCGTTTTTAACCGCCAAGACG
>JBAXVM010000367.1:0-2116 GCA_037129105.1 bacterium
GTCGGTACAGGCCGGGCGATTCTGGCGGATGAGATGGGGCTGGGGAAAACCATTCAGGGGATCGGCGTGGCTGAACTGCTGCGGCGCGAAGCCAATATCCGAAAGGTGCTGGTGGTCTGTCCGGCGTCCGTCAAGTCACAGTGGTGCGCGGAGATCCGACGGTTTTCCGACAGCTCCTGCTGCCAGATTATCGGCGGCGCGGCAGAACGGGTGCAGCAGTATGGCGACGACACCTTCTTCTCCGTGTGCAACTACGAGCAGGTGTTGCGGGACATCCTGACGATCGAACGGGCCAAGTGGGATCTGATTATTCTGGACGAAGGACAGCGCATCAAGAACTGGGAGGCCAAGACGTCGCGTGTCATGAAGGGGCTGCGCTCCCCCTTCGCCCTGGTGCTCTCGGGTACGCCGCTGGAGAACCGGCTGGACGAACTCTATTCGGTTGCAGAGTTCATTGATGATCGCCGGCTCGGCCCCGCGTTTCGATTCCTGCACCGACATCGGATGGTGGATGAAAAAGGGAAGGTGCTCGGTTACAAGAATCTCGACGACCTGCGGCAGCGGCTGGCGCCCATGTTGCTGCGCCGCACCCGGGCGAGCGTGCTTGGCCAACTCCCTCCGCGCACGACCGAGATCGTCCGCATCCCTCCGACCCAGGAGCAGTTGGATCTGCACGGCGAGCATATGCGGATAGTCGGCCAGATTGTCGGGAAGCCGTATCTGACAGAAATGGATCTGCTACGGCTCCAGAAAGCGCTGCTCATGTGCCGGATGTCGGCTGACAGCACCTTCCTGGTCACCAAGGAGAATCCCGCCTATTCCAGCAAGTTGGAGAAACTCGCCGAGCTATTGCGACAGATTGCTGACGAACAGGATCGGAAGGTACTGGTCTTTTCCGAATGGACCACCATGCTGAACCTGATCGAACCGCTGCTCCAAACCTGCGGACTGGAGCACGTGCGGTTGGACGGTTCGATTCCGCAGCGCAAGCGACAGGATCTGGTCAATCGCTTCCAAAAAGATCCGGCCTGCCGGGTCTTTCTGACCACCAACGCCGGGGCCACAGGTCTGAACTTGCAGGCCGCCAACACGGTCATCAACGTGGATCTGCCATGGAATCCGGCCCTGCTGGAGCAGCGCATTGGCCGGGCGCACCGCATGGGACAGAAGCGTCCGGTGCAGGTGTTCGTACTGGTGTCCGATGGCACCATCGAGGAGAACATGCTTGTGACGCTCTCGTCCAAGCACGAGATGGCGCTGGCGGCGCTGGACGCGTCGTCGTCCGTGAAGCAGGTGACGATGGAGAGCGGCATGGAAGAGTTGAAGCGGCGGTTGGAGGTGCTGCTCGGTGCCAAGCCGGAAGCGCCGCGGGATGTCAGTGAGCAAAACCGGCTGGAGTCGGAAGCCCGCGAGACTGCCCAACAACGTGAGCGCATGTCGGAAGCCGGTGGGCAGTTGCTGGCCTCGGCGTTTGGTTTCCTAGCCCAGTTGATACCGCCGCCGTCCGACGCAGCCGCGGAGCGGGCAGTCGCCGACCGGGTAAAGGAGCAACTGACGCGCTGTCTGGAGAAGGACGAACAAGGTCGCATGCGCCTGACCATCACGCTCCCCGACCCGGCGCTGCTGGCAACCATGTCCGATGCCCTTGCCCGGCTGGCAGCCTGTCGGGCTTAGCTTTTTGGGGTACCAAGGCGGGCACACGCCCGCAATCCGCTTTGAACATGTCGCCATCCAAAGCGGCGTCGCGCGGGATACCGCTTGCCGCCGCACTCCAAATTTTCGGCAGTGGCGGCATTGACTTGAATACAGAAATACGGGTATCCTGTTTGCATGAAAGCAACCATCGACATTCCGGACGAACTCTACCGGCGCGTGAAAGCCAAGAGCGCACTTCAAGGGCTGGCGGTACGCGAGGTGGCAACGACACTTTTCTATTCCTGGGTGGAAGACAACGCCGCGCGTAAAAATGCCCAAACGGCAGAGCAGGCGGGTAATCGTTCCGCACCCGCCTGGTTTGGCGCGGCGCATAAATATGCCCGGCGCGTGAACCGGCATGACATGGAATCCATCCGGACCAGTATTGCCCGTGGTCGCGCACAGGAGGCGCCATGAACGC
>JBAXVM010000368.1:0-2109 GCA_037129105.1 bacterium
CACAGAGAGAACGGAGGGTTGTCTTGCTCTGTTTTCTCTGTGTCCTCCTGTTCAAGAAAACTTGGTAACTGCTCGGCACGGTTCGGTGGACGACTACGGCGACGACTACGGTGGACGAATTCGGCATTCCCCTCGTGCTAACCATCCCGGTGTTTTTCACCTCGCCCGTCCACGGCCACACATGCTAGGCTGGCACCCGTTTTTCAACTCGTCCGGGAACACACGGCATGGACATTTATCTGCAATGGGCGTTTGGGTGCGTGGCCGCCTATCTGCTCGGGTCAGTCCCGTTCGGATTTCTGATCGCCATGGCCCGGGGAATCGACATTCGCACCGTTGGCAGCGGCAACATTGGCGCCACCAATGTCTTCCGCTGCGTCAGCAAGCCGCTGGGGATCCTCACCTTTCTCCTCGACATGGCCAAGGGGGCGGCTGGCTGCACCCTCATCCCCTGGCTGGTCGCGCACGCGTTTCACGGAGATGCCGCCAGCATGCCACTGTGTGTGACCTGCGGCTTTCTGACTGTGGCCGGCCATAACTGGCCCGTTTTTCTGGGGTTCAAAGGCGGCAAAGGTGTCGCCACCAGCGCCGGGCTGCTGCTGGGACTGGCGCCCATCGGCTGCGGCTGGGCGTTCCTGGCCTGGACGCTCTTTTTTGTGATCACGCGCTACGTCTCCGTGGCCTCAATCCTCGCCGCGCTCACGCTCGCCATCGTGGCCTGGCCCATCTACTTCACCCGGCACGGCTGGTGGTTTCCGGTCATGCTGAATGTGCTGGCAGCCCTGGCCATCGCACGCCACCACGGCAACATCCGGCGGCTGCGCGCGGGAACGGAATCGCGGTTTACGTTCGGCAGAGGCTCTCGCGCATGAAAACCACCATCATCGGCGACGGCGGCTGGGGCACAGCACTGGGGTTGCTGCTGCGGCAGAACGGGCATGACGTGACCATCTGGGGCCCCTTCCCCGACTATCTGGCGGAAGTGCGCGCCCGCCGTGAAAACACGCGCTATCTTCCGGGGATCGCCATTCCACCGGAGATCATCTGGACAGCAGACACCGCCGAAGCCACCCGTGACGCGCAGGCCTTTGTGCTGGCCGTGCCGTCCAAGTTCTATGCTGATGTCTGCCGAAAGTTTCAGGGGCAGATCGCCGCCGCCACGCCGGTCATCAGCGTCACCAAGGGGCTTTGCGCCACCACGCACCACCGCATGAGCGAAATTGCGGCGGACATTTTGGGGCACAAAGACATTGCCGTGCTCTCCGGCCCCAGCCATGCGGAAGAGGTCGCGCGCGGCCTGCCGACGGCCGTGGTGGCCGCGGCGCGCGAACAGGTGCAAGCCGGGTTCTTCCAGCGGCTCTTCACCGGGCCGCGCTTCCGTGTCTACACCTCGCGCGATCCGGTGGGCGTGGAACTGGGCGGGGCGGTCAAAAACGTGATTGCCATTGCCGTGGGTGTCAGCGACGGGCTCGGCTTTGGTGATAATACCCGGGCGGCGCTAATCACGCGCGGCCTGGCCGAGATGACGCGCCTGGCCATAGCCAGAGGTGCCCTGCCGGAGACGCTGGCTGGCCTGAGCGGCATCGGTGACCTGATTGTCACCTGCACCAGCCGGCACAGCCGCAACCGCGGCGTGGGGGAACGCCTGGGGCGTGGCGAAACCATCGACCAGATCCTGTCCGGCATGCAGATGGTGGCCGAAGGCGTATGGAACAGCCGGATTGTCCGAAGCCTGGCGCACGAGTGCGACATCGAGATGCCCATCACCGAGCAAGTCCACGGTTTCTGCTACGAGAAACTCGACCCGCAACAGGCGCTCGTTACGCTCATGACACGGGACAGCAAGCCGGAATAAATCGTGTTTTTCTGCGATGATTTGAACAACGAATGGCCATTAGCGGCCACTCGTGCTTCTTGAGCCGAAGGGGCAGGACTCTTGAACTGCGTCAACTGCTCTTTCCTGATTCAACCTAGCCCCGTAACTTGAACTCCCCTTTGGCCTACAATACACGCGCGGGCAACTTGTTATAACGTGGGACCGCGAAGCCATTTGAAACTGTCCGTGCTGATCTGGTGCACAGTCTTTCTCCTTTTGACGAACGAGCCCTA
>JBAXVM010000369.1:0-2102 GCA_037129105.1 bacterium
AGGGGTACGGTGCGCGGACATGACGCGCACTTCGAACGGCACGCCAAACTCCTTGAGCGTTTCTGCGCCCTTCTGCAGCAGGGGCCAGTCGGAGTCGCTGCCCATGATGATGCCGACAAGCGGGGCAGGTGTGGTCTTGGACATGATTGGATCTCCTGGTTGGGGGTGGTTGATTATTTTGCCAGCGGTTCTCGTTGTGTCGCAGAAACGCCTTACGGCGTCACTACAAACGGCCAAGGCCCGGCAAAACGTCGTTCGTAGTGCGCCCGTAAGGGCGTTCTCGTCGGTATGCTTGCGCCATCATGAAAACTACTGCTGATTGTCAGAATTTGGTCCGACGTTTTGCGTGGTGCGGTCAAATGCCCGGCGCGCGATGTCCTTGCGATAGTGGGCGCCGGCAAAATGGATGGCGGCCACGCCCTGGTAGGCTTGCGCGACAGCGGCGCGCATGTCCTTGCCGAGCGCGGTGACCGCCAGCACGCGGCCGCCAGCGGTTACGACGGCTTGTTCGTGCAGCGCGGTGCCGGCGTGGAACACGCAGACGTCCTTCTGTTTGGCGGCCGCGTCCAGTCCGGTAATGGGCAAGCCTTTGTCATAGTGGCCGGGGTAGCCGCCGGAGGCCATCACCACGGTGGCACAGGCTTCAGGGCGCACGCGCACCATGGCTTCGTTCAGTGTGCCGTCAATGCAGGCTTGCAGCACGGGGATCAGGTCGCCGGCCAACCGCGGCAGTACCGCCTCGGTTTCCGGATCGCCGAAGCGGCAGTTGAACTCCAGCACCTGGATCCCCTTGTGGCTGATCATCAGGCCGGCATACAGCACACCCTTGTAGATGATGCCGCGCCGTTTCAGTTCGTGCAGCGTGGGGAGGATCACGCGGTCGCGGATCACAGGGAGCAACTCCGGTGTGACCACCGGCGCCGGGGAGTAGGCGCCCATGCCTCCTGTATTGGGCCCTTGATCCGCGTCAAACACGCGCTTGTGGTCCTGGGAGGACGGGAGCATGGCCACGTGTTCGCCATCCACGAGGGCCAGGATCGAGGCCTCTTCCCCGTCCAGGAACTCCTCGAGGAGCACGGTGGCACCAGCCGCGCCAAAGATGCCATCCACCAGCATGGAGCGAATGGCCTGGGCGGCCTCTTCGTGTGTGGCGGCGATGACCACGCCTTTGCCAGCTGCCAGGCCGTCGGCCTTGATCACAACCGGCATGGAAAAACTCTTGAGCGCCTGGATGGCGGCGGAGGCATCGGAAAACATCTCGGCGCGCGCCGTGGGGACGCCGGCAGCCAGCATGACTTCCTTGGAGAACTGTTTGCTCCCTTCCATCCGGGCACCGGCCTGGCAGGGGCCGAAGACGCGCAGGCCGGCTGCGGCAAACGCATCTACGACGCCGGCACAGAGCGGAGCCTCGGGGCCGACCACGGTCAGGTCCGGGCGGGTCCTGCTGGCCCACGCCAGCAGCCCGGGCACATCCTCGGCTGCGATCGGCAGATTGGTGGCCAGCGCCGCGGTCCCGGCATTGCCGGGCGCGCAGAAGAGTTGTGGACGGCAGGAATCCTGGGATAGTTTCCAGACCAGCGTGTGTTCGCGGCCGCCGCCGCCTATGACCAGTACTTTCATGACGCGTACGAGCTTACGGAATTCGGCCGCGAGAGGCAACAGCGGAATGGATGGATGGAAGACTGGAAAGATGGAAGGATGGGCGGGCCGGGCGCAAGGCAGCGTTGACGCTCAGGCGCGACACATCTCATGATTAACCAGATTTGGATTCGAAACCAGGTGGCCCGTGCGCTCCGCGCGCGGGCAGATGCTGAAACAGCCGCGGTCCGGCAACCGCCCGCGCGCGGAGCGCACGGGCCACCTTTCAAAAGCAACCGCAAGACTCAACCCCGTCAACTCTGACTTGCGCCCGGCCGGACGCCCCGGAGGTGCGTCCCTACCGTTTCTGCGATCTTTGCCGTGGGCGGGGCTGGCGTCTCATGAGCGAAGTCGAATGGCCAGGCCCGCCGCAACAATTGACAAATAGAATGGCATTCTGGTCGTATTCTGAGGTCTCGCAACCCGCTATCCGCGGGTTGCCAACTAGCAGCCTGGTCGGCAGA
>JBAXVM010000037.1:0-16448 GCA_037129105.1 bacterium
TGATCTGGGCGAGTGGTGAAATTGGCATACACGCAAGACTTAGGATCTTGTGGCGCAAGCCGTGCGGGTTCAAGTCCCGCCTCGCCCACCATCTGCAAAAGGCCAATAAAAACGCTATATTTTGCGTCTTCCATCACTCATGTAGCCTTCGTTGGCCTTTTGTCGGTTTAGGCATTAAAAGGCACTTTGCGGAGGGGTGTTTGTCATAGATTTGTCAATTCATCGTGGTAATTAGGCTATATTGCGGTTGTGGCAAATTGACAAAATATTTTGTCAAGAAGCGCAAGATACCGAAAAACTCTGTTGGCCACATTGCTACTCACCGATGGCAACGACACGGCATTTTGCGGCGAACGCATCCAGGTCAGAAACCGCAATCAGTACGCAACGCTTGCTCACGCGCGAGAAGGGCAACAGTCCCTTGGTCTGCCACGAACGGACCGTCCGGGCGCTCACCCCCAAATACCTAGCGGCGTTGCCCGGCCGCAGAAACGCCGGATTCATCTTGGTCTTTTCCATAGCCCTCCCTTAGTGCGGGATCCCGCCGCACACGTCCACTATTTCCCAAACAAATGCTTTGCTGCCTCAATGGTGCCAATCATCAGAGCCCCAACAACTCCACCCGCTTTGGCCGCAGCCACCGTGTGGGCCGCCCGCTGATTCAACTGCGCCCTTTGGCAACGCAGGAGCGTGGCAATCGCGCGGGCAAGGGCAGGGTGCCCAGAGCACGTTCCTCGGGATTGTTCCACCTCAACCAAGCGCGCGTCGATTTCGTCTCGTAGTGTTATCAAGTCGGCGTCCATGTTACTTCCCCTTAACCGTGTTGGTGGGGGCCGCGTCGCCCGCGTCCCAGATGTAGAACCCTTCCGGGACGGTCACACTGTTCCGGGAGAGTTCCCAGGCCCCCCCGGTCCAAACGTACACACGCCCGCTCATGCCTGGCCCAGCGCGCACAGGCGCGTCCGCCGACGGCAGGAAGACGACGCGCGGCCCGGAGCAACCCGAGAGAATGGCCAGCGCCAGAACGCCAGCAAAGGCCAAAAACGTTCGTTTCACGGTGCCCCCTTCCTGGCCTTCCAGTCGGCCAGCCGCTTATTGAGGCCATCCCGAAGCCCCGGCTTGGCAACAAGATCCTCGCCGGCTGTCTGGGTCTGGCTTTTCACCAACCCAGTCAGCCAGTCGAGGATTGCTGTGAAGAGCGCTTGCCACATGGCTTAACCGTTCTTCACGGCCGTGCGACTCACGGTGTAACCCATCGCGGCGAATGCGCTGACCACGAGCGCCACGATCTTCGGCCACACCCCGGTGTCCGGCACAATGCCGCTAGCAATGGCCAGGCCGACAAACGCCGCACCGGCCGTCATCCAGAACTCGGTGGTTTTATACCCCGGCTTCACGGGCGTATCCGCGGCCGCCGGCGTGGCGGCGGGTGTCGTTGTCTGAACTGCATCCATGGTCTACCTCTTTCTGCCGGGTCGACCGGCGTTACTTCTCACACCCCGCAGGGTTACTTCACGGCCCCACTGGCACTCCACACATGTTGCAACCGAACAGCCGCATTCGTCCCGCCCGCGCGCCACATGGCGTTCGTGTTGACGTTTCTCCGGCCGCTGCCGATCACGTCGCACAACAGACCGTTGAACGTGCTGAGAGCGGTCCGATTTGTCAGAGACCCGACATTTCCGGCCGGGGTCACCACCACACTGCCATCGCTCATGAAGGCGATGAAACGGGTTGGCGTCTGTTTGGTGTCGATGTCGATCACGAACCGCTGCAACGTGGCATTCGTGGTAACCACCTGCGTTCGCCGTTCCACACGATTTGTTGTCAGCTTCGTCACGATATTTGTCGTGACCACTGTCTCGATAACGACCACGTCGCTGGTTAACGCGGGGACCGCCAACACAGGGGGCGCAATGAAAGCCACCTCCGGCGCGACCACCGCGCCAGAAACAACCGCGGGCGTGTCCCGATTGGAACCCTTCCCGGTTACCACCACAACCCCATCCGTGCCTTGCGCCATTGCCAGGCCCGCGCCGAACCCGATACCCAGAACAAGAGACAGGATTTTCATTGGATGCTCCTCATGGTTACTCGATGGACACAAACGCGATGTTCAACGTTCCCGCGTTGATATAAACAGGTGTGTTGCGAATCCGAATGTACCCGTTGGTTTTGTTCACCGGGACCGTGATCCAGTTCCAGTCCATACTGGTGAAACTCCCGCCAGGTAAAACCGTCCAACTGGTACGCTGCGTCCAGTCCGCCGTCAGCGGGCAATACTCAACCAAACCTGTAAGGCCGCCCGCAGCAACCCGGATCATCATACGTACCCGGCTGACCAACCCGGTAAGGGCAGGCGAGCGCACACATCCATCCGCATCGCCATACCCCCAACTCCCCGTGCGGTAGGATCCCCGTGTAAACCCCGGCGCCACGCTCCCACCGGTAGTGAAGAACGCCGCGCCCCCGCCCGAACTCCACGTGCCGTCAACTGTGGTGCCATTGAAGTACCACGCCCCCGAGTCCCATGCCGGATAACCGCGAAGCAGCCCCGCACCGGGTTCCAAAAAGTAACTGGAACTCACAGTGAAGGGCGGCATGGCTGTTACAGAATTGTCGGCCGAATTGCTGAACGCCACCTTGAGCAACCCGAACGGAAGATAGACATCGCCCGCATATAGGTTTGTCCGACTCAACGGATAAGCGGTCCAGACGTTCGTGGTTTGTTCTTTGCAGAGCACCGCCACGGTCGCAGGCAATGCGTTGCTGGTAGCGCCATTTCCCAGGGTAACGCTCACCGGACTCGCAAAGAGCCCGTTGGAGATCGGACCTTGCGGCGGCAACGAATAGACGAATTGCGTGTACGCCACAGGGACCCGCGTCTCGGGTACGGCCCAGCCGCGCCAGACATTCGTTGAACTGGCATTGCCGAAAAGCTGGTACAACCCCTTGCCCGCGGGCGGTGCACTGGCCCAGAGAACCGGCTTCGCGAAGAAGATCGTGTTCGTGCCCAGGCAATCGAAGTAGAGATTCTGCGCCTGCCCGGCCGGCAGCATAGGCGGCAGCGCGAGAAAGAGAGCATTCGTGTTCTGCAGCGAAATGATGGGGCTATTCGACCAGGAAGCATAAAGCACGCGGTTGGTGTCCGCTGCCAGGGCAGGGGATAGGAACTGGCCGGCCAGTGCCGGCGTCAGCAGGTTCGTGCTGGCCGCAATCCATGCGCCCAAATCATTCCGCGCGGCCTGCACCTGACCGCCCAGATCATCGCGGACACTTTGCGCGATGCCATCCACTTCGCCCTTTAGGTAGCGCGTCTGGTCTCCCGTAATCGCGGCCTGCACCGTGTTCGTCACTTCAGCCGCGGTCGGTACTTGAATCCACGGACGGTGGCGCGCAAAGCCATACATCCAGGAATAATCGAGATTGATCGCCGTCTCACCCAAGGCGCTGGGCCAATTTTCATAGTAGGTGTACCCGAAGTACCACCCCGCTTGCATCTCAACAGGCTGGCCAATCGGACCATAGCCAAGCCATGCTGAATAGTTCCCATCCGGCGTGAACAGGTACCCCGGCACATAACCATCCCAGACGAATGCATCCTCCGCCATTGGGGCAATCCGGATGTAGGACTGCACAGAAGCGGGCGAGACATACCACGGCGAGAACGGCGGTGCGTACGGCGAAGACTGCCAATTGATCGAATAACTTAGGTGTTTGCGATCCTCAGATACATGCCACGTAACGGGACACTCTTGATTCTCGCCATACCAATCCATGTAATCGCTGCCGTTGTATCCGGTATCAACAGCGTCAATCAACGTGCCATCCATTGTTGTTTGACCACGCCACCATTGGTTCCCATTCCAATAGCAAGCCGCCGTGGCGTCCGGCCCGATGTTGGCGAAATGATCGCCATCATGCCACTCCTGCGGCACCCGATAATTCCCGTCCGCATCGAGGATCCAGGCGAACTGCCCGTAATCGGACCCGCCAAAGTCCGGAATCTGGTCACTATCCACGCTGCCATCGCGGTTCAGGATGGTGTTAGCCCAGTACGCCCAGACCATCACAGTAGGTTGCCCATCCACAGTCAGAATCTGCCAATCCAGCCATCCCGGAGCATCATCAATGATCATCTGCCGGTAAAGATCCTGCCCGTAGAGAACCAGGCTGTTCGTTTCCAGCAGGGTCGAATCGAAGGCTGCACGTGCCATGCCTTCGGCCAACAGATCGCCGGAAAGCTGGTTGTTGACCGCTTCGGCGACTCCCGCGGCATCATACCGCCCGTCGTGATTGTGTGCTCCAAATGCCCGCCACAGGCCGTTGGTGGCATCCGTCAGTGCCGCTGCGTTCGTGCGATCCCCGGCGATTCGCAGGAGCGTCTCATCCGCGGTAAAGCCCGGTTGCGACGGGTTCAGCCACCCGCCAAACGCCCGCCCCACCAGCAGGACCACGATTATGATCGAACGTTTCATCGCCCCTCCATCACCCAAAGCCATCAATCGTTCTTCAACAGCACCTGAATCACGCCATTCGTGGCCGTACTTTCGATCAACAACACTTCACCGAAGCCAAACGAGTAGTCACGCTCGGCGGCCCAAACCAGATTGGTCGCCGTAGCGAAAGTGCAGGTGCCCAGCGTGAAGGTATTCCCCTGGCTGACCCGCCGAATCGCCAGGGTCCCATTGGTACCGGTGTCGAACCGCACCAACACCGCCACCGTGGCCCAACTGCTATTCGCCTGGGCATTAGTTACGGCCACAGCGCCATGATCCAGCCGGAAACAGGAAGCGAATCCGCCAGCCATTGAAACCAAAGGCAGGTAGATCGCAACGATGCTTGTCACCAAGAGATGCCGCTTCATGCACACCCGCCTTTCACAAGAACGCCTGCGCATCTATTTCCGCGCTTCCAGCCCAATCTTGATCCCCTTCACGTACCCAAACCCGCCCGCCGTTCCGCCCATTCCGCCCGGCGCGTTCGTGGGAACTACCCAATATTCCATCTCGATCAGCGCGTTATCGCCCACGGTCAGTTTTGTCGCGAGCATTGCCGTGGAGAGGTTCGTCAAAACCGTACTCGCCGTGAATAACCCGCTCGTGGCATAGGACCAGGCGTTCAATCCATTCCCGCGCCAGCGGCACCCCATCGCATACGTGCCGGGCATCGTGTGGTAGGTGTACCACCGAAACACCACGTTTGACGTGAAGGCGTCCGGCGTAGGGCACGAAACTGGCCCGGCGTAATCCACCCGCGTCTTGTCGTGCTTGGTGAAAACCGATCCACCATTCCCGTTGGCCAAGGTCTCCAGCGTGCTGTTGTAGAGGTAATCCGCCGGGACCCATCCGTAAATGTTGGTCAGACTGCCGCCAGCACTATCCCCAGTGCTGGCGATAGTCAGCGAGCCACCATTGACCAAGGACACCGGAGCATTGCTGCCATTCAGCGTGATGTTCTGACCGGCAGCGATCATCATGCCGTTGTTGGTCAGCCCGTTCCCAGACACGCCACCACTATTTTGCGGCACGCCATCCACTACGAAACCGCCGCCCGCGCCAAACGCCGCGGCATTCACCAACCCGGCGGCCATCACCATCTTGATCACGCCCAATTTCACGTTCATTTCCCCTTGAGGATCACCAATCGCCACAACCGATCGCCGCTTTCCGTCGCTTCGCCCGAGCAAAAAACGGCGTGCCACCACGCAGATCCGCGTCTACAGGCATGGCTGCAATCCCGCCGGTCTGCACCATCCGCAGCCACAAGTCCGCACGCAGAAATTGACTGTGCGCATCCGGCCCCAACTGCGCCCCCATCTCCATCACCAGGTTGAAGAACGTCATGTTCAGCGCATGCCGGAACGCGACTGTGGGGACCGTGTCAGTCGCCGAATCCATGAGCGTCCGCGGGTTCGTCGAAACGGCATCACGAACGGTTCGCCGCACTTCCTCCACGATCTCGCCCAACCGATTCACCTTGTCGGGATGCGCCGTGATCCAGTTCGCGTACAACTGCCCCATGTCACTCGGCAAGGCGTTCGTGACCACCGCCAGCGTGAATGGAGTCCAGGTCGTCATGCCACCACCACAGTCAAAAGGCGGAGCGCCCAACTCCGGACGCCCCGCCTCACACCAGCGCCCAATCCTTACGCTGCGGATACGTTCAACCGCACGCAAGCCGCGTTGTTCGTCACCTTCACGTCTTCCGACCAGTCGAATTTCGCCACCTCCACGCGGCCGTCATCGCGCATGTACGACCCCGGCACCATGAACTGGTTCATCAGCCGGAATGTCTTCATGAAACTCGGGTCGCGCCGCGTGGGCGCATCTTTGCGCGCGAAGACCAGAATCGTGGAATCCAGCAGGAAGTTGACACTCTCCGCCTTCCCCTCGGGCGCGCTGTCGTAGATCATGTACGAGGTCCGCACATCCGGTGTACCCACGAACATCTGACTGGCAGAATCTTCTGTCGGCACGGCCAACCCCAGGCTGGCCTTGCCGCCGCCGTTGCCGACCACGAAACGCCCGCGCACCTTGCTCTGGTTCTTAAAGATCTTCCAGGCCGTAGCGCCGAACAGGATGCCGACGCCCATCAGCGAACCGTATTTGGCCGCCTTGATCACCGACAGGATGGCGTCATCCACGTCCGAGATCGGGTCCGCCGCATCGTTCCAGACCTTGCCCGCGCCAGCACCGACCGTCGCCAGCGCCGCGTCGATCACGGCCTTCTCGTGCGCCAGCGCGGCGACTTCCGCCACTGCCACCGCGCCCTCGCGAAGCATGTTCTCCAGGCCGTTGGATTCCAGTTGCTCCAGGTTATCCACCGGGAAATCCAGCGCATGCGGTTCGCAGTTGAAGGTCGAATCGCTCACGTCAAAGCGCAGTTCAGCCGCGCGGCCGCCCAGCGTGCGAAGCGTGTCCGGGATGTGGAAACGGTTTTTCTCGGTGTAGACCTTGTAGCGGCCGGTGCTGGTGGCTACTTCGACGGTCGGTGCCAGAAAATCCGCCACCGGCATGATGGAACTCTGCGCCGCGCCCTGCGCGAACTCGCGCAGCGTAGGGGACGCACTGATATCACTGAGTCTGCTCATTTGTCCTACTCCTCATCCCAAGGTAACGAAACGCTCTCTCCCATCTAAAAGCCGACAACCATCAGCCTTAACACCTACGCGGAAACGGTGACATTCCCAACCATCGCCGGTCGCACCAGCACGGCCTGCCCATCCACACCGACTTGTTCCGCAATCCCAAGCACGCGATAGGTCCCCGCCGCAACCGGCATCGCTCGCACTTTCCCCTTGTCGGCTGCCGTGGCCACATCGGCCAGGACCAACAGATCACCGGGGTTGCAGGTGCCCTTGAGAACCACGCGAACATTCCGAGCAGGGTCCAACGGCCGAACCGCGATGATCCCGCCAG
Source organism: bacterium (assembly GCA_037129105.1). Lineage (GTDB taxonomy): Bacteria > Verrucomicrobiota > Kiritimatiellia > RFP12 > CAIWXQ01 > CAIWXQ01. Next base: position 7,422 of record JBAXVM010000037.1, read on the forward strand.
CCACATTGGCCTCCAGAAGAACAAATACCGCCAGGTCACCATTCGCCACCGGCAAACCGACCTGCGCCACGCCTGCATTGTTGCCGAGCACAACCAGACGATCCTGCATCCCCGTCAGGTCCGCCCCGGCCACCACCGCGAAATCTCCAACCCGTGTATTGCTCTGACTCATGATCTTCTCCTTCGTGCGCTTTTCTTCCTGTTCGTGAAGCCTTATCCGCCGATTTCCATCTCTGCCCGCCGGAACGCGGCGGAGAAAGGCACATGCTCTGCGACACAAATTTCATGCGCACGATTGCGGATCTTCGCGGCCTTCCCATCCGCATCGGAATCGATCCCGCCACCACCAACCACCGCAGGCGCCACCGGACGCGCCGTCGCGCGATTGTGCATGGGCGCGCGGACTACCGGCGCGGACGGAACTGCGGCCTTCTTCGCGTTCGCCAATTCAGTCAATAAGACCAACGCACCCTTGCGATTGGTCAGCAACTGTTCCCGCCAATGCGGGCGGGATTCGTCACTCACCGCATCGGCAAAATCCGCCATGTAGCGGTTGACGATCTCATCTTCGAGGGCCACCACCTCGTTGAGGAGGACCGTATTCTTTGCCTGTTCCGCTGCAAGGGCCGTCTTGGCCTCTTCCAATGTGGCAGGAATAGCCACACCGTCACCAGTTGCACCACCCGCCGCACCCGTTGCTTGATCGCCCATAAATACCCCCGTGAAAAATCACTGCCCTCTACATAAGAGGACTAACTACGCAAACCAAAACCTAAAGTTGTAGAAATACGCAGCAAATCGCATTAAATCTGCCAAGCGATACACGCAAGCCCCTCACCGACGTGCCCGATTCACCGCCGCCGCCGACAACCCGCGTTCCTTCACGAACCGTTCCTCAGGTCCAGTCAACTGCGTACCGTTGCGCACCTTCACGCTGATCCGCGCCGACAAGTACGCCACTTCTTCAGCCGTCATTCCCTTCAATCCTTTCGCTTCGTAAATGGCTGCATAGTCTCTGCCGGCCTTGTCCATCGATTCGCGTTGCCGTTCCTGCAACCGTGCATTTCGGTCACCTCGCATACCCGCCTTTGCTTGCCGGACCGCCAGCGATGCCGCCCGCGCCTCATCCGTCCATCCCGTGTTCGCCAATGCCTTCCCGCCTTGCGAAAACACATCTTTGCGAGAGGCACTATCCGACCGATTCCGCAACGGCACATCCGCCAGCGAACCGCCCGCCGCTTCATCAGTCGGCACCAATTGACATTGGCAGTTTCCCTGGCAAAGCAATCCGACAGCGCCCGGTTTCACACCGGCCGCATCCCATTCCGTCATCGTGTGAACCTGACCGGCCACCGCCGCGCACGAAGGGCAATGCCGCCCTTCCGGCGTGTTGCCCAGAACCCACTTGAACCGCGGCGAACCGGCCGCAGCAGCGCTATTGGACAAAGGCCGCATCCCCTTGAGGTTCGGGTCATTCGTCACCGCAGCGTTGAGCAAACGCACAGGTCGCACGCGCCCGCCGCCCAGATCCACGCAATCGGCCCGGTTCCACACCGGCGAAAGAAAACGGTAACGACCGCCTTTGACTGCCTCTTCACCAACATCCGACCATCGGATCTTCGCGAATAGACCGCCGTCCCGGTTCTGCAACGCAGTGATCCAGCCCGCAGCTTCCGACCGCTTCTCGCCATCCAGCGAGAAATGATCGAAATCCACCAGCAACCCGGCAAAGTTCGGTGCCTTCGACTCTTCGTCGAACCGGTTCGCCATTGCCTGACAGGCCTCGGCGTCAACCACCTGAGTCAATCCCGCCTGCGCGTGACCGAATTCACCAAGCGGCGCAACCTGATACCAACCATCGGACGGTGTCTGAAAACCATCCCGATTCAAAAGTAGAGCATTCACTTACCACCACCCACTGTTGAAAGATCACTGTTCACTGCTGCTTGTTGAATATTCACGGGTGCCGTCGGTGCCAACCGATACCCCGTCTTCTCACTCACCTGCGCCGGATCCACCGTGAACCCGGCCGCAGCCAGCGCCGCCACATCCTGCGCAACCGCACTGGCTGCCCCAAGTGTGGTAGGCGCGAACTGAAAGAAGGCGAGGACTGGCTGGCCGGGAAAGTTCGCCGCCAACGCCAGCACGTCAATCCCGCGTTGAAAAACGTCGCTCACAGTGGATGCGTCCCCGCGCGCAATCTGCTGAAACGTGTCACTGTGTGCGCCACCGGCCAATGTTCCCGATCCAGATTCAGTCAGCATGGTCAGCAACCCGCCCGTACCAATCAACGTAATCTGCCGGTCGATGTACTCCAGCAGTTCACGATAGGGCGGACGTCCGCCACCACCATTCACAAACTTGATATCGCTGCCATTGGGCAAATACCCGCGCCCGTTGGAAAAGAGATCGGACGCAATAGCCTGGTATTCTTTCTCTTTCTCACCAACCGCATTGGGCGGCCCGATCAAAAACACCGGTGGAATCCCAAACAAATCGAGGTACGCATCCCAGTCCCGCTGACTTGTCACCCGCCGCAGATACAAAAGCGACCACATCCGGTTCAACGCCATAGTTTCCAGCACCAGAAAATCGGCCGGATCAATCGGCACACCGCGTCGCCGCCCGCTGACCGCATTCTGGTTGTACTCCCAATCGGCAAACATTCCGTCGCGTAACCAGAACCACTGTTCGACCGGTTCCAGCCGGATAATCTCGCCATCAGCACCGTAGTGCTTCTCAAGGTGCGCAAACCCCCGGCTCACACCCGTGAACAGGAAACTCACGGCGTCATCGAAGTTCTCGATCCCGTCATAGACCGCCCGGAGACAATCAACCTGCTCCTGGGCAAGCACGTCATCCACTGGGCCCGTAACACGCAAGCGCCGACCGGCATGCCGGAACACACCCGGCTCTGGTGCCACCTTCCGCACATCCCAGTCACAATCCAGCAACGCCGCCCGACGCCGCTGAAGCACGGAGAAAACCATCGGGTCGGTCCGCTCCATGTAGTAGTAAAACCACTGCAAATCGGCGTATTGACCACGTTCACCGGCTTCCAAAAGTAAAGCCAGCCGGGGAATGCTCAACCCACGCAGCGGGTTGTAATACTCCCGCCACTGGTTGTCCTTCGTGCTGTAGATCTGCATTCCCATGACAATCACCAAAACAATGACCGTTCTTCACCGCGCAACCGACGCCGCTTTCCACCTGCCACTGGCAACATGTTTCCGCAGTTGCCAGATTCCCACCGGCGATGATTCGCCAGCGCCAGAGAGATCACACAATCATCGTGGTAGCCAGACGGCGCTCCGTATGAAATCCCACCCGTAGGCGAGATGGCGTACTCGTACCGCTTCATCTCCGCAGTCAGAACATCCCACGCCGCCGACCATGACACCTGCCGCTGTTCAATCGCCACGATCAACCGTTGAATCAGTTCCGTCTTGCTACTGGCAGTCAATTTGAACGGTTCGATGTCCGGCAGTACCCGTTTCAGATCGTCATAAATCGGATCGCCAATCCCGGTCGCGTCCAAAATCACCCGCCCGCGCCAACGGCGCGCGAAACTCACAATCCGCTCTTTCTGAATCGGCCAGTCCAACTGATTGAACCGTTCCATAGCGATACACCTGCCACTCTCGGCATCCATCGCTATCAGAACGGTCCAGTCCGTATGTTTGGCAATGTCACAACCGATCACCACCTGCCGCGCACCGGTTGCGGCTATCGCTTCCTGCTCAGAAATCAGACAAGCATCAATGCCCTTGAACACACCGGCGCTGTCTTCCAGGAACTCAGCCATGTACTCCTGCCGAAACACATCTTCCGGCAATGTTCGCCGTGCCTCTTCCCATTCCTTCGCCGGGAAAAACGGCGACGCTTTACTGGGAAAAGAAAAACTGGCGTAATCCGTTTCCGCCGGGTCATTCCCCCGCGTGAACAGGTCATAAAACCAGTTCCGGCCTTTCGGCGTGCTCACAAACACGGCCCAACCGAGTGTCTGCGAGATCGTCGGCCGCAACACGTAGTGCCACACATCAGCCGGGATGGAAGCGGCCTCGTCGATCACAAGCCCCTGGAAACCGAACCCACGGATACTGTCCGGGTTATCAGCGGACAGGAACCAGATCCGCGTCGGTGCCAACGTCTTCAATCCCCGGAACTCGATCCGACTCGGCGCACGTCCGGACACAACCGCAAATCCATCCGCGATTGCTCGAAACGCCTCGATGCCGCGGTCGGCCACGTTGTAGGTCGGTGCCACCCAACCGTAGTCGCCACCCATTTCAGACCCGCCACGGTCCAGCAACTCCCCGGCCAGACAATACGTTTTACCGAAACGTCTCCCTGTGCAGACCGTCCGGAAACGCTTGTCCCGAGCCTCATGAATCTTCTGCTGCGCCGGGTGCGCCAAATATGTATTCCACAACGGCATCTTCAAGTCTCCAGGCACTGCGACGCGTCAGCAAAGCAAGCCACCCCGCCACACGCATTTCTGTAACTGCGGCCGGTGGCCGCGGACTGATCATCGGTCACTGCTTACTGGCTTTGTCCCCCACATCTTCCGCCCGCACATCTTTGCCGAGCAGATTTCGCCACATCACAATTCCGTCGTTCGCCATGTCCACCTTCGCCTCCTTCGGCAACAGCGGCATGACAAAGTCCCTGAAGAATTTCATGGGATCCTTTTGAAACAAATCATCCATCTCCCGTTCCAACCTCGCCTTGTTCTTGCTCTTGGCCAGCATGCGGTCCATCGCGGCCAAAGCTAACGCTCGGCCCCCGCAAGAACCTTTCGCCCGCCCGCCCGGGTTTCCCGACTTTCCAGGTTGAAACGGCATAACTTCCCCCTACATAAGAATCCGATACACGCAACCCCAACTCACAAAACACAATAAACACGCCCAAAACTGTATAACCATACACGCAACCCCACCCGCCACAACACCTACACGCCGGGGCCACGCCCGCAGGATAGCGGGCGGAGAAAGGCCCCGGCTGTCGCATGCTCACAAACGCTATACCCGTACACGCAACACCTGCCGCGCCCCGCGTTCATCGTTCTCGCGGGTCACAAACAGCAATCCGCACCGGACATCTCCGACGGCGCACGCGCGCGGATAGCGCGCGGGGATGCGCCTGCGTTGTTCGCCATCGTGGGGCACTCCGCACGCCGCAGGTAGCGGGCGGGGAGGGCTCCGTTGGTTGTCCGGCGAAGTCCCGTCGCCGCTCGTCGGTCCCCGCGGCCCAGGGGGACAGGCTGGCCACTCCCTCGTTCTACGGCGTCTGTTTTTCCTCGCGCGCGCGTGCGGTTAATAGCGGGTGGTGGCCTTGCGCCTGTCCCCCTTTGCGCGGGGCCACTCCTCGCCAGCAACAATGCAGATTGCACTGACCACACAGTCCTGCTACATTCCGCCGCTCTCACCCCACACAACAAATAATATATATCCCACACCCCGCCCTGGCATGGTCCCCACCGTGCCGGGGCTTTTTCGTCCCCGACGTTCCATCAACTCAACACCTGCCACGCCCGCTCCGCTTGCGGCCGGCACGGATCGCCGCCCCCGTCACGCCGCATGCTGCCGACTACGGCCAGCCATGCGTCGCGCCGGTTCCGTCGCCCGCGCCCGCCGCTGCGCTCCGCTAGCCCAGTTCCAACAAGGCACGCCGCCTCCAAGCGTCCGGCCGGCAAGGCCGCAATAGCGGCTCTGCGCGCAGACGGTTGCCGCGCACAACCCGCGACTACGCGGGAGGCGCGGCCCCGCAGCGCGCAGCCCGGCCGGTCGCTTCGAGGCGGCTCGTCGATCAATGGTTCGCGGCCGCGCGTCGCTACGCTTTGGCGCGGCCTTAGTGCTGACGCCTACCGCCAAACACTGAACACCCACACGAGCGCTCCGGGCCTGATCACGCCCCGTGCGCCCGACTACGGGACGCCACGGGTCGCGCCAGTCCCTCCGCTTGCGTGCCTTTGCGCTTTCCATGAACTTTCCCAAATACCTGCCATGCGCACGCCCGGCCGCGCGCGGGAGGCTGTGCCTACGCACCGGTCACGCCACCTGCGATCGCTGCGCGCAGGGCGCTTGCGGCAGGTGTCGCGCCCGTTGCTCCGTCCCAGCCCACCGCTGCGCGTCCTAGCCCAGTTCCAGCAATGCCCGCGGCGCCCCAGTGTCGGTTGTGCCATGGCGCGCCAGGCTCCGGCGTTTGCCGGCGGATACGCCGTCAAACCACCTACGCCCTCTGCGCCACGTCCCACCCGTCACTGATGCGACGCTCGCCATCATGAATGCGCGACGCGCGACTACGCGCGGCTTAGTGCTTCGCCACCATCCAGGCCCAAAACGCCACCCGCAGCGGCCAACCACGCCCGCTTTTCCGGGAACACACATCGACCAAAACCCCGCACCCCCCCGCCGCCCCTTTCCCCCCGAACCCCCCTTACCCTGCGCCCCCCCCGATATTGATTCGGCCGGGGGGAGGGGCTCGCCGCGCGAGATACCGCGCGCAGTGGGGGGGTGCGGCGCCCGCTAGAGTTACCGGCGGGCGCCCGCATACGGGTGTTTGGCCGAGCGTGTCCCGAAAAATGCGGGCATGGTGGCCGCTGCCGCCCGTGTGGCAGGTGGCGGCTCGGGATACCTCGCTACGCCACCTGCCACACGTGCGCTGCCGCTTCGCGTCAGGGGTGGCTACAACCACGAGCGTCATGATCATCAACCAGTGGTGGCGCTGCGCGTGCCCGAGATTTTCCCCCTTGGGCCTTTGCCCCCCGGTCCGCGGGGGGCGGCCCGTTGGCATGGCGGCGGCCCGGCGCCGAGGCGCGCGCGAGGGCCTGCCATGCTGCGGCAGGGCGGCTTCGCCCCCTGACCCCCTCACGTTTGCGCGCGCGTGCCGCCGTCGGCGCGATGCCGCCGCCGGCGCCCGTCCCACCGTCACCGTTGTGCGTGCGGCGTTGTGCTTGTCGCTCACGTTGCCGGTCCGGCGCTCCGCACCTGCCACACACGATCGCGGCTTCGCCGCTCCATTCGCGATCCACCTGCCACACAGCGCAATGATGAAACCGGCGCATACGCCGCCGGCCTCACGAGGCTCGGTGTGGATTTTGCTTTACCGTTTCAGATAGCGGCGCGGCACCTTTGTGTCCGGCTGCGCGCTGCACTCCGGGATACCTTCATGCTTGCGCGCATCCGGCCCCTTCAGGCCCCGCGCCGCAACCACCACCGGCCGGCGCATGAGTCTGGTGCCGGCCGACTCCGGGCGGCGGGCTACCGCTCGCCCGCGCGTCCGTCCCCAGCCTCCCGAGCCCGCCTTCGTCAATGATGAGGCCCGCCGACTACGGCGGCACGTCTCACGAGACGTGTGCGGTGCGCGCTGCGCGCGCCTGTTCACCCAGGCGGCGTGTTGCCGACGCACGGATTGTGCCGGCCGTGCCGCGGGTGCTGGCGACTACGCCCAGCACCGTCGCGCGCCCGCGGGCGCGCCGCGTCCCGCCCGTCACAAACCGCGCGTCACGCGCCGCCCAATTCCCCCCGCGGCCATCAGGTCGGCCGGAATACCGCCCGCCCTGATCGCCGCCCCACCTGCCACACGCACCTGCCACGTACAGCCGTAAGCGCTTTGGGGACCCCCATCCCCAAAGCGTAATGGTCAGGTGGCGTTGTCGCCACCTGCCACACGCCGCGCTGCGCCGACATTCCCTTCGGCGCACGCGCGGCTTCTTTTTTGGTGCGTTGCGCACCCCATTAACATTTTCTGGATCACCTTCGTTCCGGTGTCCCTTTCTGTCCGCCGCTCCGCCCGGCGGCGGAAGTCGCGCCAACCGGCGCGCGCATACGCCGCCGGTCTGTCACGCCTTCCGCTAATCGCCGGTCCTCGCTTACGGCCACCGTGCCCGCCGTCCCTTCTCTGCCGCCGCTCGTGCCCACCCCCCGTTCTTTCGCCGTGCGCCCAGTTTCTGGCGAGGGCGACGGCGAAAGGACGGGGGGCAGGCACAAATGCAAGCGGCTTTACAGAGAAGGGAAGGCAGTCACATGAAAAGCACATCCTCACTCAGTCCCACAGAAAGGGCTCGGACTCAGGCCAGAGTGCTATCGGCAGGCACAGCCACACCGGACACGCGGCCGGACCGCACCACCAAAGCGGCACGCCTCTACGTTTCGCCCCGCACCCGCCCATTGAATCAACACGAGATGGAGACGCGCGGCCTCTCGTACCTGTTGAAGGACGCGGATTGCCCCGAGACCGCGTTGCACATCGCCGCCCGTGAAATGGCCGCACTGGTTTGGGGACCGTGCAATCTGATTCCCGCGCCCAGTCACACCGGCGACACGTCGGCCAATCTTCGCTTGGCCCGCGCTATCGCCGGTTACGTGGCAGGTGGCGCAACGGTGTACGACCTGCTGACCCGCACCGCGCCCGCACCGTCCGCATGCGACCGCCACCGCGTCGGACTCCCGCCGCTGACAGTGGCAGAGCACAACATCACACGCCGCCCAGGCAAACCCATCCCATGCCGGCCGTCCTACATCGTGGACAACGTCACCACCGGCGGCACCACGATCCGCGCTTGCCGTGCCGCCCTTGGTTTCGGCTCCGGCCTCGTTTTCGCCGACGCTTTTCACCCGCATTTCTAAACACCACGCCCGCCCGTGGGCATGGTACGCGGGCAGAAAGGCAACCCAATGAAACGAATGACAGCGAAGTATGCAGGCACCTGCGGCCATTGCCATGCACCAATCAAACGCGGCGAAGAAATCGGCTACGACCGACGTTTGCGGACCGCCTATCACGACAACTGCGTGCATGCGGAATTGAAAGCCAATCCAAGAACGGATTGCAGCGCCGAAGACGCTTGTTGCGGTTCGGCATTTATCGACGACATGAACGCAAAGGCTTGCGGTCTGTCGTAACCAAAACACAAACCCCGCCGCCCGTCGGGAACCCACGGGCAGAAAGGCAACATGAACACGAACACAACACCCGCCACAGGCAAGGCCGCGTTGTTGGCAGCGCTCCGCGCCAGCGGCATCG
>JBAXVM010000370.1:0-2069 GCA_037129105.1 bacterium
ACTCGCATGGTCCCTTTCATATTACCGAGAAGTGGCCCGAATGGACGGGGCCGGGCGAGTACACGTGTGGCGCGGATCGGTGGTTTGAGGGATATCAGTTGGTGCCGTGCGGCCTGATGGTGCCGCCAGTGGTGGAAGTGCGGCATTGATGTGCCGGCGCGGCAGGGGTACACTTGCGCGTTTCGATTAGGGGAGAAACAGATATGGAGCTGAGCAAGATCGTGATCGGCGGCATGCGCCTGAAGGATCGGAAGTCAGGTGTACAGACTTTGCACGCCGCCATCGATGCCGGGTTCAACTACATCGACACGTCTCCCTGCTACTGCCGGGCAAGCGAAACGGAGAATTCGGAAAGCTGGGTCGGCGAGGCGGTATCGGATCCGGACTACCGTTCCCGCGTGATGGTGTCGACCAAGTGTGCACCCGGGGATGGCGGCTTTGGCCTCGGCGAATTCGATCCCGCAGGTGGGTTCGGTGTCCGGAGCGCCGACCAGTTGCGCCAGGTGTTCGATCAGTCGCTGCACCGACTCAACTTGCCCGGCGTGGACTATTACCATCTATGGACCACCCATACCGACGAGCAGTTTGCCGAGGCCATGCGCCCAGGCGGCTGGTACGACGGCGTCATGTCGAAGAAGACGCAATGGTCGCATCTCGGCATTACGACGCACGCCGATTCCGAGACGATCATCCGGTTCTTGAAGTCCGGCAAGTTCGAGACCGTCACCATTCCCTTGAACGTCATCAACACGATGCGCATGCCGGTGGTGGCTTTCTGCAACGCGCAAGGGATTAAGGTCATCGCCATGAATCCGCTGGCCGGCGGCTTCCTGGCGTCCCGTGACGATCTCAAGGAACTGGCGCTGCGTTACCTGATGCAGCTGGAGGGGGTGCATCCCCTGATTGGTTTCAGTTCCGTCGAGGAAGTCCAGTATGCCAAATGGATTCAGGACACGATGCCGGCGTACAAGCCGTCCGCCGGGGAGATCCTCGCGAAGATTCGCTCCATGATGGAAACCGACGAGAAACGCTGCACGGCGTGCGGCTATTGCTCGCCGTGTCCCGAGCGCATCACGGTGGGCGCAGCGCTTTCGTACTACAACGCCTTCAAGTATCTGGGCATGGAAAGCGCGAAGGCGGCGTTCAAGGAGAAGCAGTGGGAGGAAGGGTTGCGCCTGGATCTCTGCCGCGAGTGCGGGCTGTGCGAGTCCCGCTGCCCGAACGGATTGCAGGTTCGCCGCCTCATCGCCGAAGCGCGATCTGTTATGTATGGCTGACGAGATAGATGATAAACGAAATGGAGAATCTGATACGATGAGTACGACATGTATGACTGATTTGATTGCCGGCACTGTTTACGCCCGTTGCGATAACCGGTTCTGGTTGGTGCGCCTGTGCGGCATGTTGCTGGGGCGGCAGGGCGAGGAGAGCGATCAGGGGTTTGCGCAGGGCGTGGCGCTGCTGAAGGTGGACGGGCAGCCCTTTGAGGCCGGGCAACTCGTGCTCGACAAGGTTGAGGAGTCGCCTGCGGTCGTGCGCTGCGAATGGAAGGTAGGCCAGACGGGACTGCGCCTGACAACCGCCTGGCAGGGTGATTCTGCAACCGGGGTGGTCAGCCGGCGGGACACCCTGTGCAATACCGGGGAGAAGCCGGTGGTGCTGTCGCGCTGCCTGGCGCGGTTCGCGCTGTCATCGGCCAGCTACGAGTGCTACACCCAGGCCAGTAGCTGGTGTCGCGAAAACCAGGGGGCGTGGCATCCGCTGCACGCCGGCCTGCGCCTGAGCCATATCTCCGGCCGCACCACGGAAGGTTTTACCCCCTACTTGGGCCTGCGCGCCGTGGACGGCGGCCAAGGCCTGGCCTGCCATATCCTGCCGTGCGGCAACTGGACCATCCGGGTGTACCCTAACGTGCCCTATACGGTGGTGGAACTGGGGCTGGCCGACGAAAACCTGAGCCGTACGCTGAAGCCCGGCGAGTCCATGGTGTTGCCGGAGATCCTGTTTCAGTCCTTGCCGCAGGGCGAGGTCCATCTGGCCGCGCCAGCGCTGCACCGGTACCTGGTGGC
>JBAXVM010000371.1:0-2060 GCA_037129105.1 bacterium
GATCGTGACGAACTGAAGCTACATCCTTTCGTGCGGGAGGCGGCGTGGGAAACGCTGCACGCGTGTATTTCGTGCGGCCTATCTTTCCGGATATTTGAAGGATTCCGGTCGCAGGCGCGACAGACGGCGCTATTTGCGCAGGGTCGCACGACACCGGGTAATATCGTCACCTACGCGAAAGCCGGCAACTCATATCACCAGTACGGACTGGCTGTGGATGTGGTGGGCTGGGTCAGCGGACAGTGGACGTGGGATCGGCCGCAGTCTGAATGGATGACGCTGCACGCCATCGCCCGTAGCTACGGGCTGGAGCCGCTGAATTTCGAGACACCGCACTTGCAGATGGCAGGGCAGAAGCTATCTGCGTTGATCAGTGGCTACTATCCAGCCGGCGGCGATGACACGTGGCTGGCTGCACTGAAGGCCGACGGTGCGTCTATCAGGGACGCACCGCCCGGCGTACCGCGACTGGCACCGAAGCCGGAAGTGATCGCGGCGTTTGATCCGGACAATTCGGCGGACGCGCTGAACGCGGCGCAGTTGGACAAGCTGTGAACCTGCAAGACCGAATTGACAACGAGGTGCGGGAAACGAAATTCCCGCGCAGTCTGTTCCTATCTGAAGACGGCAGGGTTGTCGGCACGTGGATCATGGGCGCGGATTACTCCGTGAAGTCAGGTTACTATGGCGGCTATCCGGCTGGGTACTTAAGGCGCATCAAAGCGCTGTTTCCCGACAAGCAGAAGACCTTGCACGTGTTCTCCGGACAGGTGGACACCAAGACCTTCCCCGGCGACACCGTGGACATGAACGCCGACATGAAGCCCACCTATCTGGTGGACGCGCACACCATGGCGAACGTGCCACTGCTGGACTACGATCTGGTGCTGGCCGAGCCACCCTATTCGGTGGACGACGCAGAGCACTACAAGACCACTATGGTGCAGCGCAACGTCGTCGTGCGCACGCTCCAGGGTCTGCCGCCGGGCGCGCATCTGGTCTGGTTGGATCAGGTCCTTCCGATGTACAGTAAACAGTTCTGGGCTATCGACGCGTGTATCGGGATGTTCAAATCCACTAATCATCGCTTCCGCATAATAACCATCTTCCGGCGGGTGTGATGCCGGCCGTTGCGACCCAATCTCCGCCGCGGCTGGTCTACGTCGTTCTGGTTTGCGGGGGCCGCAACTACACCAACACCACGCGCATTTTCTACGTGCTGGACGGTATCCTGGCTTGGGTCAGGGCGCAGAGTTACCTGATCGGCGGCATGCGGCTGGTGCACGGTGCAGCGCGGGGCGCCGACATGTGTGCGGACCTGTGGGCGGAGCGCTGCGGCGTTCAGACCGCGCAGCATCACGCCGACTGGGATGGGCTGGGCAAGCGCGATGGCCCCATCCGGAACGGCCAGATGCTTGTGATGGAAAAGCCCGATCTGGTGGTGGCGTTTCCAGGGGACAAAGGTACGGCTGACATGACTGCGCAGGCGCTGTCCAGTGGTGTGCCGGTCATGCAGATAACCGAACACGGCGGCAGCATGTTGCAGCCGACGAAACCACGAACGACGAACAGGGGATAAACATGGGTGGTATTGATCTGGACCGGCGGGTTGGCAAGGAGTCCCAGAAAATGTTTGCGCAACGATGCGTGAGCGGCTTCTGGGAGCGGTATATCACGGGTCCCGCCGTAGTAGACGTGGGGTATAGAGGCGGGGTCTGGGATGCACTGCCGATTGTGCCCAGCGCCGTCGGCATTGATCTGGACACGCCCGGCTACGACGGGCTGCACTTACCCTACGACGACTACAGCATGGACGCGGTGCACAGCAGCCACGTGCTGGAGCACGTCCGCGACGCGTCGGAATCGTTGCAGGAGTGGTTCCGCGTGCTGAAGGTGGGCGGCCACCTGATCACGTTCGTGCCACACGCGCACCTCTACGAACGGCGCATGTCGCTGCCGTCCCAGTGGAGCAACGAACACCTGCGCATTCTGTCGCCGGCCCGGCTGCTGGAGGTGGTGGAAGACGCGCTGGAACCGAACAGCTACCGCATAAGATATAT
>JBAXVM010000372.1:0-2056 GCA_037129105.1 bacterium
GGACAAGCTGGAGGTGATCGGGCATCAGGGCTACCGCCACCATGTCGGCGTCACACCCGGCCACGTAGCTGCAGCCGTTAACGAGGCGTTTCTCCGGTACCTCAAGTACGACAAGACGATCTTGGAGATCCACGCGAAGTAGTCGGCAGCAGATGAGCTGTGTGCAGAGACATCCGAAAAGTCGCCGTTCTCGTTATGGCGGAAGGGAATGCCCTTACGGGCACACTACAAACGGCTTTTTGCCGGCTCTAGGCCGTTTGTAGTGACGCCGTAAGGCGTTCTTGCGTCCTACCGAGAGTTGCGCCAAGGTACAGCAGGACCTGCGGGACTGCTGAAGAGCGCCTCCAAACAGAAGGCTCAGTGATGCGCAGAGAACACAAAGCGACGATTTGGCAGCAATCCGAAATTGCGCTGTGGCCTCTGCTCGACTCTGTGCCCTCTGTGTCCTTCACGTGTAGTTGAATTTTCCAAAATTCGGCATTACCTGATTTGGATTTGTTTCGGATTTCGGATTTCGACATTCGAATTTAGTTGCGGCATTATGACCGCCTAGGGTTATAAACTTACCGGAGCACACCCATGAGCCTTCTCGGCATTGATCTGGGAACCAGCGGCTGCAAGGTCGCGGCTTTTGCTGCCACCGGCAACTGCCTGGCGCAGACGAGCCGCGCGTATGACATGCGCCAGACGGACGCCGGCTGGGCTGAGCTGGACAGCCGCGACGTGTGGGCCAAGGTGCGCGTGTGCATCGCCGAGGTGGCGGCCCAGACCGGACGGGACCCCGTCACGGCGCTGTGCACCAGCTCATTCGGCGAAGCCGTGGTGCCGGTCTCCAATGACCGCCGCATCCTCGGCAACAGCATCCTCTGCATGGACGCGCGCGGCGCCGAGCACGTGGCGCGGCTCGAGCGGGAGATTGGCCAGGAGGCGTTCTACCGCATCAACCCCAACATCCTCGGGCCGCAGTACTCGCTCCCCAAGCTACTCTGGCTGCGCGAGCATGAGCCGAAGTTGTTCCGCAAGGCCGACCGCTTCCTGCTCTGGGGCGACCTGGTGGCCTTTCTGCTCGGCTGCGAGCCGGCAACCGCCAACTCGCTCGCCAACCGCACGCTGCTGTTCGACCTGGCGCGCAACGACTGGTCCGATGTGCTGCTGACCTGGAGCGGAATCGAACGGCGGCAACTGGGGCGCGTAGTGCCGGGCGGCACGGTGATCGGAGTCGTCGCGCCGGAGATCGCGGCAGAGCTGAATCTGCCACGCGGCGTGCAGGTGGTGGCCGGGGGTCACGACCAGTGCTGCAATGCGCTGGGCAGCGGCTGCATCGAGGCTGGCATGGCAGTTTGCGGCATCGGCACCTTCGAATGCATCACGCCGTGCTACGCGGAGATTCCGCCTCCAGAGCGCATGCTGGCCGAGAATCTCAATGTCGAGCATCACCTATTGCCGGGGCTCTATGTTTCCTTCCTGTTCAATCAGGCCGGCGCGCTGGTGAAGTGGTTTCGCGACACGTTTGCTGCGGACGTCGCCAGCGAGAAGGACATCTATGCCCGGCTGAACGCGGAACTGCCGGCCGCGCCCACGCGGCTGCTCACGCTGCCGCACTTTACGCCGCCGCTCTGGCCCCGCAGCATTCCGGACTCGGCCGGCGTCATCCTGGGGCTGCGCACCAGCACCACGCGCGGCGAGATTCTGAAGTCCATCATGGAGTGCGAGACGCTCTATTTCGCCGATGCCCTGCAGTCACTGCAGCGCATGGGAGTCAGCACCAAGGCCTTCATCGCCACGGGCGGCGGGGCACGGTCCGACGCCTGGCTGCAGATCAAGGCCGACATCTTCGGCGTGCCGTTTGTGCGCCCGCGCATCTCCGAGGGGAGCCTCCTGGGCGCAGCCATGCTGGCCGGCATCGGCACCGGGGTGTTGGCCTCGGCCCGCGAGGCTGTGAACCGGTTTGTGGCAGAAGATCGCATCTTTACGCCGGATCCAGCGCGCCATGCCGCGTACCAGGAAAAGACCGCTCTCTACCGCCAGGTCTTCCCTGCGACGCGCGAAATTCTTA
>JBAXVM010000373.1:0-2050 GCA_037129105.1 bacterium
CGAGATCAAAACTGGGCCAGGCACCACCACCGATGGTCCCCTCCCATGGCTCGTAATTGCCGATCGTCCGCTGTGGTTGCGCCGGCACCATCTTTCCACCCACCTCTGCCACAACCGTCCCGCGGCTAATGCCGGGGCAGCGGAACCTGCCGTCTTTGTCGGCCTGCACCGTGACCAGTAACCGGCGATCCTTGTCGGCCGCAGGCGTCTCAGAATCCGTGAACGTTCCATCGAAGATATGCACCGGAACGGAAAGCGGTTTGCCGGTCTGGCGATCAAACACCCGCCCCGCGATGCCATGCGGCAACACCATGGCGCCAGCCCCATACAGCAGGCGCATGCCGCGCGCGGGAACATAGACCGGGCCATAAATTTGCCAGCCGTTCTTAAGAAAATTATCGCCGGCGAACTTACCCCTGGGTTTGCCTTGCGTTTTGCCAATGCGCACAAAGCCGCCGGTTTCCAGATCCATCAGCTCGCTCATGTAAGCCCGATAGATGACTCTGTTGCCGGCGTTTTGAAAAGGGCCACCGCGCGGGTAGTTTTCAGGCATGGATCTTTCGAGCCGGCAGCGATTCCAGTCGCCATCCGCAGCAAGGTAGGAAAAGTCGAGTTGCGAGTAGATCTGCTCGGCCTGAACCCGGTTGGGACCGCCAAAGAGGTATTGGGGGTTCTGGATAAGGAGGAACTCACGCACGGCCTTGGGTCCTTCGTTGACCAGCACAAAGATGGTCTTGCGCCGGTTTTTAACGCCCGTATAGGCGGTATTCTCTGCGCCCGCCGACCGGATGAATGCTGACACTTTCGTGCGCGCGGTCGGAGACTCCGTCGTAACGGCAAACCCTCTGTCGGCGTCAGCCTCAAAATCCTCGCCGAACTGGAAGATGCCTTCCGTGCGCCAGTACGGCAGGAACTCGGTCTGACCGTCACGCTCGAAATAACCGAATTCTTCCAGCGCGCGCACGACCTCCGCCGCTCCCACGCGGTCGGCGAGACCGTTCAGGTCAACGCCGATGTCGTGCAAGAGCGCCCGGCCCAGGGCCATGCGGTCGGGCGCAGGCGCTGCGCTTGGCGCCAAAAGCGCTGCGGCATTGGGGCGCAACTGCACCGCCAGAGCCGTGTGCGGGGAGGCGAGATAGCGGAACAACCCCAGCGGAAAGCGATCCGCCAGCGTGGTCCCGGCAGCCAACGTCTCTCCGCCAGCCACACCTTCGAGCAAGACGCGCGTGGCCGGGACCTCGCAGACGGAGCCCCCCTCCGCGCGCACCAGCATGTTGGTGCCCACGAGCGCGCCGCGTGCCGCGACATCGAGCGCCGGCGTGGCCGCTTTCTCCGACCAGGGCTGCCATTGCGTCAATCGGCAGTCCGTCACCTTGGCGCGGGCCGGATGAATCAGGAAGGTGAAGTTCGCCGTTTTCTCGCCGCTGCGCGGAGACTTGTTGACCAGAGCCATCTTCCACTGCGTGACCTTTTCGCGGCTGAGCTCCACGCTCATGGACGGCGCGTCCTTGTCCAGCACAAGCCCCTCCCCTGCCAGCCAGGTGAATCCGCGGTCGCCGTTACCCAGGAAGAAGTGTGAGACGAGCCCTTTCTGGAGCTTCCCGTCGCCTTCCGGGTTCTTCCCATTCAACCACAGCATGCCATGCTTTGAACCCAGCGTCCCGTATTCGAGTGGCAGTGCAGCGTCCTTGGAGAATACGACCGGATTGCCGGCCACAGCCGTATCCACTGGCCCGTCGATCTCCATCACCATGTCCAGCCGTTCGAGATCGGTCCCCTTGGCGTCATAGGTCACCTGCCCGGTCATGGATCCGTCTTCCGCGTAAACAATGCGCAGACGCCCCTTCAACTTGTCGGCCTGCCACGTCCCCGTGGCTTCAAGGCCCTTGTCGGTCTTGACCAGTTCGGCCGGCGCGTCGGCCTTGACCACGAACATAGCCTTGTCAATCACGGCCTCGAGGCGCATGGGCACCGCGAGCTGCGGACCGCGACCGATGCGCTTGATGAGCGTGGCGGGGCGTTCCTTTTCCGCCCGCCAGGCCAGCGGCAG
>JBAXVM010000374.1:0-2047 GCA_037129105.1 bacterium
ATGGACGGCGTAAAGCCGTCCCTACCGTGAAGGTCAATGAATCGCAGATGCGCCCCGCGTGCGGGGCATGGTCTTTTCCTGAAGCACCACATAAGCCGCGTTTTTAACCGCCAAGACGCCAAGTACGCCAAGTTTCCCAGACGTTGTCTCTCCGCAGGCGAAAACATCGAATTTGTTGGTCTTGGCGACCTTGGCGGCCTGCCGTGAGCCTGCCGAACGGCTTGGCGGTTGGACAAATTGTGAAGCTTCAGGAAAAGACCATGCATGAGAACTGCTGGGCCGCAATTGTGTTTCACCCCGCCTTCGTGCTAGTCTATACGGATCAACACCCGGGGAGAACCTGTCATGGCCTCAGACTGGCGCACCGAACTCTCACAGATCATTGACAACCGGCCCAAGTCCACGCGGGCTGAGCTGGAATCCGCTCGCTTTGTGGAGTTTCTGGAAGCTGTGGCCATGCCGGCCTTTCAGGAACTGGCCAAGGAACTGGGCACTCACGAGCGCAAAGTCTCGGTGCGGCAGACGTCAATCTCCGCCAACATCTCCGTGATGAACGGCGACACGGAGGAGATCTCCTTCCGCATTCTGTCGCGCTCACTGCCGGCCGGCATTATTCCATATGCCGAGGTACGCATGCGCAAAGGGCAGCGCCTGGTCAAGGCCGAGGGCAATCTCACGGCCGCCACGCCACCCAGCACGATCAAACAGGTTACGGTCGCAAACGTCATCGCCTGCTTCCTCTCCTACTACCGCGCCGCGCTGGATTCCTGACGGGCGTAAGATGGAAGAGTCATTGGTCATTAGTCATTGGTGTCTGCCCGAAGAATCCCGTCCTGGAACTTGGTCCCCCAGGTGGCCCGGGCGCTCCGCGCACGGGCTAGATGCTGTACCGGCTGCGGAGCACGCGCCTGCCCGTGCGCGGAGCGCCCGGGCCACCTGCGATTGAACCGCAGAATGTCGCAGTTTGAGCTTGCCACCTGCCACACCACCGCCAACCATGCTCAACCCACACACGCTTCTGGAACTGCTCACCTGCCACAGCACACCGGGTGATGAAGGGGAGGTGCGGACCGTGCTGGAGCGGCACTGGCGCGCGGCCGGGCTGGGCGTCACGCAGCTGGGCGACTACGCGATCCTTGCCACGCCCCCGGCGCGCGGCAAGCGCAAGCCGGTGTTGCTCATCACGGCGCACATGGATTCCCCCGGTTTTGCCGTGGATCGCCTCCCGCAGGGCAGCGCCCGGAAAGCACCAGCCGGCCTCACCCGCCTCGGCGGCGCCGCTTTTGCCGGCCACCGCACCGCCGGTGTGCTGAAGACCAGCGCAGGCAAGGTGCCGGTCGTGATTCGCAAGCAGCGCCAGCACGGCGGCGACTTTGACTATACCTGCGAACCGTTTTCCGGCCAACGCCTGCCCGCCGATCTTCGTTTGGGCGATCGCGTTTGTTTCGCCTGCAAACCGGACTGCACCGGCCACTTCATGGCCGCGCCGTTCCTCGACAATCGGCTCGGCTGCTGGATCCTGGCGGAGCTGGCGCCGCAGATTGCCGCCTGGAAAAGCCAGTACCGGATCGTGCTGGGCGCCACGGCCTGCGAAGAGTTCGGCGGCTTTGGCGCCCCGGTGCTGGCCCGCCACGTACAACCGGATCTGGCCATCGTGCTGGACGCCACGTACGAGGCTGTCGAACAGAATGTGCGCCTGGGTGGCGGTCCGGTGCTGACCCTGAGCGACGCCTCGGTGCTGTTGAGCCCGGACCTGCGCAACCGCATTTGCGACACGCTGGCAGCCGCCGGCCTGCCGCTGCAGACAGAGGTTTACAACTTCAGCGGCACGGATGCCCGCGCCTTTCCGCATCAAGGGCTGGCCTGCCCCGTGCTGCCCCTGCTCCTGGCCACCACGGGCAATCACACGCCACGCGAAACCGCCGACCTGCGCGACGCCAGCCAACTGGTTGCCGCGCTCGAGCTCCTAGCAGCCTGTCGGACTTAGCCTTTTGGAAGTACAAACCTTCTGCCGACCAGGCTGCTAGTTGGCAACCCGCGGATAGCG
>JBAXVM010000375.1:0-2044 GCA_037129105.1 bacterium
CCGCTGGCGCTGTCGTGGCCCGGAGCGGAGGCCGATCTGCTCTGGGTGCATACACTCGACTCTGGACAGGCGCTCTATGATGGCTTTGGTCGTTGTTTGAAGCGCTTCCCACAGATGGAGGCGGTCATTGGCGAGTGGCCGCATCGTTATCTCAATGCCCAGGCCGTGCGCTTTGGCAGCAATCCGCAGCCTGTGCTGGCTTTTACTGCCCATGACCGGCTGCATCTGTTTGGCCCGGAGAAATGACCTGCGCGTGACTTATGCGAACCGAGACAACAGCAACGAAACGCGTCCTGAACGCCGCCCTCGACATCTTCTGCCACTGGGCGCCGACGGACTACGGTGAGGCGGCGCTCAAGGCCGCCGGACGGCCGCTGCGCATGCTGGAGCGCGCGCTGGCCATGCCGATAATGACCGATCTGGACGCGCGCCTGCGGCTGATGGATCAGTTCCCCGGTTATCGCCAGATTCCGTGCCTGGTCTCGCCGCCGCTGGAGGCGCTGGCCGGCCCGGAGCAGGCCGCGGAACTCGCGCGCCGCGCCAACGACGGCATGGCGGCCATGGCGGCGCGGCATACCGACAGCTTCCCCGGCTTCTTCGCCGCGCTGGCGCTGAATCACCCGGAGGCGATGCTTGCGGAGGCGCGCCGGGCTGTCACGGAACTCGGCGCCTGCGGCGTGCAGATCTTCACCAACATGAACGGCGCGGCCATCGACACGCCGCCATTCATGGACCTCTTCGCCCTGATGGCGGAACTCGACCGGCCGTTACTCCTGCATCCAACGCTGGGCATGGACACGCCGGACTACGCGGGCGAGACCTACTCGAAATATGAACTCTGGTGGGCGCTCGGCTGGCCCTACGAGACGAGCAAGGCCATGTACCGGTTGGTCTTTGCCGGGGTCTTCGATCGCTGGCCGGAGCTGAAGATCATCACCCACCACGGCGGCGGACTCATTCCCATGGTCGAGGGCCGACTCGGCGGCGGGCTGGAAGCCTATGGCACCCGCACGCCGCCCGAGCTGCGCGAAAAAGAGAACACACCCCTGCGTGGCGAACCGCTGGCCGCCTTCAAACGCTTCTACACCGACACCGCCACGTTCGGCTCAGCCGCCGCGGTCGAGTGCGCTCTCAAGTTCTTCGGCCCCAAGCGCCTGCTCTTCGCCACCGACATGCCCTTCGGCCTCGATCAAGGCGCGGGGCACATCCGTTCCGCGCTGGAGGTGGTGAACGGACTACCGCTGCCCGAACCGGCCCGGGAAGCGATCTTCCATGCAAACTGCGAGACGCTAGTGTAGTGTCCCCGAAATAGCTAACCCGTTTGAGCGTTTACCACCCACTGCGCTGGAGGCACGGAGACTCGGAGAAAATGGCACAGAGAGGTCAATGATCATTCGATTCACGCTCTGCCATCACTCCACTTCGAGTGTTGCGCGGATTTGCCACGCTGTGCGGCCAGATAATCTGGGATGAATCCATCGCTCATGGCCGCACAGCGTGGCAAATCCGCGCAACAGTCCTCCGGAAGAGGGCGCGGAAACGCTACGCAAGCTCCGTGCCTCCGTGTCTCCAGCGCAGCGGGTGGTGAAACAAAGCGAGGTCAACGAATCGCAGATGTCCATCACCGGTCTAGTTATTTCGGGGACATACCACTAGTGCGGGCACACAAACCATGATCACCTTCGCAGCCTTCCACATGGATATCCGCCCGGCTGACCTGGCGGGCATTCATCAAGCCTTTGGGCCGATCACATTCAAGGCAGAGCCGCGGCGCTCCGCGGACGGCTATGACCTGCTGCTGTTGCCATGCGCCCACTACAACTTCTCGACGCCGGGAGAGAGGATGCCGGGGCCGTATCCCGGCATTCCCGTTTTGCATTTCAAAGGCAAGCGCAAGGATGACATGCTACCCTATTGGCGCCAACATCTGGCGCATGATCGCTGAAACAGTGTGATAGCGTGAGAAGGTGATAGCGTGACAAGGAGCAATGAACCATGCTTATCCGGTTAATTCCCAAATAGAGTTTTACACTAGAACTTTGGC
>JBAXVM010000376.1:0-2031 GCA_037129105.1 bacterium
AGTTTTAAAATGGTAGCGGGGGTTGGATTTGAACCAACGGCCTTCAGGTTATGAGCCTGACGAGCTACCAGGCTGCTCCACCCCGCAATCGTCTGCTGTTCTTTCGCTCGCCTTTTTCAGGCGCGTCAGTTGGCGCGCCTGGCAGGAATCGAACCTGCAACCCTCAGATTCGTAGTCTGATGCTCTATCCAATTGAGCTACAGGCGCTCGAAAGAACAAAACCAATGTATCAGAAGGCACATGCCGATGACAAGCAGGGAAAAAAAATATCCTCGTGGATGGTTGACACCTACCGCAACTGTCGGGTATGTTTTCTTTTCTTTCAGACCAGTCCGACGCCCCCTTCGTCTATCGGCTAGGACGCTAGGTTCTCAACCTGGTAAGAGGGGTTCGACTCCCCTAGGGGGTGCCATTTGAAAAAAGGCCCAGCAAATGCTGGGCCTTTTTTGTTTCTACTGGCTTTCGCTGCCGGAATCTGCACCGGCGCTCTCGGCAGCCAGGGCTCCGCGTTCATGGCCGCGCGGATCCTGTGCACGACCGGAGCAGCGCATGTGCATCCTCAAGCGATGCGCCAAGAAACGCGGCATAGAGGACGCCGGCAGGCAGGGCGCCAAGGTAATAAGGGAAGATGCCCCGGCCCGTGGAGGCATCAAAGAGATCGCTGCCGCAGAGCCGGCGCACCTCCCGGAAGGTCCGCGCCGTCGTGCGGATGCCCGCCGTAAGCATGGCGCTAATTTCCGGGCGGCTGCCGCGCCGTTCATTCACGCGCTCCCGCAGGATGGCCGGGAAGGTGGCGCCATTAATTCTCGGGTTGATTTCGGCCAGGACAAAGTCAGGGTTGCCGCGCGCGCCGATAAATTCCACGAAGTCGAAGCCCGCCAGGCCCGTAAAACCCAGGCCTGCGATCCAGTTGGACAGGTCAAACGCTGCGGCGGTCATCTCCGACAGGAGCGTCGCGGACGAAGGGTATTGATTCCCCTGGTAGGAGATGCCGTCCTGAAGTCTCTGATCGCAAACGCTGACCAGCGAGATCGCGCCGCTGCCCGGCTCAACAAAAGTTTGAATATTGGGCGAAGCCGTCATCGCGTACATCGAATCCACCAGATAGACCGTCTCATCATCCCGTCCGGCAATTTCGCCCAGCACGGCTGGCGCGCTTCCGGCTTCGCTGGTCACAACGAAGGTGCACGTGCCGGAGGAGCTGGATGCGCCGCGGATAATCACCCTGCCGGTCAGCGGAAGATGTCGCGCAATTGCCGACGCCAGCGCCGTCACATCACGACGCCCCCCCTGGCCGGGCAGCGCCAGTTCAACCACCTCGCCGGGTGCCAGCGGAATGCCCAATCGTTGGGCTTCGCGCCGCACGTGATGCTTGCTGTAGATAAACCGGACAACATCTGCCGCCCCGCCCAGGACAGTCACCCGGTTCCCTATCAAGGCTTCCAACCTTCCGGCGAGTTCAAACTCCCGGGGTGACGCGTAGAAGGGGTGCAGGCGAACAGCTCGACCGCCCACGCGAGACGCCACGCGCTCCAGCGCACCTGGGTCATCCAGCAAACGCGCAGTGAAACAGCGTCCGTCATCCGGCACGGATATCGTGACGATGTCTTCCGCCCGCGGCCCGAGGCCCCACGGCTGCAGGAACTCAAGAAAATCATCGTCCGCTGGCGCGGGAAGACACACCAGGGCGCCGGGAGCGGCTAACAGCAGCGCACGCTCCGCCAGCAAGTCGAGCGAAGAGGTGCGCGCGCGAACGGTGACGGCATTCGGGATGGAATTGGCGCTGTGGACAAAAAGGCTGACTTCTTCCCGGGCTCCATTGAGAAGAGGCGCCAGCGGCGCGCCGCATCCCGCGACCGTATGGGTGGTTCGCACGGCATTCATGTAGGGAAGCATGCAAGATGGCGGAAGGAATGTCAACCGGGGCGTCACGTGCGGCGTAAAGCCGTCCCCGCGGCCCAAGGTCGCGGGGGCTGGCACCCATGGTCTTTTCCTGAAGCTTCACAATTTGTCCAACCGCCAAGACGCCAA
>JBAXVM010000377.1:0-2012 GCA_037129105.1 bacterium
GCTTTACGCCGTCCATTGTCTGGCATTGGCGGGTAGACGGCGTAAAGCCGTCTCTGGGGCGGCAAGGGATTGCCGCCCTCCAAAGCACACCAAAACAGGCCTGTTTCCGCGCATAGCGGGCGCCAATCCTTTGGCGCCGTGCGGGTTCTGCAAGCGCAGGATTCAGAAGCCAGTGTCGAACAAGGAACGGTGATTGTTGAAGGTTGCCTGTGGCGATTCTTGATTCGGTTTCTTCTGCGGTCTTTCGTTCGACATTCGGAGTTCCGTATTCTATATTCTGCGGTTCTGCAGCCTGTCGGACTTAGCCTTCTGG
The DNA here is from genome assembly GCA_037129105.1 of bacterium. GTDB lineage: Bacteria > Verrucomicrobiota > Kiritimatiellia > RFP12 > CAIWXQ01 > CAIWXQ01. Next base: position 314 of record JBAXVM010000377.1, read on the forward strand.
TCGTTTGCCGAGGTCTCGCAACCCGCTATCCGCGGGTTGCACAACTAGGAGACTGTCGGCAGAAGGTTCCAGACCGATCCGAGGCCTAAGTCCGACAGTCTCCTAGGGGATTGTATCCAAGAGCTTTCCTGAAAGAAACGAGGATCCGATGACTGTAGCGGTTGGCATGAGCGGCGGCGTGGATTCCACCGTGACGGCCTGGCTGCTGGCGCGCCAGGGGCATGAAGTCATTGGCCTCACCATGCAGATCTGGGATGGCTCGGTGTCCTTGCCGGATGAGGGGCGTTCCGGCTGCTATGGCCCAGGCGAGGCGCGCGATCTCGCTTTTGCGCGCGACGCCGCGCAGCGCCTCGGCATCCGCCACATCACCGTGCCGCTGGCCGAAGCCTACAACCGCTGCGTGCTTGACCCGTTTCGCGCCGCCTACCGCGCGGGCCGCACCCCCAACCCCTGCGTGGTCTGCAACCAGCGCATGAAGTTCGGCCTGCTGCTCGACGAGGCCCGCCGTCAAGGAATCGCTTTCGACCGCTTTGCGACCGGGCATTATACGCGCACGGAGTTCGACGCCGCACACAACGTCCAGCGCCTCCTGCGGGGCGTAGATGCCGCCAAGGACCAGTCCTATTTCCTGGCGCGCCTCACGCAGGAGCAGCTGCGTCAGGTGTGGTTTCCGCTGGGCGGCATGGTCAAGGCCGAGGTCGTACGGCTCGCGCACGAAGCCGGCTTCAGCGACGTGGCGGCGCGGGAGGAGAGCCAGGATTTCATTGAGAGCGAGAGCTATGCGCCGCTCTTTGATGCCTCCGACAATCGTCCGGGGCCGATTGTGGACACAGCCGGACGCGCGCTCGGGCAGCACCGCGGCATCGTCCATTACACGGTCGGACAGCGCCAGGGCATGGGCATTGCCACCGGCGGGCGCCGCTACGTGCAAGCGTTGCGCCCGGAGACCAACACGGTGGTGATGGGCACACGCGAAGAAGTCTTCCGGCCGGGCTGTCAGGTCGAGGATGTGAGCTGGATCCGCGGCACGCCGCCGCCGGCCGGCACCACCTGCCGCGTGCTGCTGCGCTACCACCACCCCGGCGTGCAGGCTCACCTCGAGCCGCTGACCGACCGCGCATGGCAGGTGGATTTTGCCGAACCGCAATTTGCCGTAGCCCCCGGCCAGGCGGCCGTATTTTACGACGGCGAGGAAGTGCTCGGCGGCGGCTGGATCCTGCCGAACGCCGGGCAGGCGTAGACGAAGTTCACTTGGTAATTGCTCAGGTGGCGCGGGTCGGTGGACGACTACGGCGACGACTACGGTGGACGAATTCGGAATGCCCCTCGTTATCCGTAGTCGTCCACCGGGGTATCTGCCAATTTGGAAATCAGGAAATCAGGAAAATGCGAACGCATGAACTCCCTGAGTTCCTTGCCTCTAACTTGAATTTGGGAAGACGGCTGTCACAGCTTTAACCCGTTGTAATTGTTGTGGTTGCGAACCGCCAAGACGCCAAGTACGCCAAGGATAAGGCGGGAGGAGAAACTTTGTCGCGAGCTTTGTCGACAAAGCTCCAGACAAAGCTCGCGACAAAGATGGAGGGACGTTTCTCACAGGAAGTTACCCGAGTGTTTGTTCGCGGCGCAGCCGCGCGGTTGGCTGAGTTCCAAATGAAAAACACCTGCTCCAACCCGCGTTTCTAATGGAACCGGCCTA
>JBAXVM010000378.1:0-2007 GCA_037129105.1 bacterium
TCAATAAATCCGACAGTTTCGGCTATTTCCAGCGTCCGATGACGTGAATCTTCGTGTTCTTCGAATCTTCGTGATGGAAGCCGCCAAAGTTGCGCTTCAGGAAAAGACCATACCTCTGGCCCCGTTCCGCAAGAGTACCCGATTGACTGTAAAAACAATCACTGCTATTTTGAGATCAACTTCCAACATGTCGAGTACACACCCAGACTGGTGTCGAACAGCCGGCGGCCTGCGACGGGCCGTCCTGGCCGCGGCATGCTTCTGGTCGGCCTGCGCCTGCGCGGAGATTACGCTCAACGTCCAGCCGACCCGTACGCAGATTTACCTGGGTGAAAGCCTGCTGCTCAACGTTACGGTCAACGGCACGGATGATGAACAGCCGCTGCCTGATCTTTCGTCGCTGCAGGCAGATGTGCAGTTCCTTGGATCACAACGCAACAGCCAGCAGTTCATCTCCGTAGTCAACGGACGCATCACGCGATCGGGCACGAAAGCGCGGCTGTTTGCCTTTCAGCTGAAGCCGCGCGCAGCCGGCGTGTTCACCACCGGGCCCGTCAAATATAAAACCGATGGACCAGCCATTACGGGACGGGGACCGGATGTCCAAGTCACCGGCCAGGAACCGCAGGACCGCGTGGTTGCCTGCGTCCAGGCCAGCCGCGCATCTGTGCTGGTGGACGAACCGTTCACGATAACGCTCTCCGTTGCCATAGCCGCGCTCCCCAAACCCAATGAGGCCGTCGAACCTGTCCACCCGAATCTGTTGCCACGCCTGGAGTGTGGTTTCCTCAGCCTGGCAGAAATTCCCGGCTTGCAGATACCCAATCTCCAGCAAACACTCCAGAGTCTCATCTCCAATGATCAACGCAAGCCCGCGTTTCAAATCAATGATTATGTCATGCGGGCGTCCTCGATGTTCGCGGACCCATTCGGCGATTTTGATCCGTTCCAGCCGCGTCCCATCCGGTTTCGCCTGACACCAGCCTCCGTGTTGCGCAACGGCCGCGCCTTCCATGAATATACGCTGACCCTCTCCTACACGCCCAAGCAGGAAGGCGACTATACCTTCGGACCCGTTACGTTCAAAGGGGAAGTCATCACCGGCGCAAATACGCAGAACCAGGCTGTCACACGTCAGATATCCTGCGTAGGACCGGCGGTTACCGTGCGCGTGGTGCCTCCGCCCGAAACCAACCGGCCGGACTGGTTTATCGGATCTGTCGGCACCAACCTGAGCGTGCAGGCGGAACTCGACGCCGCCATCTGCAAGGTCGGCGACCCGCTCACCCTGACACTGGACGTCACCGGCGCGCTCAGCCTCGGCAATATGCGCCCTCCCCAACTGAACCTGCAGCCCGGCTTAAACACCGACTTTCGCATTTATGACGACAACGTCGAAGCCTCCGCCATCCCGGCCGGCAAGCGCTTCCGCTACCGAATCCGACCCATTCGGGAGGGAACCCTTGAACTCCCGCCCATTCAGGTGGCCTGGTTTGATACCGCCAGCCGCACCTACCGTACCGCCCGGACCCAGCCCATCCCGGTGCAGGCACGAGCCAATACGCAGATCATCAGCGAAGGCACCAATGCCTCCACGCACATCACGCGCCTGGCCGTTGAACGCACCACCACCACACCTTCCGCCATCACCGTGGTCCGTGATGGATCACGCGGGCAACCGCTCCTGCCTTCCGGGCTTGTCCTGCTGACCCTGCTCGGCTCCGCCCCCCTCTGCCTGATGCTGGCCTGGTGCGGCCTGCTGCTCTACCAGCATCGCGACAGCCTGTCCGCCGCCCATCGCCGAAACCGCGCGCTGCCGCAGGCGCTGGCAGCCCTGCGCGCCGCCAGCCTGACGCCCTCACCGGATGCCGCCGCCGTCGGGCATCTCATCCGCGATTTCTTGGCCGCGCGCCTGGGCGTGGCAGGTAGCGCCCTGACAGCTGGCGATGTCGTCCCGCTGCTACAGCACAACCGCGTGCCGGACGCCACGGCCACGGCCTGCGGCGC
>JBAXVM010000379.1:0-1969 GCA_037129105.1 bacterium
CTTTCTCCGCCAGCTGGCCGTCGCGCCACACCTGCACCTGACTCGTGGGCCACGGGTTTTCCACGGTGCAGGGTTGCCCCTGCTCACTACGGATGTCGAGGGGCGCAATCTCGCCATCGCGTAACGCCCCGGACACCAGAAACGCGCCAGGAACACGCAGACCACGAAAACTCGCGTCGGTCTCCCTGGGCCAGACCTTGAAGACGCGCAGGACGCGCTGGTGCGCCGTGCAGAGCATTTCGTTGATCGTGGCGGGCACAATGCTGCAGTTCTCGATGCCGTGCGGGTTGTCCCGGATAAACCCGTTTGCCAACCCGATGGATCCGATCATGGACTTCATTTCGCGCAGAATGCAGAGCGGATCCCACCCCAGACGCACAGCCACCGGATAGATACTGCTCATCCCGTTGGGGTCCTGCCACCGCGGCATGGCTGCCACGGTATTCCGGGCGACCGCCAGGAGTGGCGGCGCACTCTCCAGCCCGATCTCCCCGGCGGGAAAGATGTGCTGAATGCCGAGCGTGTTTCCGTCACACCAATCCATGCCCTGCTCGCTATAGCGAAACACCGTCTTGCCGTCCCTCACTTGCACCGGGAACTCGCTAATGTGCGCCAGCATGTGCCGCCACAGCTCCCGCTGATCCTGGTCCATGGCCAGCGCTGCACTCATGTCCAGGACCAGCCGCAGCGTCATGCGCACCAGGCCCAGCGATAGGATCGGGTTGAAATCATTCCCTGAGCCTTCGTGGATGGAGTCGTTCCGGATGACGTAGCGCTCGTCGTCCTTGTCCATGTAGTCCGTCCAGAAATCCGCCACCGCCCGCACAAACGGATAGACGCGCCGTGCGTAGGCAAGATCATAGGTATGATACCAGCGCATGGCCATGTTGACCGCACAGTACGCCGCGTTGCTCTTCTGGCCGTGAAAGAGCCCCTGGCCGTCGGTCTGCCACGGGATGTGCGGCGGATTGGCGCGTGTGGTCTCGATGCCTTTGGGGCCAATGCCGACCGGATAGTACACGCCCCTGCACCCCTGCAGGTTGCTGGCGTACCACTGCCCCCGCTCCATGAAGGCGAGACATGGAGAATCGGCGGGGTCGGCCTGTTCGATATGGTTGGACGAGTAGAGCCCGTAGTACGGCGCCTGGTGGTTGTAGTTCAAATGGTAGTCGCCAAACCAGGCCGGATCGTCCGTCGTGACCCACGTCCCGAAGATGGAAGGGGGAAAGTCCATGTTACGGCTGGCGCTGGCCATGACATAGTTCGAGAGATAGTAGCGCTGCTCAATCACCGGGTCGCCAATCGCGACCTCCGATTGATTCCAGAACCGCTCCCACCAGGCGGCATGTTCCATCCAGAGCCGGTCCAGGCGGTCCGCCTGGCTTACGGCCAGCTCGGTCGCGCGGCGCAGGCAGTCCGGCGACTCAAAAGACGTAGCCATGGCCAGAACGAGACGGACCGGCCGGCCGGGGTGCAGCTCGAAGGCCGATGCGTTTGCGCCGACGACCCGGAGCGCGCAAGCGGCGTCCACCGGGATATCCACGTCCTGCACGAACCCACGCCGCGCCCAGGCAATCTCACCATCCCGGCCGGCTGCGGACTGCGAGTCCGCGCTCGTGCCGGGTTCAAGGCTCACGACCACCCGCATCGGCCTGTCGCGGGCTTCCAGCTCCACCACCAAGGCATTGGCCGTGGCGGCCACCCATGACCGGACGTGCAGGGTCGCTGAGCCGGTCGAGAACCTGGACAGGGTGACCGCGGAATGAAACTCCTGCTCGACGTGATAGGACGCCCCTTGCAGGCACGGCACGGATACACGGAGGGTTCCGAACATCCTGACCCCGGTGGCGTCGTGCCTCGACCGCATCTTCCAGAAGTCGTTCTTCGCGATCCAGTAGCCTTGCTCCTCAGGCGGACCGCCGATGCAGACGCCCAAGTCCCCGTTGCCGAGAAGCGGTGCATCCGTGGC
>JBAXVM010000038.1:0-16439 GCA_037129105.1 bacterium
CCCTCGCCTTCATCAAGGAACTGGACGCGCGCGGCGGCACGGCCATCAACGACGCTCTGATCGCCGCCCTGGGCATGAACCAGGAGAGCAACCGCCCAGCCATCATCCTCTTTCTCACCGACGGCCGCCCCACAGTTGGCGAGTCTGAAACCAAGAGCATCCTGGACAACCTCCGCCAAAGCAACAAAGCCAACACTCGCATCTTTGTCTTTGGCGCGGGCGTGGACGTCAACACCCACCTGCTCGACCAGATTGCCGGGCAGAACGGCGGCCTCCCCCAGTACGTGCTGCCCGAAGAGGATATCGAGGTCAAGATCTCCCGCCTAGTGGACAAGATGAGCAGCCCGGTGCTGACCAACGTGCGCGTCGAGGTGGACAAGCTGAAGACATCCATGATCCACCCCACGGCCCTGCCCGACCTGTTCAGCGGCGACCAGATCACCGTGTTCGGCCGTTACGACGGCAGCGGCGACTCCGTGATCCGACTGACCGGCAACGTGAACGGCAAGAAGCGCGAGTTCGTTTACGAAGGGACCTTCCCTGCGGCGCAGACCGACAACCGCTTCATCCCCCGGCTCTGGGCCACGCGCCGCGTCGGGTTCCTGCTGGACGAGATCCGCCTGCGCGGCGAGAACACAGAGCTCAAGGACGAGGTCATCCGCCTGAGCAAGGAGTACGGCATCATGACCCCGTACACCTCCTACCTCGTGCTGGAAGACGAAAAGGCCTATCAGCAGCATGAGATTGTCCGCATGACAGGCCGACTCGGAGCAGGTGGCGGCGCTATCGATCGCGCAAAACGGGGGGCGCCCATGCCTGCACCCGCAACCGAAAAATTAGATGGATTCCTGGCCTCCGGAACGCAAACTGAGTCGGCAAGGATCGTACCGGTATTCTCACCACGCATCGTGACGGCCAACGAGCCCACCGAAATGGTCGAGACAGAGAGCCGCGTGACGTACGTGGCAGACGCCCGTCGCATGCCCCCACGTGGAGGCTCCGACAACAATGCGCCGATGCAGGAAGTTACCGGAGCGAAGGCCGTTGCCATGAGCAAGGCACTTCAGGAATACAAGGGGAAGGATAACGCCGCGGACGAGATAGCCACTGTCAAGCATGTGGGCAAGAAGGTGTTCACGCTGCTGGATGGCCGCTGGGTCGACAGCGCCTTCAAGAAGGAGATGAAGACCACGACGGTCAAGTTCGGCAGCGAGGAGTATTTCAAACTGCTCACGGACAAACCGGGGCTGAAGGATTTCCTGGCCCTGGGCACCAAAGTCACGGTGGTGCTGGAGGATGAGACGGCGCTGGTGGTGGAGTGAGCTTGGCGGGTGGCGGGTGGCGCGTGTCATACTGTTCGGTTTTCGAGGTTCACGGATACGCGCCCCCGGTGGGCAGCATGCGGTGAGCAAAGTCGAACCGCTTGCCCACCGGTGCGCAGAGTTACGAGACAGAAGTGGCTGAGCAAAAGAGCGCCAGCGCGAGGAGAGCCGGCGCGGCCGAACCTCGCGCTATGCTTCTTTCTTCACCTTTTGCGCCTGCTGCGGAACTCTCCGCTCCGGCGGCGCAAGGCCGCCGGGGGCGAAGATTAGAAAAGTTACCGGAGCGACGGCCGTTGCCATGAGCAAAGCGTTTCTCTTCCTGACGACTGGATCGAACAGACAAAGTAGAAAGATGAAGAAGAAAGACGAAGTATGGCTTGCGCGCCTACTTTGTCTTTCCTCTTCATCTTTTTACCTTGTCTGGCCCAAAGCCGCTGGTTGGCGGTGACATGGTTGGCGGTCATGGTCTTTTTCTGAAGCACCACATAAGCCGCGTTTTTAACCGCCCGCGACGCCAAGTACGCCAAGTTTCCCAGACGTTGTCTCTCCGCAGGCGAAAACATCAAATTTGTTGGTCTTGGCGACCTTGGCGTCTTGGCGGTTGGACAAATTGTGAAGCTTCAGGAAAAGACCATGGGTTGGCGGTGACTTGATGTTTCTTCCCGCTTCTGGCAGACTCCGCTCCATGAATTCGCTGCTCCAGCCCGTTTCCGGCATGATTTCGGCCCGTGCGAGCCGAGGCCGACCGGTGTGTGCCGAAAAGCGGTTTCTTATCAATGGATAGCAGCCACGAAAATCTGACGCCACCCTTCGGTGACGGAAACGAAGCGATCGCTTGGGGCGCGGCAGATGCAGGCTTGAACTTCTTTTCCCACTACCCCGGGGCACCGGTGAATCGTGTGGCGGAAGCGATCGCCGCCACCGCCTTGCCCATTACCGTCAATCATGCGCTAAACGAACATGTCGCCGCGCTGGCGGCGCTGGGTGCCAGCCTCTGCGGCGCCCGATCTCTTGTGGTCATGAAACACGTCGGCTTAAATATTGCCGCCGACCCGCTCAACTATGCCGGGGCCGTAAAAATCACAGGGGGGATGGTCGTGGTGGTCGGCACGGATCCTGGCGCGCGATGCAGTACCGGCGAAGAAGACGTGCACTGGTATGCACCACAGTTCAATGTGCCACTGTTAGAACCGGCCAGTGTACAGGGGGTATATGACTCGGTCTTAAAGGCCTTCGAGCTCTCCGAGAAAGCGCAATTGCCGGTCCTGATCTTCGTGCCGGGGAGAATCGCCTATCAGGCCGCTGCGATTCAAAGACGCATGCGACGCACCGGCGTAAATCAACTGGAATTCAAAAGGGATCGTTCAGCGCTGACGAATGTAGGGTCTCGGGCTGTACAAAACCATCGCGACCAGGTGCTGCGAATGGCCGGGGTGGCCAGGGAAGCCGCGCCCACGCTGACCATGTTCAACCCCGGAGCCGGCTATGGCATTGTCACGCGCGGTGCTACGTATGCCGTGGTGTGCGAAGTAATTGAAGATTTGCACCTTGCCGACCAGGTGCATTTACTGAACATCGAGCGCACTTTCCCCCTGCACACAGATTCATTTTTGGCATTTGCCAGGGGGAAGCACAAAATTTTGGTCATCGAAGACCAGGACGGCTTTCTCGAGACCCTGCTCAAGCGCGAGGCCTTTGGCGCGGTGGCCTGCGCGATTCAGGGCAAGGCGTTCTTTCCGGCCTGGGGCGAGATCAGTTTCGAACAGATCCGGAACTATTTCCGCACCGATTTTGGTCTCCCGGATGAAGAGCGTGGCGCTGCTGTGCCGCTGCCTGCGGTGCCCGACCGTCCGGGTGCCTGCTGCGAGGGGTGTCCGCATCGTCCCACCCTGTTTGCCATCGCACAGGCGTTGCGTACAGATGCGGGCATTCTGGGGGGGGACATCGGCTGTTCCTCCCTGCCGCCCCACCGTGCCGACTGGTTGTTATGCATGAATGCAGGACTCGGACTCGCGCAGGGGATCGCGCAGACGCTCCCGCAGCAACTGCTGGTGTCCACGGGTGGGGATGGCAGTCTGTTTCACGGCGGCCTACTCTCGCTACAAAGTGCAGTCGAGAACGGCATCAACCTGATCCATGTCGTCTTGGATAATCAGTCTGTGGCTATGACCGGACATCAAAACTCGCCAACCAGTACGGGACGGCTCGATGCCCGTGGATTGCTGCGGGCCATTGGCGTCAAACACGTTTTCGTGGTTAAGGCCTTTACGCCGGCACTGACCCTGCTGGCCCTTGAAAAAGCACGCCACCTGGACGGGGTCAGGGTGATCTGGGTGCGGGGGCGTTGCGCGTTGCAGGGCAATCCGCCGCGCCAGCCCAAACGCACGCTCCGGATAGACGCGAAGCGCTGTGGCGACTGCACCTTATGTTATGCGGAGTTTCAGTGTCCGGCCATCGTCCGGTCGGCAGAAACCTCCGGCCTCCGTATCGATGCGTTACGCTGCCGCGGCTGCGGCGCCTGTCTTGATGTTTGCCCCAATCATGCTATATTGACCACTCAACTGGCGCCGGTGCTGGTTTCGAAGTTGCTGGGGGTGGCTAGATCGTTGCGCCGGCTTTCCTTCCGGTTGCTGTCCCGATGAAAAATCTTCTGATAGCGGGTATCGGCGGGCAGGGCATCAACAGCCTGGCCAGCGTGCTGGCCAAGGTCTTCCATGGCGCCGGACTTGCCTGCCAATACACCGTGCATAAAGGCGGCGCCCAATCTTTGGGCTCGGTTTATGCGGAGTTGCGAATTGCCGCTGGCGACCGGTTGCCGGTCTTGGGTCCGGGCATTCCGCCGCGCAAACTCGACATCCTGGTGGCCATGGATCCTTGGGAAGCTCTGCGTCATCTGCCGCTGGTTCATGCGGGCAGCCGCTGTTTTATTGAGACCGAAATCATGCCGCTATTCACGGATCGATCCCGGTCGAGGGTGCCAGCCGACGCCTTCACGAGCCCCATTGATCAACTCACTCGTTTGCCGCTATCGATTGTCTGGCGCAACTACCGTCAGGAGGCGCTGACGACGGCGGGCACGGCGGGCATGGCCAACTATTTCGCCGGCGTCGATTGCCTGACCGCGATGGGTTTGTTCCATAAAGCCGGATATGACGCCATTTTTTTTGGCACGATCCCCGGGGCACGGCCAGGAAAGACAGCATGCAATTAGCCTCTTACGCCTCCAGGCCCGCCTTGCATTGGAGATCCATCGCCCAAGGCCAAGTCGAGTGTGGACTCTGCCCGCGACATTGCCACCTGCAAGATGGTCAAATGGGGTTTTGTGGTGTGCGCGGTGCCGTGGACGGGAAGTTGCACACATTTAATTATGGGCTGGCGCTTGCCGCCACGGAGGAGTTCATCGAGACCGAGGCGGTGGTGCATTTCAGCCCGGGAGCCCGCATCCTCAGCCTGGGCAATATTGGCTGCATGATGTCGTGTGTCTTTTGTCAGAACTGGCAGACATCCCAGATCAAGCATCTCGATGCTGAACAAATTCGGCGCTACACGCCGCAAGCCCTCGTGCAGACGTGCCTGGAAAACGGGATCCACATGCTCTCCTGGACCTATAATGACCCCGTGGTATGGCACGAATTCGTGGTCGAAACCTCCAGACTGGCGCAGCAGCATGGATTGAAGAACATCTATAAGTCGGCCTTCTACATCGAAGAAGATCCCGTCGATGAATTGATTGATTGCATCGACATCTTCAGCCTTTCCCTGAAATCGATGCGTGAGGCTTTTTACCGGGACGCCACCCAGGCGGAACTGGCGCCGGTGTTGAGCCGGATCGTGCAAGTGGCGCGCTCAAAACGACACCTGGAAATCAGCTATCTGCTGGTGCCGGGCTTGAACGATGCCACGGACGATATTCGCAGGATGATTGAGTGGGTGTTGGCAAACGTGGGCCCCCGGGTGCCGCTCCATTTTGTGGCCTTTCACCCGGCCTACCTCTATACGCAGGTGGCGCGCACGCCGCTGCGTGCGCTAATCGAAGCCCGGGCGATGGCGCTCGCGATGGGCATGCACTACGTGTACCTTGGGAACACGCAACAGGAAGACCTGAATGACTCCCGCTGTGCCGGATGCGGGGCGATGCTCGTCAGTCGGTATGGGCTAAAGGCCGCGCCGTCGGGTTTGGGCACGGACGGGCGTTGCAAGCAATGCGGCGTCCTGTCACCCATTGTTTGTTCGCTGGAAGGGGTGCCAGCACCGCACCCCCCGGGCGATGGCGCTGACTTCCGTCAGAGCTTGGTGTTCCATTGGAACACGGAGGCGCAAAGTGTGCATGTGGTGCGCACGGCCGGAAGCGCGGCGCTCGAACGGTTGCGACTGCGGCCGCTGGGCGGGGGGCATCCGGTCATGGAGCGCACCCTGGCTGGCGGGCTGGATCGCTTTATTGTAACCCGCCAAAGTCCCCGGGACACCGGCGTCGTCGTCAGCTGGGAATCGGACAGCCAGTATCAGATTTTTCCGCTGCTGGATCGCGCACATTACCCGGTTGCGACCCCCGTCGCGGATGAGGAGCAGCTTCATGCGTGAGGATCAGCACCAACATCCGGAGACGCGGGCCTTGCATTTTCGGATCGACAATGCCCAAACGCGTCCCGTCGCCACACCGATCTACCAAAACAGCGCCTTTAGCGCCGACTCGCCCTATTTTTATACCCGCAAGAGCAACCCGAACAGTGTCGAACTGGAGGGGGCCCTGGCCTTGCTGGAGAAAGCCCGGCATGTCATCAGCACGACCACGGGCATGTCGGCGCTGGCGCTTGTCTTGCAACGGCTGCGCCCCGGCGACCAACTGGTGGTCAACAAGCATATCTATGGTTGCAGTTACAAATTGTTTCAGCGGTATGCAGAGCACAACCAGATCAGGCTGACCGTCCTTGACTTGAGCACGGCGGCAGGCCGGGCGGAGCTCCCCGCGGAGGTCTCCATGGTGATTCTGGAAACCCCCACCAATCCATTCCTGAAGACGGTGCCCATCCGTATGCTGGCGGACAGGCTCGCAACGAAAAGCCCGCCGGCCTGCGTGGTTGTCGATAACACCTGGGCCACGGCGATCTTTCAGAACCCCCTGGAGCTGGGTGCGCATATATCACTGGCCAGCGCCACGAAATACATTTCCGGGCACAGCGATGTCATGGGCGGATTCATTGCCGTCAATGATGACGCCCTGGCGGAAAGCCTGCGGCAAACGCGATTCTATACGGGCGCCATCCTGGATCCGCATAGCGCATGGCTGCTGCGGCGTAGCCTCCATACGTTTCCTTTGCGCATGCGCGAGCATGTGCGTGTCACCCGTCTTTTGGCCGGATACCTCGCAACGCGCACGGAGGTGGCCCACGTTTATCAGCCAGAAATCGACGGCGTGCAACTGCGCGACTATGGCGGCATACTTTTCTTTCAGCTACGCCCCGATTTGATCGGGCGTTATGCCGCGTTTGCCGGTGCGCTGGGGCTGTTCGATACCGGTACTGGCATGGCCAGCGTGGGTTCAATGGTGGCACAGCCATGGCAGGGGAGTCATGCCTCGCTGACAACCCCCGAAAAGGAGGCCATGGGTTTGGACCGGGGGTTGGTCCGGCTGTGTTTTGGTTTAGAACAGCCGGAGGATTTGATGGCGGATTTAAGTCAGGCTTTCGATGCCTTAACGGTCAAAAACTAGGAGCAGTCCATGCGTGAAGAAAATGAGGTCACTGACTTTACGGAACCTAAATCGCCCAGGAAGTCCACTTTTTGGGGCTGTCTTGGCAAGATTGTCATAGCCGCTTTTGCCGTCGTCGCGCTGCTGGCGGTAGCAATATTCATCGCTTGCTTGAGCATGCGATAGGAAGATCGCGCGGTACGAGTAAGCGCGAGCGGGAGCACGGGCGGTGATCGAAATTGCGCAGCAGCACTGTAACGAGATACTGGCCACGGGCAGCCGCCGCGGCTATCAGTGCTGTGTGGTGGTTGCAGGTCTGGTGGGGGGGTGGCTGATTCGGCAGGATTCGGCGGCCTGGGCTGTATCCGTACGCCAGCGCTGGAGCATCATGCTCGTCGCGCTGGGCGGGGCGCTGTTGGGGTGCGCCCTGCCGGCTTTCTTTGCCGGCGGCATGGTTGAAGCACAGGCATGGTCGGGTCTCGTCGGCCCGAAGACAGTTTTGGGCGGCCTGCTCGGTTCGTTTCTGCTGGTCGCCCTGTTTAAGCGAGTCACCCACAACCACCTTGACACCAGTGACGCTTTTGCCAGGGGGACTGTCGCGATTCTTATGATCGGGCGCGTGGGATGTGTCTTACAGCATTGTTGCTATGGCCGACCGAGTCCCTGGGGGCTGGCGGTTGGCGCTGGTCCGCCACGCATTCCGGTACAGGCGATGGAAGCACTGGGGTTGTGCGGCCTCTTGCTGCTGCTGCAACATCTGCATCTGCGCGCACGCTGCCGTGGGCGCCAACTATTTGTGGTCTTTGCCCTATATGGAGCCCTGCGCTTTGCGCTGGAGTTCTGGCGCGAACCGGTTGCCGCGCGCTACCTGGGGCTCGGCTTCTATCAATGGCTCGCGCTCCTTCTTTGCCTCGTGGGCCTCGCGCAAATTGTCATCCGCACGTTACAACCCAATTATTCGTTGAAAACTCGCCTATGATTGAATTCCAACACGGCGGCGTCCATGAAAAACTGAAGCCCCGGCGCCTGCTGTGTGCCGATGTGCCTGATTTTCTGCAGCGTAGTCTACCGCGGACCCCGGCACGCAGCCGCCGTGATTGGCAAGTGGAGCTGGGTGATACCCTGCTTTTTGATGCGCCCGGCCTTCGGCAACTGGAGGCCGCGATCGCCGGTTATGCCGGGCCGGCGTCGCGACTCAAATTTTCTCTGGCACCGTCTGCGGAAGCGCTGCGTGACTACTACAGCCACAACTGCTTTCAAAGCGCGGGCCAAGTCCTGTTGCCCATTACGGCTTTCCGCGCGGGGTGCTCGCGCGATGACAGTTTGGAAACGCTGCAGATCGCGCTCCCCGAGCTATCGACCGCCATCCACTTTCCACGCGCGCTGGCACCGCCAGGCATGCAGAGGACACCCTTGGCGCTGCTGCTACCCTATAGTTGTGATCACGATCTGCTGTTTGCGAACCAGATCGCGATCATTTCGAACATCGCGGCATGCGTGCGAAGCGCGCCGTGGATCGGCTGGCGCGCTCTATTTGCGCGCCGTCGCGGATCCCTGCGTCAGCGGGCGCCCTTATACTGGACCCGCATCCATCCTTCCGCCTGCATACACCCCACGGCGGTCATCGAAGGTTCAATCATCGGCGCCGATTGCCGCGTCGGCGCGCATTGCGTGGTGCGCTACAGTGTGCTGGGCCAGCACGTGGTCTTGCAGGATGGCGCCAAGGTCGAGTTCTCGGCCGTGGACGATCACTCCTGGCTGATGCATGACCTGACGTTCTACCGGAGTGTCGCCGAGCGCAATGTGTTTCTGATTCACGGGCCTTATCAGTTTTCGTACTTTCAGCACACCAGCGCCGCCTTCGCCACGATCATGATGGATTATCGCCCGGATGCCCGCCCCATTGCGATTGCCACCCCCGCCGGGGTGCGGAAATATGAGGGGCGTTTTCTGGGCGCCTTGCTCGAAGAGCGGGCGCGCATCTTTGGCGGCACGCTGACCGCTCCCGGCATCACGATCCCCGCGGAGCGGGAACTCTTCGCCAGCCACGTGGTGCGTGCGAGAGACTTGCTGCCAGCGCCTGGGCCGGACGTTCCATGAAAAACAAGTTGTTGCTCACGACCGCCATCTACCCGTTCCCCCGCCTGCCGCAGCAGGAGGCGGCCACGGATGTCATGGGCCAACGCTTCACCCGCGGCAACGATCTGTTCACGATGGTCTCGCACACCCATCCCGGCGCCTTGCACCTGCTGGCACAAAATCTGGAGGTTGCATCGGTGGTGCTGGAGTACCCCCGGTGGCGCCACTTCTGCCGCGAAGTCCGGCGCGGCTACGAGGTCATCGGGATCAGCGCCTACCCCTTTCACCTCGACAGCGTTTTCAGGATGTGCCGCCAGATTCGGGCGACATCTCCGGCCACCCGGATTCTGGTGGGCTCCTATGCGGCGCAAGGGCTGCGGGCGCTGGGCGGATTGGAGAAATATGGCGCGCTCATCGACGATCTGGTGGACGAGGAGGGGGTTGCGTATTTGCGCCGCCTGTTCGGCGAAGATCCGCACAAGCCGGTGAGCCAGCGGTTTTTCCCAAAAAACGGAGCCAGTCTCCGCTACTTGGAGCAATACCCCCGGGGCAACACCGTGTTGCTGTATTCCGGGCTCGGATGCCCCGGGGGGTGCGACTTTTGCTCGACCTCGGCGTTGTATAAGCGCCAAAGGATTGAGCTGTTATCGCCAAAGGACGTCGTAGAGCACGTGCAGCATTATTTGCGGCGGGAGCCAGGACGCATCCGTCAATTTTACCTGATTGACGAGGATTATTTTCGCTATCCCGACTACCTGCTGGAGATGCGCCGGTTTATGGCGCAGGCGCCCCATGTCCTGGCCCAGGCCGATTTTGTGGTCTTCGGCTCGGTGGATCATATTGCCGCTTTTGCGCAAAAGCACGGGTGGGACGCCATCGCCGAGGCCGGCATCGGGGTGATTTTTATCGGCGTCGAATCCCAGATGGCGGGCGGCCATGGCTATTCCAAGCGCAAGCGCGCTGAGGCCAGGGAAGTTTTTGCCCGCTTGCATCACGTCGGCATCCGGACGATCGGCGCCTGGATCGCCGGTTTTCCGTTTCAGAATCGAATGTCGTTGCGCGAGGATCTGGACTATTTCATCAGCTGCTGTCCCACGTATCAGCAGCTCTCGATATTCTCGGCTTTCCCCGGCACGCCGCTTTATGCTGCGCGGCAAAAAGAGGGCGCAGGCCCGCCATGCCGCTTCGCCGATCATCATTTCTGGAATCCTTCGTCCACGCACCCGGACTTCAGCAATCAGGAACTGTTGGACATTACGGAGCACGGCTATACGCTGGGGTACCAGACGTGGGGTGCCTGTCTGCTGCGCAACCTGGAAGTCCATCTCAATGGCATGGCACATTGCCGGCAGGCACCAGCGGCCGCGTTGAGCCAGCACGCGCTACAACTGCATACCGAGAACGCACACAAACTGTACACGCAATTGAGGGCTATGGCCTGGTTTGCACCCAACCCGGAAGTCCGGCGGAAAACCGCGGCCCTGTCGCAAAGATGCCGCGACCTGCTGGGTGCACCCTCGATGATGCAGGAGGTGCGCTCAAGGCTGAGCCTCGCGCTGGCCATGAGCTACAAGCTACAGCGCCGTGTGTGCAAGTGGCCCCCCAAAAAAGAAGGGTTTCGCCGCTACCTCTATCGCCCGGGCGCGATGCCTCCAGGGCAGGCGCCCTATGTGATTGACGCGCTCGGATCGTTCGATCTGGTTTTTTGCCTCCAGCGGCTGATGCCCTGGTGCTGCCAGTGGCTGCTGGCGCGGTTCCGCAGTCTGCGCAAGAACGGAGGCCACCCTGAAATGGCCCCTTAACTTTCGCGGACGGCAGGCGCGCCCGGAACGTCCCGTGGACCCTTGTGTGTCCGGCCACCCGCGCTGGTTTACGATCCCTCGGGGCCGGGATCGCGGCAACGTGATGTTTTACACGGATGAGCTGGTTGGGCGGGAGGAGGGCAATCTGCGCACGCTGATCCTGGTGCATGGCAACCCCGAGTGCTCCTGCATCTTCAACCCGTTGATCCGCGTGCTGCTGAACCGGACGCTGCCGCGCACGCGTCTCATCACGTTTGATCATGTCGGGTTTGGCCGCTCCGGACTGGCAACACGGCCTATGAGCCCGGCGGATCATGCCGCCAATTTTGCCCACCTCTTGGAAAGCCTCAGCCCGCGCGCAGTCACACTCGTGGTGCATGACTGGGGCGGGCCCATTGCTCTGGGTGCTTTTCTCGACCACCCGGAATCGTTGCGTAGCCTGGTGATCCTGAATAGCGGCATTTTTCCTTTACGCAGGGGCTGCAATTACCGGAACCACCCCTTTCCGGTCCTGTCATGGAAGAACCTGGGGGCACTAGTACCGGATCGATACTGGGGACATTTCGCGGCGGGCGCCATTGCCTGCCGTGCCACGGGTAGAGTTGATTTGCTGCGTAAACTGCTCTGCCCGCCGCGCACCCAACCGCAGGCTGCTGGTCTTTTCAACCCCTATTACCGCCAGTTTGCTGCGCGCGGCAACGCCTGCAGTTCCAAGCATCTGGCGCGCCTGACGGGTCAATGGTGTGAAGCAGGCGACCGCTCCGAACCGGAGTTAAACGCGTTTTATTTGCGCTTGCAGGCCGGGGTCGGGAAGTGCTGGGGGTTGACCGGGACTGCGATTCAGGCCCGTCTTTTGTGCGGCCAGTGGGATCCGCTGGGCGACGAAGAGAATGCCAGACGCTGGCTGCAAGCGCTACCGCAACTGGAGGACCAGATGGTCTTTTTTTCCGGGGCCGGCCATTTTCTCCCCGAAAGCCATCCCCGGGAGATCGCCCACACGATCTACGAACTGCTGACCGCGCCTGGCGGGGAGGGATAGCGCATGGGCAGATAGTTGCCGCGCTGAAAATGGGTCGGTATGATTTTGCGGCTGATCTTCCACCAATAGTAAAGATTCAGCACGAGGTGGAGTTGCCAATTTCGCAGCCGGCCATGCTGCAGGCGCCGACAGATGTTCGGCAGTGAATAAAACCGCTGCAGACAGCGCCAGAACATTTGCTGGAGCTCACTTGCGCTCAGCCGTGTGTGCTGAAACACCACATACGGCTCTCGATAATGATTGAGGTCAAAATCGATGATTTTGCCCTGCTTTAGGTAGTCATTGCCAACCGGCGTCCCTGGATAGGGCGTGAAGATGAAGAATTCAGCCGCCGCCGCACCGGCTTTGACCAGGAAATCAACCGTGGCGTCGATCGTTTCCGGCGTATCGTGAGGCAGGCCAAGGATGATCAGGGCATGCACGGCGATGCCTTTGGCTTGTATCTTACGTATGGCTTCCTGGCAGGTGTGTGCCGCCCCCCAGCCTTTATTTACCGCCTCGAGGTTCGGCTGTGAAGTGGTCTCGATGCCGAGCATGACGATGCGACAGCCGGCGCGATAGGCGAGATCCAGCAGCTCTTCATCCTGGGCGATGTCGATGGCGGCCTGGGTGCCCCAGAGAACCTTGAGCTTGAGCATCTCAGCAAATAACTTTTTGGCAAACGCGGGGTTCGCCATCAAATTATCGTCGACAAAATGCATGTGGCGACTGCCATGGGCGCGAATGTCACGGATCACCTGCGCCACCGGGCGATAGCGATACGTTCGCCGGTAAAAGTTGGTGATGCAGCAGTAGGAACAGTTGTGCGGGCAGCCGCGTGTCGCCTGGACCGGGTAACTGGTGCGCAGACTGAGCAGTGCGCTTTTCCTGGCCAGCAAGTCATAGCGCGGTACCGGCAGCGCAGCGAGTGGGACGGTATGGTCGGCACAATATTGCTTTTGAAGGCCATCCTGCTCGATGTCGGCGAGCATCTGTGGCCATATTTGGTCGCCATCACCGATGCAAAGGGCGTCGAAATGTTCCGCCAATCCGTCCGGGGAGAGCGTGGCGAGAAACCCGCCCAGCACAACAATCTTGCCCCGGATTCGGTACTGATTGGCCAGCTCGATGGCCCGACTGCGCTGGATCAGCTTGGCCGATATGGCGATGACCTCCGCGGTGGTGTCCCAGGGGATGGGCTCCAGCGCATCATCCACCATTTCGACTTGAATATGTGGGGGGGTAAGTGCCGCCAGCAGCGGTAGGCCGAGTTCGGCCACATTGACGACCGTCCAACGCTCGAAGCGGCTGGAAATCTTGACCACCCGGCCATTGTCAGCATGGAAGGATGACTGGATCAACAGAACTTTGGTAATGACCATTGTGGAGACTGTATCCTAGGGTTCCGCGTAATGCAATGGCGTTCACGACAGTCAAGTTCGGCAGCGAAGAGTATTTCAAGCTCTGGTAATCACGGAATGCGGTTGCTTTCTGATTCCGCCTTGCGCCCGAACAAACCCTTACGGAGCAAACCAGGGAAAAGGCTTGTAGATGGTTGGCTTTTCTGGCAGCATATTACCCATCATACGTATTACGACTGCTGCATTCAGAGAAAAGGTGTTGAAATGAGCCGGAAACTTAGGATGGCCATGGTTGGGGGCGGCAAAGAATCCTTTATTGCCCAGTATCATCGCATGGCAGCACAGATGACTGGGCG
The DNA here is from genome assembly GCA_037129105.1 of bacterium. GTDB lineage: Bacteria > Verrucomicrobiota > Kiritimatiellia > RFP12 > CAIWXQ01 > CAIWXQ01. The sequence goes on from JBAXVM010000038.1 coordinate 13,628, forward strand.
CATCGACCTGGTCTGCGGGGCCTTTGGCAGCACGCGCCATCGCTCCTTTGAAGGCGGCGAAGGGCTGTATCTGGCACGCGAACGCATCTACGGAGCGTACCGTGACATGCTGCGCAAAGAAGCCACCCTTCCTGCCGAGACCCGGCCGGACTTCATTGTCATCACAGCGCCAAACAACCTGCACTACCCGGTGGCCATGGCCGCCCTGGATGCCGGATTTCACGTGCTGTGCGAAAAGCCGCTGACCACGAGCGTGGACGAGGTGCAGAACCTGGAACGCAAGCTGAACGATAAGCAGCTCCTGATCGGCCTGACCTTCTCCTACACCGGCTACCCCATGGTGCGCGAAGCGCAAAAACTCATTCGTGAAGGACGCCTGGGCAATATCCGGCGTGTGATGGTGGAATGCCCGCAGGGGTGGCTGGCAACCCGCCTGGAGACCGCCGGCAACCGCCAGGCCAGTTGGCGCGCCGACCCCCGGCGCGCCGGCCCCAGCGGCTGCATGGCGGACGTCGGCGCCCATGGTTCTTATCTGACCGAACTGCTCACCGGCCTGCCGATTACCGAGGTCAGCGCCGATGTGCGCTCCTGCGTAGCCGGCCGGCAGCTGGAGGACGACGGGGCCGTGCTCTTCCGCCTCGGCAACGGCGCCCAGGGCGTACTCTGGGCCAGCCAGATCTGCGTGGGCGAAACCGGCGGCGTACGCATCCGGATTTTTGGCGACAAGGGCGGCATGCTCTGGGAATTAGACAACCCGAATACGCTGACGATACACGCGCCCAACGGCTCCTCTGAAGTGCTGCGCACCGGCTTTCCGGTATTGCCGCTCACCGCGATCCCGCCGGCCGGCCGCACAGATGGGCTCTGTCACGCTCTGGCCTACGTCTACAACCAGTTTGCCGACGGCGTGCTGGCCTTCGACGACAAGCGCGACCCGACCCCCGTCTACCCGTCGCTGACCGAAGGCGTCCGTGCCGTACAGTTCGTAGACGCCGTCATCCGCAACACGCGTCCCGAAAACACGGAAAAATGGACCAAGCTGGCGGCGGGGTAAAGCGATTTGAGCTACGGATTGTCGCGGAATGACGCGGATTTATTGCTGGCTTGAAATTGGACTGTTTGCCGCGTTTTCGCATCGAGGCGGACAATCGTCCTGCCCCAAAAACTCTTGTCGTAAGCTCCTGTCGCAATCTTTTGTCGACAATGATTTTTCCGCAGGAAAAATCAGCCGAGCTTCGGCGGCACGGCCGTATGCGCCGCCGAACCGGCCGGCAGGTCCTTGACCACGCTGAACGCGGTCTTGATGAAGCCGGCAACATTGGCCAGGTCGGCCGGAATGATCACGGAATTGTTGGTCTTGGCCAGGCGGCCAAACTCCGTGATGTACTGCTCTGCCAGCCGCAGGTTGATGGCGCTGGTGCCGCCGGGCTCCATGCTGGCCTTGGAGATCTCGCGCAGTCCCGTGGCCGTGGCATTCGCCACCAGCATGATCTCCTGCGCGCGCCCCTGCGCCTCATTGATGCGCTTCTGCTTCTCGCCCTCGGAAATGGCAATGGCCTGCTGCTTTTCGCCCTCGGCGCGGTTGATCTTGGCCTGGCGGTCACCCTCGGATTCGGCGATAAGCGCCCGCTTTTCGCGCTCGGCGCGCATCTGCTTTTCCATGGCGTCGCGGATCGTCTGGGGCGGCGCGATGTTCTTGACCTCGTACCGCGTGACCTTGATCCCCCACGGCTCGGAGGCCTTGTCCACGGCGTCCACGATGGCGCCGTTGATGCGCTCGCGCTCCTCGAAGGTGCGGTCCAGCTCGAGCTTGCCGATCTCGCTGCGCATGGTGGTCTGTGACAGCTGCACCGTGGCAAACATGTAGTTGCTGATGCCGTATGAGCCGCGGACCGGATCAATGACCATCAGGTACAGGATGCCGTCAACCTCCACCGTGATGTTATCCTTGGTGATACACTGCTGCGGCGGCACATCCACGGCCTGCTCCTTGAGCGTATGCTTGTAGGCGACCTGGTCCATGAACGGAACCAGCACATGGAGACCGGCGTCGAGGGTGCAGTGGTACTTCCCCCAACGCTCCACAATATAGGCGGTCTTCTGTGGCACCACCCGGATGCTTTTCATCATCGTGTAAAAAGCAAAAAAGAACACTACGCCAATGACCCAGGATACTCCGCTTTCCATGACAACTTCCCCCTTCGTTACCGCGGCCGTTCAGGCCAGACGTTCCACCGTGAGCGAAATGCTCTCCTGCTTCACGATCCGCACTTGCGCGCCGGATTCCAGCGTTTCGCTGGATTCAGCCTGCCAGTTCGCTCCGCGAAGTTCCACCTTGCCCGGCAACCCGGGCTGAATGCGCACCGTCACCACGGCGCGGTGCCCCAGCACATCGCTGGCCAGACCGTCGGCCTCCGCCGATTTCTTGCCGACAAATATCCGTTTGCAAGTCCTGCGCAGTCCGATCAGCAACACAACGGCCAGTCCGATGAAGATCAGCCACGACACCCAGGAAGGCATGCCCGGACCGACGAGCCAGCAAATCAACGCCACGAGTAGCGCCGCAAAGCCAAAAAACAGCGCGACAAAGGCCGGCGCAGAAACCTCGATCACAAGCAGCACCAGCCCGAAAATCAACCACCAACCCGCCTGGGAAATCATGTCCATGACCACCTCCGGCGTTGCCGGTCACCATTAGAACAAAAGATAGGTGTATTAAAACACCCTCCCCAACCATTCGCAAGCGGAATCCGACTGGCGGGCGCATCTGCGATTCATTGACCTTCACGGTAGGGACGGCTTTACGCCGTCC
>JBAXVM010000380.1:0-1944 GCA_037129105.1 bacterium
TGGCGTCGCGGAGCTCCGCCCTCCATTTTTCATCATCGATCTCTGCTCTATGACGTATTTTGGAGGGCGGAGCTCCGCAACGCCAAGCAGGCGTGCGTTTCGTGGTTCGCCAAAGGGATGAAGTTCCGTCTTAGGCGAGGTTTTGGAAGGCGGTGGGTGTGAGAGTGGCAGGTGACATGACACCACGAAGCGCGCAAAGGGTACGAAGGGAATGCGACGAATCGCGCTGCGGGGCAGCGCTCCTACAAAATGGGCGGGAGAAGATTGGGATGCGGCGGCGGGTGTCAGCCTGCGAGGATGCTTCGTCCATGCCGGCGTTTGCATCGTTTCGGGCGTGTAGCGGGGATGGAACGATTGGGCACTACGCCGGCCAGTGGCAGCGGTTCGCCAAATGGATGGCAGAACACCACGCCGATTCCCCTGCCCTCCGTAGTGTCACGCCGGAGATTGCCGCCGCGTATACCGTGGATCTGGCGGGCGCCTGTTCTTCGTCCACCTTCAACAAACACGTCGCGTTGCTGACCCTGGTCTTCCGCGTGCTGGCCAAGCCGGCGATGATGACGTCGAATCCGTTCGCCGAGGTGCGGCGGAAACGGGCCGTGCAGCATGGGCGCCGGGAACTGACCATCGAGGAACTGCGACGGGTGTGCACTGAGGCAACCGGAGAACTACGGACGTTGTTGGCACTTTGGAAATGCTTCTACGCGACGTGGGCGTGGCGAACTTCTACGGCCAGGCGCAGACCGGCGCATTCCAGAATGGACGCCAGGCTGGAGAGTTGCGGGTTGCCTTTGCTGGAGAGCATGCGATAGAGGCTCTCGCGGTTGAGTTTGGCGTGGCGGGAGAGACGGGACATGCCCTTTGCTTCGGCGATGTCGCGCAGGGCCAGGAGAAACACGTCTTGCGCGCCGTCCTCGAGGGCGGCATTGAGGTAGGCAGCCGCTTCGACGGGATCGGCGAGATCCTTCAAGAGGTTGTCGCGGTAGTTGGCGGTGGTCTTTTTCATCGTGTGGTCCTCTGTCTGTAAGATGTCCAGTATTCCTTGGCTTTTGCGATGTCGCGGGGTTGGGTCTGTTTGTCTCCGCCGCAGAGTAGAATCACCAGGGTTTCGCCATCCTGCCCCAGGTACGCTCGGTAACCGGGTCCAAAATCCATCCGTAACTCCAGAACCCCCTCGCCCACGGGTTTGCAGTCGCCGAAGTTGCCAAGGCGCACGCGATTCAAGCGAACGCGGATACGTGCGCGTGCCTGTGTATCGCGCAGCGCGCGGAGCCAGTCGTGGAAAGGGTTCCGGCCGGTCTCTGTCAGGTACTCGCGGAGTTCCCGCTCTTTCATGAGACCCAGTGTAGCTTATAGACTACAGCAATGCAAAGGGATTTGTGGGGAACTTTGGGATGGGGAAACGGAGTGGGGAGGAAGGGGCGGTGAGATAAATCGGTGGACGATTACGGCGACGCTTACGGTGGACGAGGGGAGAATGCAGAACAATCGTCAACCGTAAGCGTCGCCGTAATTGTCCACCGATTGAAGGACAGTTGTGGCAGGTGACTGTTGAGGGTGCAGGTTTCCCGGGCGCTCTGCGCGCGGGCAAGTGCAGGCGGTGTGTCAGATAGGAACCTGCCCGTGCGCGGAGCGCCCGGGCCACCTGCTCACTTACGCTGATCGGTGAGCAGTGATCGCCGCAAGCGGCGCCCCTACGGGGAGTGTGAGCAGTCGGTAGCAAGCGACCGGCCGGGCTGCGCGCTGCGGGGCCGCGCCTCCCGCGTAGTCGCGGGTTGTGCGCGGCAACCGTCTGCGCGCAGACCCTCCGACGCTCGCGTATTCGCGAGCTATGGAGGGCGAAGCCGGACGGACGCTTGGAGGCGGCGTGCCGCAGTTGGTATTGGGCGAGCGGAGGGCGCGGCGGGCGGAGCCGGCGCAACTGGCGCGGCGGGTGCCGCGAAG
>JBAXVM010000381.1:0-1939 GCA_037129105.1 bacterium
TTCCAGGTGACGTTCACGACAGGAAGGGCATCCGCCCCCTTCCCGGAAACGCGCGACCCGGAAAACGGCGTGCGTGGTTCCGGCGGCAGGGCCCGGCCCGTGGCCTGGCAGAACTTCCGGTACTGCGCCACAGTCACCTCGGTCTTGTACATGTAGTAGGCGTCCAAGTGAACCTTGCGCTGCGGCAGCTCGTCTTTGAAGAGGGCCGGATTATCCCGGCGCACGCCCGTTTCCTGCATCCACGCCGCGCGCTGCGCCTCGTTGGTGCTGCGCAGGAATGCGCCCAAGGAAGTGCTCTCTTCCCTGGCTGTAAACTTGATCAGGTCTCCCTTGCCCGTGGCCGGATGCGCCGTCCGCCACGCCTCGCGCTCGTCCTCGCTCGTGCCCATGCGAAACTCCCCGGCCGGGATCAGCACCATCTCCGCGCCATCCATCACGTTGGTCTTTGTGACAACAGCATGAAGCGTGGTGCGTTGGGCAGAGTCCATAACGACCACAGCGGCAGTGTTGCTCCTGGCCATGGGCACGGTTTCCGCGGGCGTGGCAGCAGGCACAGTGGCACGTGTAGCGCTCCCGTATATCGCATCCGCAGCGCAGAGAAACTCATCAAACGTCCAAGTCCAGTAGAGAAACGCCTGTCGCGCATGCGGATCGACAGCCATCGCCTCCAGCGCCTGGTCGCGCAGAGCTTTCATACGGGCCACCACTTCCGGCGGCCAGGATTGGCGGAAGTACTCGTCGTCCGGGAAACGCAACGACCCCTCCCCCGCGCTGCGCATCGCCTCCTGCTGCAGCGGACGCCTCCAGTTCGCCCCTTCCCATCGCTCGCACTCCAGCCGCAGCAGTGCACGTGCGCTGGTTGCGCCAGCGCCGAAGAGCCGGCGGCACATTTCATCGAGCGTCGCATCCACATCCAGCGCCGGGTTCCACAACACGCGCATCCAGACGTACCACGTGGGCGCCGCCGTGGTCCAACACGGAAGCGAGTACGTGGGAACCAGGCTGCCGATAATAAAGTCCTGGTTCGTCCGATAGAACGCCTGAACCACATGCGGATACTGAACCGGTCCCAGCGTCCAGTCGCTCGGGCCATAGAACCCGAACCGCGCACCGACAATGCGGCCTGCGTCCGCGCCAGCAACCGCAGCCGCCACAGCCGCTGTTGCAGGCGCAGGCGCTGCTTTCACGCTCCGGCGCCACGCGCGCAGACGATCCTCCTGTTGCTGACGTACCTCCGGCTGGTGCAGCAGCCCCATCATGAAGCCGGCGTCGAGATTGTGCACCGCGAGGTTGTCGGGGAACTCCACGTCCTCAGGACAGTTCGTGCCCCACGGATGATAGATCACCTTCTTGTCCGGCCAGCGCTTCTTAACTGCCTCGCAGACGCGCTGGACGAAAAGTCCAAAAACACGCTCATGCACAAGCTGCTCGACCTGTTCAAAAGCCCGGCGCTCGCCATGCGTCGCAGCCAGACGGGTAGAAAGTTCGCGATCATTGCGGTATTTGGCGGCTGTTTCCTTACATGCCGCGCAGTTGCAGGCCAGTCCGGGCGTGGCCGGAAACCAGAGGTTGATGCTCGATGGCGTGACCCATATCCCGCCGCTGCCGCGCTTATCCCAGGCCTCTTCGCAACAGGCCAGCGCGTAGTCCAGCGCCTCCGGCGCGCTGTAACAGAACACATTGTAATCCCGGGTGCCGTCCTTCTTCAGTGCAAACATGGCATCGAGGCGTGGCTTACGTTGCGCCGCCGCGCCGGCCACGTCCGCAGCGCGCGCCCCTTGCATCACCGGCAGATACGGCAAACTCGAACCATACCGCGTGAGCGGCAGGTGCGGCACCAGCGTCACATAAGTCTCACCCTCCGGCAGCACCCCCGGCGCGAACGGCACCGGCAGTGTCATCAGCTCCCTCGGCGTGGCATAGTGCGGCGCATACGAAA
>JBAXVM010000382.1:0-1889 GCA_037129105.1 bacterium
AGTTACGGGTAGACGGCATAAAGCCGTCTCTACCCAATGCAAGTCAAGGAAACAGAGATGCGCCCGTCGTCAACCCGTCATGGTCTTTTCCTGAAGCGCTACGTTGGCGGCTTCCACCACGAAGATTCGAAGAACACGAAGATTCACGTAGTCGGACGCTGGAAATAACCGAAACTGTCGGATTTATTGAACTTCGTGCTCTTCGTGTCCTTCGTGGTGAAAATTCCCAACAGCTTCAGGAAAAGACCATGGCTGCGCGCCCGCTGATCCAAGGCTTCTGCTGCCCGCCCAACAGCGGTCCCGCAGGTCCCGCTGTACTGGCTGCGCCTCATCTTCCTGCTGCGGCGGTCTCGGACTGCCGCGCGGGTCGGACCAGGCGCAGCAGCGTGGTTTCCACCAGGATCTCGGGCGGCGCGGAGGACGACACCAGCTTCTCGCGCAGCTCGAGTAGCGCATGGCGTGCCCGGCGCAGTTCGATGAGCGTGTAACGGGTGGCCTGGATTGCGATCTTGCGCTGAATAAAGGCGACGACGCGGCGCGGGTCGTGCGGCAGCGCACCCAGCAGCTGGTCGGCCGCCTCCGGCAGGTTCTCCTTCCATTTGCAGAAAGGACCGTGCTCGGTCTCCCGCGCCTCCAGCCAGCGCTGATCCATCGCATACCGCAGCACGATCAGGTCGCGGACGCGCGACTCGATCATGGCCACCAGTCCGATGGGGCTTTCCTCCTGTGCCTGTAGCCGCCGCAGGGAGTGCATCAGCCTGACCGCGTCGCGGTCGCCAACGGCGTCGGTTAGATCCCATGCCATGGCTTCGCGCCCGACGCTGACGATTGAATCCACGTCTTCCGCCTTCACCTGGTTTGTTGCGCTACCCAGATGGAGCCTGAGCTTTTCCAACTCGTTTACGATGAGGCGCATGGAAGTGCCCGTGCGCTGCAGAAAACGCTCGCGCACATCTTCGGACATTCGCAGGTTGATCTCCTGGAGCCGTCCGACGAGGCGTTCCCGCGCCAATTTCTCCTGCTCCCACGCCTTTTCGCCGCTGCCGAAGTCGGAAATCTCGCCTGCGGCCGCGCAGGCCTTGAAGAACGCCGTGTTGCGCGCAATGGAAACGGGTGTGATCAGCAGCCGCTGCCCTTCGGGAAGCCCCGCCTTGATGCGTGCGGTCAACTCGGCCAGGCGCGTTTTGACCTCTTCATTGTCCCCGGGCCGGACCTGCGGGTTGAGGAACGTGGCGTTCTTGAGCCAGACCAGCTTTCCGCTGCCGAAAAAACCGGGCGTTTGTATGGCTTCGATGCATTTCGCGATCACCGCCCGGGCGGCATCGGCCGTTTCCACCCGGCCATCCAGAACTTCCAGGCCCAGCGCGCGATCCGCTACCGGCACGCCAGCGTCCACCAGCGCACGCGCCTTTTGCTCGACAAGGTAGTCGTCCGAACCGCAGACAAGCTGGATAGTGGCTGGCATGACGGCAAGAGTAGGCGGCGGCGCGGTTTGTGGCAAGCCTGGAAAGAGGGGAAGATGGGAAGATGGGGAAGGGGGGGCAGCAACCCATGGGGGTTAAGCTAAGAGTGTCAACGCCCAACATCCAACACCCAACATCCAACGTCCAAGGGAGAATGCGCGGAGACCGTCCGCACGAGGTTCCGTTGGAAGTTGGACGTTGAGCGTTGGGCGTTGAAGAATTACGGCTTTGTCTCCAGCGTCCGATTGCGTGAATCTTCGTGTTTTTCGAATCTTCGTGGTGGAAACCGCCTAGTTGGTGCTTAAGGAAAAGACCAGGGCACGCCCCCCTGCCGCCTCGTGCGGCAGGGGGCGGAGATTGGGGCGCTAAGACGCGCCTTTCCGCCCCAATCTCCCGTCCCCGCGACCCAAGGTCGCGGGGGACGGC
>JBAXVM010000383.1:0-1864 GCA_037129105.1 bacterium
CGTCGCATCTTTGATCATCCAAGTGGATGGACACGGAGGGCACAGAGAAATAGAGAACACAGAGTAGTGTTCTTGCTGCTGCGGCCGACTGGCCGGCCGCAGTCTGAAATTCCTCTGTGGTCTCTGCGATGCTCTGTGTTCTCTGTGTCCTTGACTCGTGCAAAGGTTGTGTAGCGGGCGTTACCCGCCCAGGGAGAGTTGTGACATGCGTGTTCCCGCGGTTGTCTTTGAAGGCGTTGATCAGGTTACGGTGCGCGACATTGAGATGCCGCCGCCAGGTCCGGGCGAAGTGCAGGTGCGCACGCGGTTTTCAACCGTCAGCTGCGGCACCGAAGGCTGGGTGCTGCAGAACCGCTTCACCTGGGCGCCGACAACCTATCCCTGCGTGGCCGGCTACCAGCGCACAGGCGACATTGTGGCGCTGGGCGAAGGCGTACAGGGCTGGCGCGTGGGCGAGCGCGTCATGGCCACCACCGGCTGCTGGAAGGGGTCGGTCGTCCCGTTCTGGGGGTGCCATGTGGCCGTGGGCAACACCCAGGCCCACGAAATCTACCGCATTCCGGCCGGCGCCGAGGAAACCACCGTGTCAGCGACGGTCGTAGCTGAAGTGGGCTACAACGCCGCCTTCCGGCCGGCGCTGCAGCCGGACGACTGGGTGGTGGTGTACGGCGACGGCATCATCGGCCAGTTCGGCGCGCAGGCGGCACGGGCGCGTGGCGCCCGGGTGGTGCTCGTCGGGCATCGCGCCGCGCGCCTCGATGCCGCGCGCCGCGCCGGCATCCAACATGCCGTGGCCGGCGGCGACGACGTGGTGGCGCGCATCCGCGCGATCATGGGCCGCGACCACGCGGCCATCGTCATCGACACCGTGCAGTCCGTGGCCAGCCAGAAGGAGCACCTGCCGCTGCTCGAATACGCCAAAGGGCAGATCGTCTACTCCGGGTTCACACCCGGGGAGGCCTGGGCCAGCATGGCCGCCTTGCAGCAGCGCGAACTTACGACCCACTTCATCGCCGGCTGGACCCGCGCCCGCATGGAGGCGACGCTGGACCTGATCGCGGCCGGCAAGCTCGACCTGCGGCCGCTCACCACGCACCGCGTCCCATTCACCCGCGGCGCCGAGATGTGGCGCATGATCCGGGAGAAGACGGAGCCGTCGCTGGGGGTCGTGTTTGAGTGGCTGAGTTGAGAGTGTGGGAGTGTGGTAAGAGTGTGGGGGTGTGGTAAGAGTGTGGGAGTGTGGGAGTGTGGAAGTGCGGGGGTGTGGGAGTGTGGGGGTGTGGGGGTGTGGGAGTGTGGGAGTGTGGGAGTGTGGGAGTGTGGGGGTGTGGGAGTAGGGGAGAAGGTTGCTATGAGTGAGCTGGTGAAACATTTCAGGGAACTTAGGGTGTATCGAGAGGCGTTTGCGGTGGCCATGAGGATCTTTGAGATCTCAAAAGATTGGCCGGCGGATGAACGTTACTCGTTGACCGACCAGATTCGCCGCTCCTCTCGGTCTGTCTGCAGCAACATCGCCGAAGCGTGGCGGAAGCGGCGCTATCCGTCTCATTTTGCCAGCAAACTATCCGATGCCGACGGCGAAGCCGCGGAAACGCAGGTATGGCTCGATTTTGCGCGTGAGTGCGGATACATCACCGAACCCATTCACGCAGAAATGGATGCCGACTTCGAGCGTATCGCCGGTGGACTCGTTAACATGATGGCCAACGCGGACAATTGGTGCGGTCCGTCTTCATTGCGCGAAGAGCCCGCTTCCTACAACGCGTCCCCGTAACTCCCCCCACACCCCCACACACTCCCACACCCCCACACTCTTACCACACCCCCACACTCTTAATACCACACCCCCACACACTCCCACACC
>JBAXVM010000384.1:0-1822 GCA_037129105.1 bacterium
TGGCTTCCAGACGTTCAAGTCCTGTGCGGGTGAACCGACTCAACTCCTTTGCGTAACCGTCCAACTGTCTAACTGTCCGCCCGTCTTCCGTCCAACTGTCTATCCGAGGAGTTCCACCTGCACGCCAAACTGATGCGCCGACTTGGCCAGGTTGGTGTCAGCCGTAAGCAAGTTGGCGTTCGCTACCAAACATACAGCCAAGTGAAGTGCATCCAGCGTCCGCAGCGGCGTGAGAAACGTTCCGATCCAATCGCGCGCCATGACGAAGTGTGTTTCCTGGATCGGCAGTCGTTCGTAACAACCAGACTCAATATGCAGATGCAATTGGGTGATGATGCGCGTGGCATCCGCTACGGATAATGTGCCTTCGCGTACCTTCCGCGCCACAGCCGAGTGAAACTCCACCTCCACCAGGGAACTGATTGTCGGACGCTTGCAGCGCAGAATCGTTTTCTCCGCGATGGCGCTCATCGCTTCCGGACAGTAATAAGCAGCCAACACACTCGTGTCGAGATAGACCATCAATAACGTTCCTCGTCTCGAGCGCCGATCACGGTCGCAGCAAGTCCTGTCTTGGGTACGACAATGCCGGCGCGAAACGCACCCAGACTTGGCAATCCCTTGGCGCGCGGCTCAATGGGAACCAGACGCGCAGATTGCTTGCCATAACGAGTAATAATCACGGTTTCGCCTCGCTCAGCCTTGTCAACCAACTGTCCAAGACACGCCCGTGCCTCTTTGATGTTCAAGGTCTGCATAGTCAACTCCTTTTGTGTACATAACAAAGGTACACCTTTTGGTCGAGGCTGTCCATCCGTATTTCGTTTAAGAACTGCCCGCGGTGGACGGAAGACGGTGGACAGTTGGACGGTGGGACGGTCAGACGGTTGGCCGGTGGGCGGTTTCAGCTACGGATCGCGCGGATGGCGCGGATGGCGCGGATTGGGTTTCTTTCCGGCTTTCCTGATTTCAAGATGAAAAAAATTCTGACCCCTGATCTCTGCCCTCGTGGTTCTGTTCCACACTCCGCGGCAATCCGTAGCGTGAAATTAGGGTCAATTGGAAACGCCGTTCTGCTCCTGCGGCAGGCGCGCCAGGTACTCGCCGTAGGTGGATTTGCTCAGGGTGTGGGCAAGGGCGGCGAGCTGGCTATTATTGATAAAGCCCATGCGCCAGGCGATCTCCTCGATGCAGGCAATCTTGAGCCCCTGGCGGTCTTCGATGGCCTTGACAAAGGCCGTCGCGTCGGCCAACGCATCGTGCGTGCCGGTGTCGAGCCAGGCAAAGCCGCGGCTGAGCAGCTGCACGTGGAGCGCGCCGCGGCGCAGGTATTCGCGATTGACGTCCGTGATCTCGTATTCGCCGCGCGGCGAGGGGCGCAGGTTGGCGGCCACCTCAACCACGTCATTGTCGTAAAAGTAGAGGCCCACCACGGCGTAGTTGGACTTCGGCTGGGCGGGCTTCTCCTCGATGGACGTGGCGCGCCCGTCCGGGCCAAAGGCCACCACGCCATAGCGCTCCGGATCGCGCACCGCATAGCCGAACACCGTGGCGCCGGGCTTGGCGCTGGCCGCCGACAGCATGGCGCGAAACCCCGTGCCGTAGAACAGATTGTCGCCCAGAATCAGGCAGACCGGATCCTGCCCGATGAATTCGCGGCCCAGCACAAAGGCCTGCGCCAGACCGTTGGGCTTCTCCTGCACCTGGTAGACCAGCCGCATGCCGAGCTGACTGCCGTCACCCAGAAGCGCGCGAAACATGGGCGTCGCCTCGGGCGTGGAGATGATCAGCACCTCGCGGATCCCCGCCAGCATGAGCGTGG
>JBAXVM010000385.1:0-1800 GCA_037129105.1 bacterium
AGCTGCTGATCGTGATGATGATCCTCGCCATCCTCGTGTCGCTGGTCATCGGCCTCGGGCGTTACGCCGACACCATAGGCAAGCGCCACCACGCCCTGGCCGACCTCGGCAAGTGGCAGGAGGCGGTTCATCGCTATCACGAAAGGCTGGACCAATACCCGTCCAACAGCGTGTATACTGCCGACGTAACCAACCTGCTGCTCGCGAGCGTGCAAATCGGCGGCGCCGGCGCCAATGCCATGTTTGTCCGCTTTGGCGAGCTGATGCCGTCGCTGCCGCCAGCCGTTGACCCGTGGGGAAGCGCCTACCAGTATGTAGCCGCCACCAACCAGGCCCCGCAAAGCTTCGACCTGTATTCATTCGGCCCGGACCGCCTGGGAGGCACTTCCGATGACGTCCGCTTCCAGCCTTAGCATTTTAAACAGGAGTTAACGCAAGGCGGGCGTCAGCCCGCAACCCAACGAATGAACACGTCAAGGACACCGAGAGCACAGAGAGTAACAGAGACCACAGAGAAATGCCTGACTGCGGCCGGCGAGCCGGCCGCAGCATCATGAATTTCTCTCTGTGCTCTCTTTCTTTCTCTGTGGCCTCTGTGTCCGTACACTTGATGCCGCAAGATGCGACGCAACTGCATCGCATGTTATGGCGAAACAATCTAATCCTCCCCAGTGCCAACCTCCCATCATGAAATCATTCCTCGCCAACCTCCGTTTCCTCTGTTGCCTCCTGTTCAAAAACAGCAGCACGCCCACCCGCGCCGCTTTTACGCTCACGGAACTTCTTGTTGTCATCACCGTCATCTCCATCCTGCTGGGGCTCCTGTATGGCGCCATCCGAACCGTCAGCCGCTACAGCCGCGAAACCATCACCCGCGCCGAGCTGGCCAATATCGAGGGGGCGTTCAAGCACTACTACGCCTACTATCACTCCTGGCCGACGAACGACGTGGAGATGGTTGCAAGCATCACCATCTGGAAATACGAAAAGGACACCTTCGGCGATATGCAATACGAGATCGGCCCCCGACTCGCGCGCATGCTGGAAGGCACGATGACCAATGACGCGGCTGGCGCCGTGCTCAACGCCGACAGCGTCTCGTTTCTGGAATTCACACGCTTCGACAGTTCCGCCGCGCCGGTCAGCGCCTGGGGCAGCGTGCGCGGCCAGCGCTATGTTGTGAAGCTTGACGCGAACGGCGACAACGCGCTGGTTGTGCCGACCGACACCACCGGAAACACCACCAACATCTTCCGCCGCGTGGCCGCCTGGACCGTCAACCCGGACCGGCCCGGCGTGCTGATCGGCAGTTGGCAGCAATGAAAGCCAGAGGTCAGAGGTCAGAGGTCAGAGGTCCGGAGGCCGGGGTCCGGAGTCCGGGGTCCGGAGTCCGGAGTCCGGGCTTGGCCACCGAACCGAACCTGCAAGGGCTCGCAGAGCTCGCCCCTCCAGTCGCCCGGCTTGCCCACATGGAGGGCGGAGCTCCGCGACGCCTTGGCCTCCAACCCGAACCCGCAAGGGCATGGCGGGCAGGTTTGGACTGCGGCGGCTTGCCGCCGCTTTTCTCTGCCGCGGCTTGCCGCGGCGTGCATGCGTCCCCTGTGCCATCTCCCGGGCGTGGCAAGCCCCGCCCGCACAAAGCGCGACCAAGGTCGCGCACTCCAAACCTGCTATCCTCTCGATTAAGGCCAGACGCCACGGGCGGCACGCCAGTGCCGCCGCATCCCCGGCGGTGCAACCGCCGGGGATTTACCATCATCGAAATGCTCGGCGTGCTGCTGATCCTCGCTATCCTGATCA
>JBAXVM010000386.1:0-1772 GCA_037129105.1 bacterium
TGATCGACAACTGTGCCAGCGGCGGGCGGCGCATTGACCTCGAGACGATCAGCCGCAGCATTCCGCTCTGGCGCAGTGACCATCAGTGCGGCTGGATCAACGACAGCACGCCGGGCCAGACCCATACCATGGGGCTGTCGTACTGGGTGCCGCTGAGCGGCACGGGCGTGCTGGGCGCTTGCCGGCGAGCTGGCGACACCTACAACTTCCGCAGCAGCCTCAGCGCGGCCATGCAGTTCGGGATCTTCCCGTACGAGAGTTTCCCGATCGAGGAGCAGTATCCGTGGGATTGGCACCGGCGCATGCTGGCCGATTTCGTGCGCGCCCGTCCGCTCTTCTATGGCGACTACTATCCGCTCCTGGCCAATTCGCCGGACTATGATGTCTGGGCGGCATTCCAGATGCACCGGCCGGATCTGGGCGAGGGGCTTCTGCTGGCCTTCCGCCGCAAGGACGCGCCGTTCGTCAGCGCCGATTTCCGGCTGCAGGGGCTCGATCCGGCGGCGGAGTACGAACTGCAGGATGCCGACACGGGCAGGACCTGGAAGCAGACCGGCCAGGAGCTTTGCGAATGCGGCGTGCGCGTGGAGCTGGCGAAGGCGCCGGAGAGCAGGCTGGTTTTCTACAAGAAACCATGATTTACAATCCAGCCATCCACCATCGTCGCTCCATCCGGTTGCGCGGGTATGATTACGCGCAACCGGGGTGGTATTTTGTGACGATCTGCGTGCAGGGACGTCGGCCAATGTTCGGTACCGTGGTCAACGGGCGGATGGCGTTGAATGATGCCGGGCGGATGGTGCGGGATGTATGGAACGAATTGCCGGCGCATTATCCCGGCGTGGGTGCCGATGCGTTTGTGGTGATGCCGGACCATTTTCATGGCGTGGTGCACGTAGGGGCACCCCCCCGTGGGTGCCCTGAATCGGCACCCCCCCGTGGGTGCCCTGAATCGGCACCCCCCCGTGGGTGCCCCAATGAATTGGCACCCCCCCGTGGGTGCCCCAATGAATTGGCACCCCCCCGTGGGTGCCCCAATGAATCGGCACCCAATGGTGATGGGCTGGCACGGGGGCAACCACGGGGGGGGCAACCACGGGGGGTTGCCCCTACGGGGGACGCGTTGTCGTTACCCGACGTCGTGCACCGGTTCAAAACATTGTCCACGACGCGATATATTTCCGGCGTGGCGCAACACGGGTGGCTGCGTTTCGATGGCAAACTGTGGCAACGCAACTACTACGAGATTATCGTGCGCACCCCAACGGCGCTGGCGAATATCCGTGCCTACATTCGTGACAATCCCGCAAACGCGGATGTGGTGCGTTATGGTGAGCCGCAGTTCATGGTTGGTAATCCAGACCTGTTGAATCTGCCCAAGACCGCTTTTCTGGCGTCGCGCGATGGTGCCGCCGTGGCGCCTGTTTTGAATCCTCGGCCCGCATGTGTGATCTCCGGTTTTCTGTCGCCTATGGAACGGGCGATGTTCGACGCATGCCTGGCTGCCGGGACGCCGATGGTCTGGATTCTGGCGCGTGGATTAACGTCGTTTGCTGTCCCGCGTATTCGCCAGGCGCTGGATGACGGACGACTTCTGGTAATTACGCCGTTTGACGCCGCCGTGACTGCCTTCTCCGCGCGGCGTGCGGCGTGGTGTAACCAGTATGTGCTTTATGCCGCGGATCGGGTGGTCATCGGGCGGTTGAACCAGGATGGCATGCTGGCATGCCTGCTGGGCGATTTACAGACGGAAAAGCCAATTCAAGTGTTAC
>JBAXVM010000387.1:0-1745 GCA_037129105.1 bacterium
GTTCGCGGCCGTCGCCAAGACCGCAATCCCGTACGCAGGCAGTTCGATGCGCCCCTTCAGCTTTCCGCCGGCGGCAGCCAGCAGATTGACTTGCAGGGCGGGATCCTGCCAGGTGACCACGGCCGGGGCGTTGTTGAAGTTCATGAGGAAGACGAAGTCGCGCCCGCCGGCGGCGCGCTTGCGTACGCTCACACCCTCCGGCCACTGGCCATCCAGATCACGCGGAAGAGCGAGTTTGCGGCTGAGTGCGCCGTAGAAGTCGGCCAGGAAGTCGCCATCTGTGCGCGTGCCGATGTAGTAAGCCTGCCCCTGGCCCACATCGTGGCAGGTGAGGCACGGCCACCCGGCATACCAGTTCTGCCCATACGAGGCCAGGACCTTGGCACCCTCCACGTGCAGCAGGTCGCAAATGGTATGCGCAGCGCGGGTGGCGCTCAAGCCGAGTGCGTTATCCTTGGCCGGCACGAGCGTATTGGCCACATGAATCGGCGCATCGGTCATCTCGACCCACAACCCCAACGTGGCACGTAGCGGCCCCGGGAAGCCACCCAGATGACACAGGCTGTTGTCGTCCACAATCCCGGACCAGTAGGTGGTGACCAGCGTGCCACCGGCCTCGACGAAGCGGCGGAAGCGCTCCGCGACTTCCGGTGTGGTCATGTAGAGCATCGGCGCCAGGAGCAGCGTGTAGCCATCCAGTGGCGTGTGCGGCCCCACCAGATCCACCGGGATCCCAAGATTCCAGAAGGCGCGATAGTGGTTGATCGCAGTCTGGCGCGCTTGCTGGCCGCCCTGGATGGGACCTGCGGCCGTCTCCTCGGTCCACAGGTTGTTCCAATCCCAGTAGATCGCCACCTTGGCTGCGGTGTGGGCACCCAGCACCGGCAACAGATCCTGCAGCGCTTTGCCGGTGTCGGCCACATCGCGGAAGACCAGCGTGTGCTCGTGTCCGCAGTGGTCCACCACGGCGCCGTGGAACTGCTCATAGCTGCCGCGCCCCTTGCGCCACTGGAAATACATGACGGAATCCGAGCCATGCGCCACGGCCTGCAACGAGGTCAGCTTGTTCATCCCCGGGAACTTGTAGACATTCGGCGGCTGCCACTGGGCCGTGCCCGGCGCGGACTCCATGAATAGGAATGGCTTCCGCTTGAGGCTGCGGTTGAGGTCAAAATAGAAGGCCGCCTGCTGGGCATCGGGCACATCCGAGGTCGCATGGTGCCAGTAGGGATAGCTATCCCAGCCAACCACGTCGAGCTCTGCTGCCATCTTCCAGCCATTCAGGCTGTTCATCCCGCCGGGATGGAGATTCGTGCTAACCGGCACATGCGGCGTGATCTCCCGCAAGGTCTTGATTTCATCCTTGAGGTAGGCAACGGTCTGATCCGAGACGAAGCGTTTCCAGTCCACCTGATGGGCCGTGATGGAGCAGAGCCCGGAAGGAAACGGATGCGGCGACTCGACCTGTTGCCAGTCGTTGAAGCAGTGTCCCCAGAAGGTCGTGTACCACTTGCGGTTCAGTTCGTCGAGTGTACCGTACCGGTTCTTGAGCCAGTCCCGGAAGGCCTCCTGGCAGAGCGGACAGTGGCAATCGCCGTCCATTTCGTTGGACACATGCCACAAGACTAGCGCCGGGTGGTTCTTGAAGCGTTCGGCCAGTTGGCGGTTGATCGCCTGGACCTTGGCGCGATAAACCGGCGAGGTAAAGCAGTGGTTCTGGCGGCCGCCGTAGCGGAAGCGCACCC
>JBAXVM010000388.1:0-1735 GCA_037129105.1 bacterium
GCAATGATCGGCCCAATCGCGCTGCCGATACGAATCTGGAGCACCGGCGCGCCAGCCTTTAGAGCCTTCAGATACAGGCGGACTCCTTGTACGGTCGATCCCTTGACGCTGACCTCCAGCACGGACGGGTCGCTGGCCGTGAAAAAGAGGCCGTTCGTGGTGCCGTTCACGATCACTTCCTTCTCCCGGCGATAGCCGATCTGGCAGGCGATGGGACCGTGGATCTCCGCGTAGGCCACGGTGACGACCAGACTGCCAATGGAAACGCCGTTGAGGTAGGCAAGGGCATTGAATGCTCCGCCTCGGTTGAAAAGGACCGGGACACGATCACCTGCCACACCGGTATAGGTTTGGAATATGTGGTTGCTGCTGTCGAGCACCACAATTTGCATGGTGTCGGTCTGGCCCACGCTGCCGGCGGTGAAGAGCAGCGACTCGTCGCGGCGGATCTGGATATCGGACGCATTGCCGATTTCCAGCGCGCGCCATGTTACGCTGCCGGAAAGGTCAGAGACGCCATTGCGGTGCAGGGTCAGGGGCGTGGCAGAGTTGGCCAACAGCGGGTAGCGGACCAGATAGCGGCAATCGCCAAGTGAGAGCCCGGCCACGTTGCCGCTGGGGCCGTCGACGTTGACTTGCGCGGGCGTGCCGTTGAGCGTAGCGTGCGTGATTGTGATGAAGGCGGGCGAAACGTAGGATTCCGAGGGGAGTTGCGGGATGTTTGAGGTGAAGGTGGCCACGGCCTCCGCGGAACGATAGAACGCCGGACTGAAGACACGGGCGCGCAGCGTGACATCATAGGTGAGGGTGAGCGTGTTGGTGACGGCGAGAGATGACTCGGCAACCGGCGAGCCGTCGCAGGTGAAGCGGGTGGTAGTCTGCGGCGTGTAGGAAACCACGAGTTCGCGCTGGCCCGGAATCTCGCCACCGGCCAGCGAGAGCCAGAAGCGCGTGGCGCCGAGCGGCGCGGTCACGCGTCCGCTGGCGCTGTCGCCCGTGTAGGTAACCCACCCATTAGTGTCGGTAGTTGCGCTGACCAGCGGGTTGCTGCCGATGCGAACGCGCACCTTGTCACCCGAAAACTCCAACTGCGTGGGTTGCGTGGAGAAGAGCGAGCGGGAAATACCGGGGAAGGTTGCCATGTTCTGCGAGGTGAGTGTCTGGGCCACACCTGCCGCACAGCTCCACAAGCCGATCTCTGCGGTCAGGCCATCCCAGCGCGGACGCAACAGCAGGAAGACGCGGTTCCCCATCTCGCCATAATAGAAATCGTAGTTGTTGCCGTCCCAGGAGGTGGATTCCGTGACGCCGGCAAAAAGGCACGGGATGTACCCGCCGGAGAGATCAGTCAGCGACCAAATGTAGAACGGAAACGCCCCGGAATCCGGTGACATGTTCACGCCAGGAAACTTCCACATCAGGCGGGTGTTCGTACGTGCGCGCATGGCCAGAACGCTCTGCCCGTCGCGCGAGAGTGCTGCCACCTCCTCGAGCCCCTCGCCCGGATACTTCAACCCGGTGCGCCAACCAGGCGTGCCAGGCAGCGGCGTGGGTGCCGCAGGGGTGATGGTGACATTCAGAGGCTGGTTAAAGGTTCCGCCGTTGGGTGTGATGACAGGCGCGGGCAGAGCATTGACGCTGTTGATCTGGAGGATGGCGGAGCCGAAGATGCTGCCTGCGGTGGCAAGCACCGTGTACGACGTGCCGGCATCGCCATCGGCTGTGGCCAGGCCGG
>JBAXVM010000389.1:0-1733 GCA_037129105.1 bacterium
AGCCTGTCGGCAGAAGGTTTGTACCCCCAGAAGGCTAAGTCCGACAGGCTGCTAGAGGCCTTGCTGCTTTCGCTCCGGTTAAGCCAGGCAGGCTCTGAGCGAGGGCTCGAACCACGTGACGCGGCCTTCGCAGATGGTGAGTACGGCCCGGCCGTGCAGGGTCCATCCGACAAATGGGCTGTTGCGCGAAAGAGACCGAAAGTGATTTTGATCCACGCGCCATGGCGTGCGGAGGTCGAAGAGCGCAAGATTTGCCGGCTGCTGTTCAGCCAGCGCGGGAACCTGCGACCCAAGGATCGCGGCCGGGCCAAGCGTCCAGCGCGTCACCCAATCAGTCAGCGACATGCCTTCCACGCCGACCATGAGCGAGTAGGTAACAGCGGAGGCGGTTTCCAGGCCGATCACGCCGGACGGTGCCGGCAGAAAACCGCGTTCCTTTGTTTGCGGAGCATGCGGGGCATGATCTGTGGCAAAGGCTGTGAGTGTGCCGTCGAGCACCGCTTCGCGCAAGGCGCGTAAATCCTCCCGGCTGCCGAGGGGTGGATTCATGCGCAGGTTGCCGTTGTCGTCAATGATGTCGTCCGCAGCAATGGCAAGGTGGTGCGGCGAGGCTTCTCCGCTTACCGGCAGGCCCGCGCGGCGTGCGGCACGAATGGCCGCGATTGAGCCGGCGCAGGATATGTGCTGGATGTGGAGGCGGGCTCCGGTTTCACGACAAAGCTGGATATCCTGCGCCACGGCTGCGATCTCAGCCTCCGGCGGAAAAACCGGCAGCTGGAAGCGGTGTGCGGCCGCGCAATTTCGGATCACGCCGTTTCCAGCCAGCGCCGGCAGTACCGCGTGGTCCATAACGACGCGGTCCAGCTTTCGGGCGCGCAACAGCGCTTCGGTCATGATCGCCGGATCTGCGACCATGGCCCCGTCATCCGTAAAAGCCATGGCCCCGGCGGCGGCCAGTGCTTCCAGGTCTGCGACGGCTTGTCCGCGGCGGCTGGCGGTGATGCACGCCGATGGGTAGATGCGGACGGGCAGAGCCGTGTTCAGCTGACGCTGCACAAGCTCCGGCCGATCGCATGGTGGCGTGGTGTTGGGCATGCTCACCACATGCGTGAATCCGCCGGCGGCGGCTGCCAGGCTGCCGCTGGCCAGCGTTTCCGCTTCGGGAAGCCCGGGGTCGCGGAAGTGTACGTGGAGGTCTATAAATCCGGGCGTGGCCACCAGCCCGTGCGCGTCCAGGCTGCATGTGTTCGGCGGCAGGCGCGCGGGTACAGGCAGCAGCATCCCATCGGACAGAAACAGGTCCGCCACTTCGTCGCGGCACGCCGATGGATCAACCACGCGTACGCGCCGGATCAGCATCGATTGTGGATTCGCGTTGGGCATGTGCACCAGCATTCCAAATAAGCGTATTTTACACGTTCACCATGACGTTGTCTCTCGGCAAAATGAGACCGCAAAGTTCTCATTATGGCGCGCCCCCCTGCCGCCTCGTGCGGCAGGGGGCGGAGATTGGGGCGGAAAGGCGCGCCGTTCAGCCCCAATCTCCCGTCCCCGCGACCAAGGTCGCGGGGGACGGCGCCATAATGAGAATTGCTGACGGAACCGCAACGTTGTTGGGTGCGATGTTAGTTGGTGGATCGGCAATAGAACCGACATGCCCGAACGAATAAACCGTATTAATTTGGAACTCTCGCGACAGGCCAAGCCTGTGAATGGAGGAAATGACGGTAAAG
>JBAXVM010000039.1:0-16314 GCA_037129105.1 bacterium
TCAGCCCGCCGGACTGCCCGCTATCCGAAGAATTCCCCATTTCGGAATCGCTGGCAAGGGGCGCACCGCTGTTTTGTTGACTTGCCGTGGGTAGAGACGGCTTTATGCCGTCTACTTATGGGTTTGATAATGGACGGCGTAAAGCCGTCCCTACGGTCGTAATACGGACAATGCTCACGATCCTCAATCTGTTGAGGTCAACGAAACGGGGTGCGCCAATCGTAATGGAACGAGGCGTATTCCCATTTGTACGAAAGCCAACCAGCCTTATTGAAGAACCAACGACCCGAAGCACGCCGGCAGATGGAAGTTCAGCTCCGTGATGGGCGCCCAACTTCCCCAGTGCGGGTGCGAGGTTTTATCGCCACACTTGTAAAAATTCGCGCGCCAGGTCTGTCCGGAAATCGGGCCCAGTGCCCCGGTGTAGGCCTCCAGCAAGGCCACGGGCACGCGATAGCCGATCCTCCAGGTCAGAGGCTCCGCGCACTCCGGCTCAACCACGGACGGCAGGGAATGCCGGATCTGTACCTGCCGCCCCCACGCCTCGGCCACCGGCCCGAACTTGGCAAATCCGTTGGGCGTGCGCGTCGCGTCTTCGATGTAAAACAGGAGCAGCGTGCCGCCGGCGTTGATCTCGAAGTTGAAATAGCCCCGGTCCGGGCGCGGCTGCACAAAGAACTCCACGCAACTGTCGGTGCAGACCGACCCCTGGTAGGCGGTCTGTACGGAGCGCACGTAGCGATCCTGCACTTCAAACTGCACGTAGATGTTGGCATTGTCGTGCAGCAGCCGGAAGAGGGTGTCCGGGCGATGCGCACTTCCCTTCTCGTGAAAGTGCGTGATGCGTCCTTCCTGTGCGCCCGCCCATGCGCCCGCGCCCCAGGCCGCGTCCAGCTCAGGCGGGGTGGGGGTGGCGCCAATGGTGTAGGTTGTGGGGGTCATAAGTTACGTCCGATTTCCAACGTCAGCGATCAGGCCGGGGCGCGGCATCGCCATCGGCCTGCATCGCCTGGTTGGACCTTAGTGATCAGGCAGCCTCGGGTGCGGCGTGTAACTTCAGACCGAGTGCGCCAACGACCTTGAGAATGGTGTTAAAGTCTGGACTGCGGTCGCCCGAGAGCGCCTTGTAAAGACTTTCCCGTGATACGCCGGCATCGCGCGCCACCTGTGTCATGCCCTTTGCGCGGGCAATATCGCCCAGCGCTTTGGCAATCAGGGCGGCATCGCCATTGGCCTCTTCAAAACAGGCCTCTAGGTAGGCGGCCATCTCTACGGGTGTGCGAAGATACTGGGCGACGTCATAGCGTTTGGTGATTGTTTTTCGCATGGTTTGCTCCTACACGCCACGCGCGAGGCGTTGTGCGGTTCTGATGTCCTTGGGTTGGCTGCTTTTGTCGCCTCCTGCCAGTAAAATGACGATCTCGCGTCCGCGTCGCGTAAAATACACACGATAGCCGGGGCCGAAAGTTATTCTCAGTTCGCACTCAATTGTCTGGCGCAACTCGATCACGGTGATAGCGTAGCCTGTCGGCTACACTCCGTCAATGGTTTTCGACGTACCATCCACCATTATCTTGCCGGGCGTCAGCGATCAGGCCGGGGCGCGACAGCGCCAGCGGCCTGCATCGCTTGGTTCGGCTTTCCGATTATCAACCATCCGATTGCATCCCAACGAAACTGGCCTTTCTCGGAAGCGATGTACATTTCCTCTGTCTCGACTTTTGTGATGCCCAGTCCATGCATGGCCAGAACATTGTTCATCTCACGTACAACGCTGGTATTCAATAGAGCAGCATGGATTTTATCACACATTGAGGCCGTCAATGGGTTTCCCGTTCCGGACAAATACATGAAGCCATTCTTGTCATGTCTTTTAGGATACTTCTGTATGACCACGGTATCCCTCAACTGGCGGATGACCTCGTCCTGTAGCGAGCCTGTGCGATGAGCAGTTTCGAGACATACATGTTTAATGATGGGTGCGGGGTCAGCTAATTATTGACGAACGTGCCGTCTCCGCCTCGCCGCTACTGTCCATCAACTTTCTGGGGGCCAACGGTCGGCGAGGCTGCAGCCGTTGGATCGGCTTGATATTGCATCGTCATCAATCAGATCGTCCCATGTCTTTTCTGTAGCTTTTGCCACATCATGCCAGGTTTGGCTTGACGCGATGATCCTCTTTGCATCAGTAAGGTTGCAACCAGAATGCTCCTTGATGGCAATGATACATTCGACTGGTGATGCGCCTTTGGTACGCAGATGCCGCAAAGAATCATCCATTGTCTTGCCGAATGAATATATGGAAAGCCAATCGGACCGTTGGATGTTGGGCTTTGAACAGGCTCGATTGCTCTTAGCTTAACACCTATGCCTTCCATCCCCACCCGCCGCCCGCCACCTACAGCTACTCGATCTCCCGCAGCGTGTACTGCCTCTTTCCCATGCCGAGTTCCTCAAGGAACTCCACCACGGCATGCGGGTCCTTGCCATGCACGCGCTCGAAGAGATGGCCGGTCTTCCCCAGTTGCCAGTTGGCTGGCAGGGCGCTGGCAATGAGGTTCTCGGTGCGGATCAGGTCCAGGGTGGCCTGTTCGACGGCTACGATGTCGCTGCCCGCCAGAATGCCCACATCCGGCACCAAGCTGGCGGTGGTCATCCCCCAGCAGTCGCAAAAGATCGCGATATTCATCAGCATGTTGATGAATATCCGGTTCTGGGCGGGGAAGTTCGCCAGTACAGTCTTGGTTGTCAGGGCCATGCCGCGCTGAAAGTCGCGGTAGCGTCCGCCCGTCATGGACAGTGCCTTCTCCGGGCAGATCAGCACACAGTGCTGGCAGTACTTGCAGTTGTGATAGAAAACGTCAAACTTTCCTTCCGACATATTAATGGCGCCGTTCGGACAGTTGGCCTCGCACTTCTTGCAGCGTGTGCAGGCCTTGGAATTCCATTCCAACCCGCCTTCGAGGGCGTGGAGCGTGCCGCGCGAACGCTGGGTCACACAGCCCATGGAAAGGTTTTTGGATGCGGCACCGAAACCGCAAGCACCATGCCCTTTCACATGCGAAAAATCAATCAGCGCCTCGGCGGCCAGCACTTCGCCGCCGATCTCCACCTCGCAAAAGGTGCCGAAGGCCGGCGTGACCAGCCGTTTTTCGAAGTATGTGTCGGACTGACCTGAAAGCGGGACGAGCGGACACCCCACGGTTTCCGCCGTGTAACCGCGCTCCGCAGCCTGCAGCACGGAGCCGGGGGAATCCGTGATGAAAACCGACTTGGCGCCGGCCGTGCGGACTTTCTCCACCAGCTTGCGGGTGAAGTATGGATGGATCGTTGTGAATCCCGTGCCGCCGCCCAGATGCATCTTGATGCAGGTGCGCTTGCCCTGCACGGCGGGCATCAGGTTCAGCTGGTCCAGCACACGCAGCCATTTTGCGCCAATGGAGTTAACAGGCTCAAGATTCTTTCCTGCATAGTTGGCAAAAAGCACTTCTGACATGACAGTTCCTTCGTTATTTCTTGAGATCTTTTAACAGCCCGCCCAGGGCTGAGGCCGCGCCTTTGCGGAGCGCCTCGCGCACCAGTCGCTTAACCTCCGCGTCCAGGGCCTTGTGGTCTATGACCGGCGCGTTAATCGTTCCGGTGATGGGCACATGGAGCGACGCGCCCTCCACGTACCTGGCGAGTTCCTTGCCGACGAGCGACTTGGAAAGCGGCACAATGGCGGTGTAGGCCAGCGAGCCATTCAGCCCTACGCTTCCTGACAGTGTAACCGGGCTGCCGGACACCTGGAATACCAGATCCGAAGGCTTCACACGACCACGCTGGCAGTCCGCCGTGATTTCGTATTGCGCGATGGAGATCTCCCTCCCGCTGTGGCCGGTGATGTCCAGTATCGTGCCGAGTGTCCCCGCGGGTGCCAGTCGCAGGTTATGCAGCGTCAGTGAGGTCCGGAAGGTCATGTCGTTCGTAATGGAAGCCCCCAGCGGCACATGGCATTCCTGAAATGTCAGATCTAACGTGCCGCCCAGCACGGAGCTGCCATGCAGCAGCGGCAGCAGCAGCATCAACCCGTCGTCCAGCATCTCCTGCGTGAGTTGCACGTCCTGCAGCAGGCGCGTTTTTGGAGGGAAGGACAACAGCATCGGCACGCGTGTCACCTCTACGCTGGGCGTGAAGATCATCTTCCCCTGGTTCAGCGAGGGCTGGTAATCCAACTGCAGTACCCCGCTCCCCAGCGTGGCGCCGAGGTCGGCCGGTGCCGCCGTTAGTCCATATGCGGCAGCGGATTCGAGGTACACAGTGGCTTTGGCTTTTCCATAGGAGAGGATCGACGCGCTGCCGCCATCCACCGGACCGCTGAGCATGAATGGCCGCGTCTTGTGGCCAGACACGATCGGGTATTTGAATCCGCGCACCCGTAGCAGTTTATTGACATTACCGAAATTTACGCCCGCCGTTCCGGACAGGTCTGCCAGCGGTTTGCCGGTCAGCGACTCCACCGCGCCTTTGGCCTCCAGATCCGCCAGCGAGGATTTCAACGACAGGAGCTCCAGCGTCATTCGCCGGGCATCTTCCGGCAGCGACGCTTTCAGCGCGATCTCGGCATGCGGCTCGACAAAGGGTGTGCCATTGGTGGCCGCAAAGCGGAATGCATCCAGGGCCGCCTGCAGCGTGATGGTCACACGCTGCTGCTCGCATGACCCCAGCGCCTGGAAGGAAACTTTCCCTTCCCATTGTGGCGGCGGGCCGGACTTGCCGGTTCGCTGCCATTCGGACAGCACCGCCAGGTTGGCTTCGCCGCGGAGGCTGCCTTGCATGGTCAGGGTCTGTCCATTGCCCGGCAGCTGCAGCTGCCAGTCCGGCAGGGCCAGGGTCATCAGGCGTGACTCCAACTGCGTGGCAAAGATCTTGATCGACCGCTTCGTCAGATCAGCATCCGCGGAAAGCCGGATCCGCAGATCATCCTCGCGCACATCCCAGGCGGTGGTGATCAGACGCAGTTCCTGCGCCACGGTGTTGATGCGCACCTTCGCAACGCCGCCGGCCATGCTGGCTGTGACATTGGCAACCCATTTGCCGGCCAGTGCCGCATCCAGGGGCAGTTGCGAAATAAAAGGACCGGCAAACCGCCGCGTGGCCGCCAGATCCATCTCCGCCCGGAACTGGCCGTCCACGAGAATCGGCGGCTGATTGCTGACACCTGCCACCAGGCGCGCGACGGAGCCGGAAATGGATCCGGCGTCACTTTCCAGCGCCATCTGGATGTCGGTTATGTCCGGCAGCAACCGGCTGTTTACCAGCGGCGCCCGGCACGAAATTTTCAATGTTCCCTTGGTCAGCGCCAGCGACCGCCCGTCCTGCCATTTGGAACTCACGCCTGATGCGCTTGCTGAAGCATCCAGCGATACGCGTCCGCCTTCGGCATGCGATTTCAGGTCCGCTGCGACAACACCGCTCATGGCCGGACAATTTACGAGCAGGCGCCTGAAATCCTTGGTAAACGCAGCCAGGTCTGCGACCACGCGCACCTCCGCTTCGTCCAGGCGCCCCTTGCCGGTCACGTGTGCGAATGGCAGATCCACCAGCAGTTCGCGCACTTCCATCGGTTGCTCGTATGGCAGAACCACATGAACCCGGGCTGCCGGCGATGGCCGCATCTCGAAGAGTTCCGCGCCGGAGCGCAGCGCGAGGTTGCTGGAAACCAGCCCGACCTTGATCTCCAGCGACTCAGCCGTCCCTGACAGCGCGGCATCCATGCGCAGCTGTCCGTGCTCCACGCGAAAGTCATCGCGCAGTTGCAGCAGGCTGCCAAAATCGCGCGTCAGCGTCTGAAGGTCAATCTCCGCCTTTCCTTTCAGGTTCCCGATGCGCCGGCCATTGGCATCCGGCTGCAGCGCAAACTGTCCGTCCGCGAGTAACGACAGCCAGGGCGAGGCGCAGGAGAGTTGACCAATCGACAACTGCCCGTCGGCATAATCGAGTGTTGCCAGGAGCCGGATGTCGCCTGGCGGAGAAACCGGCTTGCCCGGCGGTTCAACCGACAGTTGCCGCACGGCCAGGTCTGCCTGCACCTGCGCCGCCTCCCGCCCGCGGTAGCTCAGCAGAATGGAGCCGTCCGCCACGCCGCCACGGATCCACGGCTGACCGGTGAGCGACTCCAGCAGCGCACGAAACCCCTGCAGATCCAGTTGTTTCACGCCGAACTTCAGACGCTCCTGCGAAGGTGTCCCGCCGACCAGCAAATATTCCGGTCGCGGTACGCTCCCCTCGATCGAGATCACGCCGGCGTCATCCTTCCAGGGGACAAATGCGGCGAGACTCACTTCGACCGGGTCGCGCATGGATTTGACATCGGTGGTCAGCTTGACATGCTCCATCACAAACGGTGTGGCGCCGGCGCCCAAGACTTCGATCCGCCCGCCCTGCACAAGCAGCTTGCCGCACAGTTGAGGCACGTGGCCGGCTGCCGATGGAGCCGCCGGCTTTGCGACCGGCTCCTCTTCGGCATCCCCTTGTTTTGGCAGACGCACCGTCGCCTGTGGCGCATCCACCGTGATTGACCCCAGGTTCATTTTTCCCATGGGCAGCATGTTGAACAAGCCGCCAGAGGTGGTGATCTGCACAACCTGCACATCCGCATGCCGGGTGGGATCAGCGAATTTGAGGCCCGAAAATGACATCCCGCCGAACCAGCGCAGCGACCAGTCCTCCACCGTCAGGGAGGCTGGCGCCAGCCGGGCATTGATCTTTTCCAGGATCAGGTTTCGGAACGGCGTTAGCGAAAGAAGGCGCGGCAGCAGACCCACAAGCAAGGCCAGCAGCAGCACCAGCACCAGAATTGCGCGCAGCCAGAAGCGCGGCGTGGTCCGACGGGATGCCGCAGGATGGTACCCCTTGAGCGGATCGTCGTCGTCCAGCAGCGGCCCGGCATCGTCGTCCGGAGTCCGTTTATACGTATCACGTTTCATCTCTGGCACCCCGCGCAATATTCGTCTGTGTGATTTAAGAGTTTAGCACAGTTGGCGTGTTCCATCCACAGGCCGCCACGCAAGCAAGCAGTTCTCATTATGGCGACACGAATGCCCTTACGGGCACACTACGAACGGTTTTTTGCCGTTCCTAGGCCGTTTGTAGTGACGCCGTAAGGCGTTTTTGCGACATAATGCGAACTGCTGCACGCCGCGCAGCAGTTCGCAGGATAGATTTTGGCGGTTCCGGCGGCCAGCCCGACCCGACCCCCCGCGTCCCATAGGTGTTAAGCTAAGAATCGCAATGAAGTTCTTTATCTCTTTGATAAGTAGCGTGTTTTGCCAGATTTCAACTCCCAACATCCAACGTCCAACGCCCAACGTCCAGCCAATGCGAGACAGGCCTGTTGCGGCTGCATTTCCCTTGGACGTTGGAAGTTGGACGTTGGACGTTGGACGTTGGGCGTTGAATAGGTTCGATTGCTCTTAGCTTAACACCTATGCCCCGCGTCCCGGGGGGGCACGGCTATCGGGTTACAAGCGGCTTCCGCCACCCTTGGGCGAGTGGATGACGGCTGGCGGCGGCAGGGTCGAAGTCCAGCAGATCCAGATAGTTTTCTGCTTCGCCGCGTGAGGCGACCAGTGCGGGATGGATCCGATGCTCAGCGCAGGAGGTGCGAATGTGTGCCAGCAGTTGATCAGCGCGCTCTTTTCGCGTGTGCCGCGATGCGGTGACAGCCCGGGCCGGCTGCGGGCACGCGTCATCAGGCATGGCTTTTCCGCGCGCCACGGCCGCGAGCAGGTCGGTCCGCACGGTATCCGGCAGGTTGCGCGGCAGGTTTGGCACGCCTGCCAGCGCCGCAGCGTCAGCCGGCGCCAAGCACACAAGCGCGAGCAGGATATCGTCGGTCAGCACATGGCCGCGTGGCCAGTCACGCGTTCGTGCTTCCAGTTCTCGCCAGGCGCAAACCTCGCGCAGGATTGCCAATTGGCGCGCCGTAAAACGCGCCCCGCCCTTGACCCGCAGATACATCAGATGCGGGTCACGATCCAGGCATCCGGAAGCATCGTCCAGGCGCGCCAGATCTTCCTGCAGCCACGCGCGAACTGTATCATTGGCACAGCGGGCCAGCAGGTCCTCACGCAACGCCAGCAGATGGCGGACGTCTTCGGCCGCATACTGAAGCTGGCTCGCAAGCAGCGGCCGGCGCAGCCAGTCAGACCGGGTTTCCGCCTTGCATAGTTCGATCTTCAGCGTCTCGCGCAGCAGGGATTGCAACGCGCAGGTGGGGTCGAGTTGGGCGAAGCCCGCGGCCAGGCGCGTGTCGAAGATCCGGCGCGGATGGACGCCGGTTGCCCGGGCCAGAATCGCCAGATCCTGCGGCGCATCATGCAGCACCTTGGTGACGTTGGCGGAGGCCAGCAGCGGCCCCATGGCTGCCAGGTTGCGTATGCTGACGGCATCCACCAGCCAGCACGTGTTGTCAGGCGCCGCCAGTTGCACCAGCCCGAGAATCGGGTAAAAGGTTCGCTCCCAGAAAAACTCCGTGTCGACAGCCACGGCCGCCTGCGGCAGCAAATCCGCCACCAGATGTGCCAGTTCCGCTTCCGTGGTGATCATTTTGGCTTCGTGCAAGTCAGTCCTCTCCCGGCAGATGTAGCCGGTTTTGGCTTTGGAGCGCAGCCAATCGCGTGGCTGCGGTTTCGCTTTACGGCTGCGCGCGTGTCTTGGCGATCTCCTCGCGTGCGAGCTGAACCCAGCGGGCGAGGCGCCCGGGTTCGTTATTCAGGGTGTGCACATCCTTCATGATGATTTCGAGGCGATTGCCTGCGGCGAGGGTGAGTGTTTGGCGCAAGTCGGCGCGGATGGCCGCCTCGTCGAAGCGGGGTGTGCTGATCAGCGTCGGGTTGGGCTTGCGGGAGAAGACATACGAGCGGCCAAGCGCCTCTGCCATAAAGGCCTGATCCGCCCAGGGGGAAACGGACACGCGGGCCAGGTTGGCCATGCGCTTGAGAATATGCCAGCGGTTGTTCACCGGTTCGCAGCAGCCATAGTAGGTCCGGCCAAAATGTGCGGTGATGCTCAGTTGATACGGAAAGATGAACGCATCGAACAGCTCGGGCGAGACGCCGACGGTCTCCTGCGATTCGCTTAGCACCCACAGGTCGCGCTTGCGCACCGGGGCGCCGGTCATCCAGTCCGGCTGTGGCAAGGCCCGGCTGTAGCCATGGCTGCCGGAGCCAATATAGTCGTTTTCGTTGTTCAGGGAGTACAGCCCCTCTTTCTCCAGCCAGTTGGCAAAGGCCAGGTGATCATCGCGCAGGAAGGCCATCAGGCGGTGCAAGCCAGCCGGGTTGTCGTACATGGCCAGCATCAGCTGCTCCAGTCCGATCAGGTCAATGGCCACGATCGTCATGCCCATGGTCCAGTAGGGGTTCCCGCGAATGCGCACGGGCAGCAGGCCATCGAACACCGATTCCAGCCTGGCCTTTTGCGCCAGGGTGGCGGTCCGGTCCACCGCAAAGGTGCGCGGGTGCAGCCGGTGGAAGTCCGCATCCAGGTCCCGGATGGGTGGGTCCCACGCACGCGATCCCATGTGCGTGTCGTCTCCGCCCTGATGCGTCACAGCTTCGACCCCGTAGTTGCTCGTGCTGATCTGCCAGGGCACATTCAGCACGGGCTCGAAGACAAAGTCGTCCCGGATCTGCTCAAAATGATAGATCTCGTCCCGCAAGCCATATTCCAGGTCGCGGGCCCATGGATCGGTGCAGGTGATTTCGCCCGCGAATGCCGGGCGCAGGGCATCGCGGACGCCGCCCCGTTCCACGAGGAGCATCACCCGGCTCTCGCCGCCAGCGTCCAGGGCCTGCCAGGCCTGGCGGCGCTCCGCGTTGATCGGGTCATGCGCAATCGCGATTTTTTGTTCAGCCAGCCTGCGCAGAATATCCCGGTCCCGTGATGGCAGACCGGCTGTATCGTGGTTCAGTGGGGACATGCAGGTTTCTCCGTCGCTCGTGACTCGTTAGAGGTTCAGCTCCAGCTGAGGATTGTGCGTTTGCAAAGTATGAATCGGTGCCGTGCGGGTTTCAATCAACTGCAGCAAGGCGCTCTCTGAAATCTGTGTGGTGCCGAGCTCCTGTGCCCTGCGGTACTTGGTGCCGCCGGGGTTATCTCCGACCACGAGGAGCGAGGTGGCTTTCGTGACTGTGTCTGCGAGTTGACCGCTGGCGGCCCGTATGCGTTTTTCCATTTCCGCGCGCGGGAGGCTCAAGGTTCCGGTGATCACAAGCGTGTGCCCGCGCAGCGGGCCGTCAACCGGCGTGGCATTCCCGGCGTGGGCAACTGGGTGGATGCCGAGTTCTTTCATGCGACGCAACAGGCTGCGCCCGTGCTCGGACGCAAAGAAATCCAGCGTGGCGCGCGCCGCCTCCGGCTTGACCGGGCAGGCGGCGGGCACATCCGATCCTTCGCTGCGCGTCTTGGGGCGTACCGCCAGCAGTGCGGGTGAGTCCGGCAGTTCCTCCAGGGATCCGTGGCAGGAGGCAATCTGGGCGGCAACAGCTGTGCCAATGCTGGGGATGCCGATGGCAAAGATCCATCGCTCCAGCGGCAGCGTGCGGGCGCGATGCAGGGCCTGCGCGATTTTCTGCGCGTTCTTTGTGCCCAGCAGCACCTCCTTGCCGGTGGCCGATTGCCGTACGACCACGCGGGCCAAACTTTCGGTGGAAATGGCAAAGAGGTCGAGCGGTTCCTGGACCAAACAGCAGGCCACAAAGACCTCTGCCAGCACGCCGCCGACGCCTTCGATGTCCAGCGCATCACGTGCCGCAAAGTGCTCCAGACGAGCCACGCGCTTAGCCGGGCAGCCGGGGTTGGTGCAGCGGCTGGCGACTTCCGCTTCCAGTCGCATGACAGGGCCGTTACAGGCGGGACAGGTGGTTGGCGGGGCAAACGCCTGCCCGGCGCCCAGGCGTTTTTCTGTGATGACGCTTTCGATGGCCGGGATTACATCGCCGGCCTTGACGAGCCAGACATGGTCGCCTACACGAACATCCTTGCGTGCGATCTCATCGAAGTTGTGCAGCGTGGCTCGTGCGATGATTGACCCGGCCAGTCGGACGGGTTCCAGTTCTGCCACGGGCGTCAGCACGCCGGTGCGGCCGACTTGCACGGTGATGCTTTGGACCACGGTTTCCGCCCGTTCCGGCGTGTACTTGAAGGCGCGGGCCCAGCGGGGACTCTTGTCCGTGGTGCCAAGCGCGTGGTACAGCGAACGGTCGTCCACCTTGACCACGGCGCCGTCCATTTCAAAGGGGAAATCGTGGCGCCGTTGTTCGAGTGCATCGATGGCCGCGAGCACGGCGGT
Source organism: bacterium (assembly GCA_037129105.1). Classification (GTDB taxonomy): domain Bacteria; phylum Verrucomicrobiota; class Kiritimatiellia; order RFP12; family CAIWXQ01; genus CAIWXQ01. The sequence continues at coordinate 11,336 of JBAXVM010000039.1, forward strand.
TAGGTCTGCACAGCGCTGACATTCCGGCACATGAAATCCCCATCCGGCCAGTTGCGCGAGCATGCCGGCGTGGGTATCGAACTGCACACCGGCCAGAGCGCCGGCGGCATAGAGCACCGCGTCGAGCGGTCGTTTGGCCACTTCGCGCGAATCCAGAAGCTTGAGCGAGCCGGCGGCGGCGTTGCGCGGATTCATGAATGGTGTTTCGCCGGCCGCCTCCTGCCGCTGCGTGAGCTTCAGGAATCCGGCCTTTGGCAAAAACACTTCGCCGCGCACTTCGACCACGGCGGATTCTGTGGCGATGCGCAGCGGGATGGCGCGAATCGTACACACATTCTGGGTGATGTCGTCGCCGACATCGCCGTTGCCGCGCGTGGCGGCACGCACCAGCAGGCCGTGCTCGTAGCGCAGGCTGAAGGCCACGCCGTCAATCTTGGGCTCAACTACGTAGCCGATTTGCGGGAGATTCAGCCGGTTCTTCAGAAAACGGTCGAAGTCGCGCAGGTCTTCGGCCGTGTGCACCTTGTCGAGGCTCATCATGGGAGGGTCATGACGCACTGTCGCAAACGCCGACAGTGGCGCGCCGCCCACGCGGCGGGTGGGGGAGTCTGGCGTGGCGAGTTCCGGATGCTGGCGCTCGAGCGTCTCCAGTTCGCGATAGAGGCGGTCGTAGTCGGCGTCCCCGATTTCCGGACGCGCCTCTTCATAATAGAGCCGGTCGTGACGTGCGATTTCGCTGCGAAGAACGGCGACGCGATCGGCTAAGGGAGGTGCGGGCATGGTCACGTTATGGCGTGTGTTGGGTTACGGGCTTGCGGCAGTATTGTTGTCCGGCAGCTGCGCGGCCGCGGCCTCAAACAGGGCGCCCAGCCGGCCGAGGTGCGGCACATGCGCGGCGACATCTGCTTTGCGGTTTGCCTTGAGCAGCACCAAGCAGACTGCGGCACGTGTGGCCGGACTTTCGGGCCGTGCCGGGAGCAGTTTCAGTAACTCGTCGGATGAAAACTTTGCCAGCTTGAGCGTGACAGCACGGTTGCCGTCAGCGGTTATGAAATCGGCCTCAATCTCGCCATTCGCGACGCTGCGGGGTACGATCTTGCGATCCTTGCCAAGGTACGTGATGGACAGTTCCTGTCCCTTTGAGGCCTCGAGGGTCTGCTCGGCCAACTGCAGCGGATCGGGGATGGCCGACGCGGCGCTGCGGATTTCTGCCAGACGGGCAGGATCCATTGGGAGGGTGACCGCGAGAATGGCGCGCATGCCGGCCAGGTCGCCACGCACCAGCGTATCCGCCAGTCGTTTGGCCGTATCCGGCGGAATGATCTGAGGCAAGTGTGTTTTTTCGGGTTCCGGCGCCTTCGGCGCTGGCGCGGGGATCACAGCCACAGGCACGGTTGGCGCAGGCACAGATGCGGGCGGTGAATCCACCACCGGCGCTGCCGGTGGCGTGACCGGAGGGCGCGGCGGGGTCATGGCAGGTGGCGTAATGGGCGGACGTGGGTTACTTGCGGGCGGCGGCGGGTGGGATGCTGTTCCGAGCCAGTTGTCAAGCGGCAGCAGTGGGGATGGAAGCGACAGCTGAAGCGGATTGTTCAGACGATCATTGCCCAGCAATACGAGCCAGATGACCAGCAGGAACCACATGGCGATGCGGACAAGCATGGAAAGCCCATGGTCGGTCTTTGCAATTTCCTCGTCGCGGGCAGCCGAAGCGGCGGCAGATCTTGGGGCCATGCGCATGCGGACCGGCGCCTGGGCCTGCGTGTCGGCATCCGCGGGCACTTCGGTCTCCGATGTGGTAACCTTGCGCAGCTGCGGCAGTTCCGGCGCCGGCGTCGCAGCCGACGAGGCAACCACCGATGCGACCGTGCTGATCCCTTTCGGTGGCGCATCCCGTCGGCGCAGCGGCTGGTTTTTCAGGGCGAGATTCATATCGCCCATGGCTTCGGTCCAGTCGGCATAGCGGTCTTCCGGCAGCTTCATCATCATCCGCGCAATCAGTCCGCTGACATTGGCCGATAAATCCGGCCGGTACGTGCGTGGGTGTGAGATCTGCGCGGAGATCTGCTTTTGGATGACCGTTTCCGGGTCGCAATCCGGAAATGGCACATGGCCTGTGATCATGTAGTAGAGCGTGGCGCCAAGGGAATATATATCGGAACGGCAATCAATGTTTGGCAGCCCCTGCACCTGTTCCGGCGAAAGGAAGTTTGGCGTGCCAACAATGAGGCCAGCTTCCTCTTCGTCAGCCTGACGACCGTCGGACTGGATGATGGTGGCCCGGCCAAAGTCGGTCAGTTTGGGTGTGCCGCGACCGTCAATCCGGATTTCGGATGGTTTGAGATTGCGGTGAACGAGGCGGCTTTGTTCCCAGGCATGGCCAAGGGCATCCGCTATGGTGATCGCTACCCGCACCGACAGCGGGATAGCCAGTGGCCCAACCTGCCCAACGATTTCGGAAACGGAGAGCCCTTCCACGTGCTCCACGATCAGGTAAGGCTGATCCCCCTGGCTGTTAATGTCGTAGATCTGCGGCAGGCCATCAGCCTTGAGCTGGGCGCAAACACGGGCAACATTCAGGAACCGCCGCACCTCATTTGGGTTGGTCGCCAGTTCCGGGCGCAGAAAGGTCAGGGATACGGTTCGCTCCAGTGAAATTTGAACAGCTTTTACGGTAATCGTCTTGCTGGTCTGGCGCAGCGTGTCCAGAACCTGAAAGCCGGGCAGGGAGATGCTACTCATGGTCCAAGTTTTATACCATATCCGGTGCGGCACGGGAAGCGAAGCCTTAATGAATCTGCGCCGGTGCGTTTCGGTGCGTTTCGGGGGTCCCGGCAGCACCTGTCCGGGCATGGAGAAGCTATGCGTCCGGGTGGATCCGCGGCGCTCCGGCAAACTGCGGATGGTTGCGAATCCGGGCGGTAAACGCCTCCTGCGTCGCGGGCGTCACGTCGGCCGGGAATTTGGCACCGCTGCGCTCCCACCGGTCGAGCCAGTGCCGGTCCAGCAACGGCGGCGGCGGATAGCCGGCTACGTGCAGCGCGTCAGGTTGCGTGCAAGCCACCGTCGTATCGGTCTTGGGGCCAATCGGCACGCCACGCGCCACCGTAAAACCGGCCCATAGCAGGGCCGCGCGAATCGCCGTTGAGGCAGAGTATGTGTAGAGCGCAGTCGAGCCGGAAGCCAGCACACCGAAGATGCGCGCAAATGTTTCGGCTGTCCACAGCGGGCTATCGGTCTTGAAGGAGAAGGGGTCGTAGAAAATCAGATCCGGTCTCGGAGCCGCCCCCAGCTGTTCCATGAAGTCTCCGGGCTGTAGATCCCAACGCAACTGTCCGGAGGCATGCGTCCACTGCGCGTCGCGGAGTATGGCGCTCGGAGCTGCGTGGTGCAGGTGCGGAAAGCGCGCCGAATGCCGGATGGCCAGGCGCAGCGGATCCAGGTCACGTTCAAAACTGATCAGGTGCAATGGCCGCACCGGACTGCGGGTATGCGTGGCCAGCGTCTCCTCCCAGCAGCGCACCGCAGCCATGGCATTCGTGGCCGCGCCGAGTCCGACGTCCCAGATGACCAGCGCCGGCGCACCGTGCTCCCGCAGCCGTGCGCCAAGCCGTGCTTGCTCGATGTACAGGATGCGCGCTTCTTCGCTCGGATCGCTGACCGAGTGCATGACTTCGCCGGAGCTGCACTGACGGATGCTCGAGAACCCCTGTGGCGCGGTGAGCACTTCGTAATCGCCCAGCAGCATGCGGCGGGGCGCGCGTGGCCGGGGGTGCCGGGTTTCGGCATCGTCGCCATCGACATGCGCCCAGGCTTCGCGCTTAGCCTGATAATAAGTAAGAAAGGTGCCATCCACCACGTGAGCCCGGATCTCCCGCATCATGCGATGGTAAAAGTACAGATTATGCTGCCCCAGCAGATGCCACCCGAGGGTCTCCCCGGTCTTGATCAGGTGCTGCACATAGGCCCGCGTGTAGTGGCGGCAGGTCGGACAGGAGCATGCCGGGTCCAATGGCAGATCCTGCAGCCGGTATAGACCGCGCCGCATGTGCAGCCGCCCCTGCGACGTATAGGCTGTGCCGCGCTGCGCCAGCGAGGTCGGGATGATGCAGTCAAACATGTCCACGCCGCGATGGACCGCCTCGAGGATATCCACCGGTGTGCCTACGCCCATCAGGTAGCGCGGCCGGTCGCGCGGCAGCCGCACAGTCACGGATTCGGTCAGGTCCTCGCGTTGTTCCTTGGTTTCGCCAACGGCCAGGCCGCCCACGGCAAAGCCGTCGAACGGCAGGCTGGTGATGCCCGCCGCGCTCTGTTCCCGCAGATCCGGAAAGGCGGCGCCCTGGACAATACCGAACAACGCCTGCTGTGAGTCTCCGCGCGCGTCCAGGCTCCGTTGCGCCCAACGATGCGTCAGCTCCACGGCGGCTGCCGCCTCGGCCCGGCCAGCTGTGGCCGGAATGCACTGATCAAGAGCCATCATGATGTCGCTGCCAATGGCCGCCTGCATGGCGATGCTGGTTTCCGGCGAAAGCAGAAACCAGCGGCCGTCGATGTAGCTCTGAAACAGCGCACCCTTTTCCGTCATCTTGCAGGCGTGCGGCAACGAGAAGATTTGATATCCGCCGGAATCGGTCAGCACCGGCTGGCCCCAGTTCATGAAGCGATGAATGCCGCCGAACTTCTGAAACACCTCGGCGCCGGGGCGCAGCATCAAATGATAGGTGTTGGCCAGCAACACCGTGGAGCCGGATTCGCGCAGGGTGTCCACATTCTGGCACTTGACCGTGGCCTGTGTCCCCACGGGCATGAAGACCGGTGTCAGGACCCTGCCATGCGGCGTCTCCAATTCAGCCGCGCGGGCGCCGGAATCGGCTGCTTCGGCGGACAGAGTGAACTTCAGGCGCGACATAGTTTACTCAATCCGTCCCCAGCGCTTCGATGTAAACGGCCAGTAGACCATAGAGGCGGGACCCAGG
>JBAXVM010000390.1:0-1700 GCA_037129105.1 bacterium
TAGACGGCGTAAAGCCGTCTCTACCCAAATGCAGCGGCAATTCAATGAATCGCAGATGCGCCCGCCGACACTTGGCATTGTTTATTGACGAACACGCATGGAACTGGCATGCTTAACCCTTGTTTTGACATTCCCTTTTTCTGTAAGACTGGAGCACAAGATGAATTCCGCGATTATCGTGGCCGCCGGCAAGAGTGATCGCATGGGCGCCGGCACGGACAAGGCTTTTTTGTCTCTCGGGGCGCGTCCGGTGCTGGCCTGGTCATTGCTGGCCTTTGAGCAGTGCCATGACATTGAGCAGATTGTGCTGGTGGTCCGCAAGGAGCAGTTGCTGGCCACGCGCGGGGCGGTGCAGATGTTCGGCATCTCCAAGCTGCGTTCGATCGTGGCGGGCGGGGTGCGCCGGCAGGATTCGGTTGCGATCGGGTTGGCGGCGCTGGATCCGGATACGCGCATTGTGGCTGTGCATGACGGTGCCAGGCCCTGTGTGACGCCTGACCTGATTTCGGAGACGATCCGGTCCGCCAAGAAAGCCGGTTCGGGTGTGGCCGCCTCCCGCGTGGTGGATACCATCAAGTTTGTGGAGCGCGGCACCACCGTGGGGCATACCCTCGAGCGCAGCAAGCTCTGGGCGGTGCAGACACCGCAGACCTTCAAGGTTGAGCTGTTGCGCAAGGCCTATGCGCTGGTGGCGGAAAAGGACGTGACGATCACGGACGAGGCGGCCGCCATGGAATTGCTGGAAGAACCGGTTCGTCTGGTGGAATGGCCCCGGGCTAACCCCAAGATTACCGTTGCTGAGGACCTGACGGTGGCGGCGGCACTGCTTAAAATCCAAGGTAGTTGACGGTGACGCGGCCCGGGCGATTGCGACCGCCGACGAGGGGGGCGCTGCCAGCTGCGCATCGTAAGTGACATGAATCGACGTTACGCGATACTCGGTGATATTCACGCTAACCGCGAGGCGTTGCTTGCGGTGATTCAAGATGCCAGAGAACAGTCGGTCACCGACTTTGTCTGCGTGGGAGACATCGTGGGGTACAATGCTGACCCTGCGGACTGCATCCAGTTGATTCGCGACGAACTGCACTGTCCCACCGTTTGCGGCAACCACGATCACTACTGTTCGCATGACGACAAGGAGCTGGGCGATTTCCAGCCGCTGGCGGCCAGCGCGATTGCCTGGACGCGACGGCAGCTTTCCGGCGAAGATGTCCGCTGGCTGAGCGAGCTTCCCATGACCCGGACGGTCGGCGGGTTTACGCTCGTGCACAGCACGCTGGATGTGCCGGAGCGGTGGGGGTATGTCTTTGACCAGCTGGATGCGGAGTCGCATTTCACTTACCAGCGCACCAGCGTCTGTTTCCATGGCCACACGCACGTGCCGCTGGTTTTCGAGAAGCGCCGTGAAGTAGTGCGGTGGCAGCCGGACGAGGTGCACATCGTTCCGGGAACCAAATATTTCATTAATACCGGCAGTGTCGGTCAGCCGCGCGATGGCGATCCACGCAGTTCGTACATTATCTATTGTACAGAATCCAAGATCATCACCTTCCGTCGCGTCGCGTACGACATCGAAACCACCATGGAAAAGATCCGCCGTGTCGGACTCCCCGAGCATCTGGCCGTGCGGTTGTCCACGGGACGCTAGGAACCTGTCGGACTTTCGGGAGAAATATCGAATATCGAATAAGGAATCA
>JBAXVM010000391.1:0-1689 GCA_037129105.1 bacterium
TCGAGCAGGTCCTGCTTGCGGGCCAGATGCAACGGCCCGGGCTCGGGAAGTCGGCGCTCACGCTGTTCCAGGATATTGGCGATGTAGTCGCTGGAGAAGGCCTGATACACAAGCGCATCAGCCAGCGCACGCGCGACTTTCTCCGCGCCGTAGGCATCGGCCAACGCCACGATTTTGCGTACGTGCAACCGCCAGGAGAGTTTGCGTTCCGCCAGTTGCCGGTAGTAGGCCTCGGCCTGCGGACTGAGCGACAGGAAGCGTTTGATCAGGTGTTGTTCATCCGCCCGATGTTTGCGTTCCAGCAGCGGTTGCGCATGCTCCGGATTCAAGATGTCCTGCCCACGTTCATACGAGCGCAGATGCTCGGCCACCAGTTTGTCCCCGTCATAGAAGCAGATCCGCTCGGGGTAGAGCTTGCGCAACAACTGGCGCCCGGCATACGCGGCCGGCACCGAGTAGCGATTGCCATCGGCGTGCACACGGAACTGCCGGTCCACGCGCGTGCTGTCGATCAGCGCACAGTCGTATGGATGCGGCGACAGCGGTTTGAGCAACGGCTTCTCGGCCACGAACATATCCACGGGCCGCTGGCGCGTCCGGCCATGCACACGCACGTTGGCGGTTTGTTCCAGCCAGAGCCCCACGGCCGGGTTGAGTGACGTGAACTCGTTGATCGGTCGACCGTTGAGGAAGTTGTGTTTCACGTACCCCACGGCGTTTTCCACGATCCCCTTTTCGTTGGCCTTGCGCACATTGCAGGCTATGATCGTGAACCCGTAGTGCCCGGCGAAGTCCGTGTACCGCGGGTTGAACACCGGTCGCAGGCCGTGCGCATGCGAGAGCACAGCCGTTTTGCAGTTGTCGCACATGATCTTTTCCGGCACGCCGCCAAAGAACTCGAAGGCACGCCGGTGTGCCAGCAGGAAGTGCTCCTGGCTCTGGCCGAGCGTGAACTCGACATAGAGCAGGCGGCTGTACCCCAGGACCATCACGAAGAAGCTCAGGCGCCGCCGGGTGTTACCCACGTCGAGCATCTCCCAACTGCCCCAGTCCACCTGCGCACATTCTCCTGGCGCAAAGGCCAGCGTCAGATACGCTTCCTGGCCGCGCGGCCGGATCTGCTGGATGTAGTCCTTGACCGTCGTGATCCCGCCGGTGAAGCCCTGCTCGCGCAGGAGTGCCAGCACCTGTACCGCCGAGTAGGGGTGTTCTTTGACCATCCCCATGACCTTTCCCTTGAACGGGTCTAGCTGGCTGGCACGCGGCGCGCGTTTGCGCGGCCGATAGGGCTCCGTCAGCCACTTGCGTACCGTGCGGGCGGCCAAACCCAGTTCGCGGGCGATCTGCGCGGCGGTCAAGCCGTCGCGTTCGGCCAGTTCCTTGAGACGGCACCATTGCGGATACTCGATCATTGCGCACCTCCCATGAGGCGCTTGAGGATGTCGCCAACCGCTGCGGCTTCACCGCCGGCACGGCGGGATTGCGACAGGGTCGGTGCCGACGTTGGCGCGAGGTCCAGCACCTGCGCCAGCGGCTGACGGTAGGCGATCAGCCCGACTTGTTGGAGTTCGGCGCGAGCCTGTTGCAGTTGCGCTTCGCTCCAGGCCAACTGCTGACACAACCCGCCGTCGGAATACCAACTCAAACCTTCGGCATCGGCAACCGTGACCAAGAACAGATACAGGGCCA
>JBAXVM010000392.1:0-1680 GCA_037129105.1 bacterium
CTTGGCGGTTGGACAAATTGTGAAGCTTCAGGAAAAGACCATGCTGCCGCCCCCCTGTCGCTAACCGATTACGTGCGCCCCGCCGGGAGAATGCGGTCTCTTCTGCGGCGCGAATTCCCCACTGACCAATGACTGCTGACCACTGACGTTCCCTTACGCGTTTCCCGCCAGCGCGTCCAGCATCAGGCAGGCGTAGGTCATGTCGTTTTGGAATTGGTCGAGTCCGAAGGATTCGTTGGGCGCGTGGATGGAATCTTCTTCGCGGCTGAACCCTACGAGCAGCGGCGTGGCGCCGGAAACGTCGCGCAGTGCGCCGATCACGGGAATGGAGGCGCCCATCCATTCGAATACCGGACCGCGCGGATCAATTTGTCGCAGTACGTCTTCGGCCAGGCGCATGAGTGGCGTTTGTACCGGCAGGCGCAGGGCAGGTGATCCGGCGGAGACCTCGGAAAATTCGATGGTCAACCCGGGCGGACAGTGTGCGCGCAGATGGGCGATGATCTGCTCGCAACAGGTTGTTGGCAACTGACCGGGGCAGAGGCGCGCACTGAGCTTGGCCACGGCCAGTGCTGGCAGCACGGTCTTGGTGCCAGGCCCGCTGTAGCCGGAATGCATGCCGTTGATTTCGATCGTGGGACGGAAACTTGCGCGGTCGATGGCGGATAAGCCGGCTTCGCCGCCAGCTGGCGTTACGCCAATGGTTTGCTCGTAGTGTGCGGCGTCAAACGGCTCGGCATGGGCGAGGTCCCGTTCCGCGGGCGTGGGCGGGGTCACGCGGTCCAGAAATCCGCTCACCGCAATCCGGCCGTTTTCGTCGTGCAGGCTGGCGAGCAGACGGGCCATGCCGGCGGCTGCGTTTGGCGCAACACCGCCATGCGTGCCTGAATGCAGGTCACGCGGGGCGCCGCGCAGGGTGACGGTGAGGTGCAGGATGCCGCGCAGACCGGCGATGATGGCCGGGCGGCCGGAGGCATGCACGCCGGAATCACAGACGAGCATGACGTCTGCCTGCAACTGCTGCCGCCAGTGTTGCAGGTTGGCGATCAAGCCGCTGCTGCCGGACTCTTCTTCGCCGTCGAGGAGCAGGCGGATGGCGGGCATTTCCACGCCGGCGTCTTGCAGCGCGGCAACACCTTGCAGGAAAGCGAAGAACTGCCCCTTGTTGTCTGCTGCGCCGCGCGCATAGACGCGCTCGTTGCGAAGCTCGGGTTCAAACGGCTTGGATGTCCATAAGTCCAGCGGATCGGCCGGCTGCACGTCGTAGTGGCCGTAGAACAGCACCGCGGGCGCACCGGACTTGCCGGGTCGCTCCGCGAGCAGGACCGGATGGCCGTTGGCCAGGCGGATGGTGGCATCGAACCCCAGCGGCCGTAGAAAGCGCTTCAGCCAGGCGGTGCAGCGGGAGCAGTCGCCCAGCCGCAGTTGGTCTGTGCCGATGGACGGGAAGCGCAGCAGCTCGAACCAGTCGGCCAGAATGGCCTCGCGGTGCTGTTCAAAATAGGTTCGGGCAAGTTGCGGGTTTACCATGGGAATGCTCCAGCCGAGTACGGGATAAACAGCTGTACAGCTTCGCCGGAACGCCGCCGGCAGACAAGCGAAATGTGCAGCCAGCAGCGAGGCGTGCGCATCTGCGATTCATTGACCTTCACGGTAGGGACGGCTTTACGCCGTCCATTG
>JBAXVM010000393.1:0-1679 GCA_037129105.1 bacterium
ATTGAGACGGCCATGGATAAGCCGGCGCGCGGATTGTCCAAATTATTCGGGTAAGGTTGGGCGTTTGCCATGATCACAACCGCACCACCCGGCGAAGACACGCCACTTCGGTCCACGGTCGTCGTCCGCCCGGACAATATTGCGACGCCGCTGCCCATCGATGAACTGTTTGATCCGGCACGACCGCTGGAGGTGGACTGCGGTTGCGGCAAGGGGCGCTTCCTGCTGGCGCGCGCCGCAGCGCACCCCGACGTGCAGTTCCTCGGCATCGATCGCATGCTTGTGCGGATGCGCAAACTGGATCGCAAGATTGTGCGCGCCGGGTTGCAGAATGTACGATTGCTGCGAATGGAGGCGTTCTACAGTCTGCAACAGCTGTTGCCGGATCATCGGATCCGTACGGTTTACATTTTTTTCCCGGATCCATGGCCCAAGCGCCGCCACCACCGTCGCCGTCTGTTCGGTCCGGAGTTCCTCGATGTGCTCTGGGCCCGCCTGGAAACCGGCGGCACCGTGCAGGTGGCCACCGACCACCTCGATTATTTTGCCGAGATCCGCAAGTGCCTGGCGGCGGATGCGCGCTTCAGCGAAGTGCCGCATCTGGTGCGCAGTGCCGATGAGCAGACCGACTTCGAGCTGATCTTTCGCGGTCAGGGTCTGCCCGTGGGGGAGTGCGCGTTTAAGGCGCGCTAGGAGATTGTCGGATTTAGCACTTTCAACGCCCAACGCCCAACTTCCAACTTCCAACGCCCAACGCCCAAGGGAAAGACGCCGAAACAGTTTGTACGAAGTTCCGTTGGACGTTGGAAGTTGGACGTTGGACGTTGGAAGTTGAAAAATTACGGCTTCTGCTGGTAGCGCACTTTGGAAAGAACCCTAAGTCCGACAGGCTGCTAGGAACTTGTCGGATTGGGCACTGGACCGTTCCAGCACCTTGTGCCTCAGGGATGGCGAGCGTCCTCGCGAGCCGCCAGCGCCGATAGATCCCGCATCAGCTGCAGCACGGCCAGCTCTTTGGCCTTGGCTTCGACCTCGATGGTGGCGTCCAGATGGCGCCAGCAGGCCGGGAAATCGGCAGGTGCGATGAAGTCATGGTGCTGCGAGGGGCTTGGGCCACGCCAGCCGTTCTTGGGGCTGGAGAGGTGCAGCACGGGCTCACGGTTCCATGTGGCGAGGGCGCGGCAGGTGGCTTCTTCGACGGAGAGCGGATCCGGTAGGCAGCGATGGTGGTGAACGTCATAGACCAGGGGGATGTGAAGGGCTTCGCAGAGCGGCAGCAGGTCTGCCGGCGAATAGCAGCGATCGTCATTCTCCAGCGTCAGGCGGCGGCGTACGGCAGCGGGCAGGCGGCGGATCTGGTGCGCTACGCGTGCCAGCGCAGCGGGTTTGTCGCCATAGGCTCCGCCCGCATGGATGTTGATCACGTCGACTCCCAGCCACGCCGCGATCTCGGCCTGAGCCACGAGGTCTGCCACGGAGCGCCGCGTAATGTCCGGGTCAGCTGAACTGAGCACAATAAACTGATCGGGGTGCAAGAGGATGCGGATGCCAGCCTGGCGTGCCAGCCGGCCACAGGCGCGGAAGGCTCGCACGATGCCGGCGCCATCCGGCAGCTGCCGTACATTGTAGCCCACCTGCGGGTGGGTGTGGACCGGCAGGACATCGCTGCCCACGCGGAA
>JBAXVM010000394.1:0-1661 GCA_037129105.1 bacterium
CCGGGTTGCGTCCTCTGACGGAGCTGGAGTTTGAAAAGGCGGTTCGCGGGCTGGACGCGCCAGAGGGAACAGACGTCGGATTATCCTTTTATGGTTTGCAGGAGGTCAACGTGGGCGCCATCTATGAGCGGCAGGTGACGGTGTCCACGGCCGAAGGGCGCAAGTTTGCTGGCACGCACGGACGTGGCATCGCAGAACTGCCTGCCGATTGGCCTTCAGCCGTGAAGGGCGGGGTGGTCTATCGAGGGAACTATTTTCGCTATCGCAAGTACTGCAGCGTTGGGCATCTGGGCACGGCAGGACGCAGCGCCGACTGTAATGGGAAATCCGACCGGTTTTCCGCCAGCTATGAAGGGTCTGGCGATCTCATCGCCGGCTGTCGTATCGCGCGAACGGCGCCTGCCGGCGATACGATCGCAGCTGCTGCTGCGCGGTTCGACGCCACGGTAGTTCGTCCGTTGGCGCGCCTGGCCGCACCGGTCAAAGTGGACAAGTTGACGGAAGGTCTGGGCAAACCTATTGCGGTACTCGGCGCGACCGAAACCCTCTTCCCGGTCAACAGCCGGCTCCTAATGAAGTCTCAGGAGCACGTGCTCTGGAACGGGCCGGCGGATTTGAGCGGTAAGGTCTATCTGGGTTGGGATGGCGCAGCGCTACTGGTTGGGGCTGAGGTCACGGATGACCTGCAGCTGAATGTGCAAAGCGGCGGATCTCTATGGAACGGTGATGCACTGCAGTTCGGCGTGGTGACGCCCAAGGGCGTGCACTGGAACCTGGCGGTGGCCTTGACCACGAATGGCGTAGCCGTTCATCAGTTTGTTGGCGGCAGCGACGTGTTGTTAAAGACGCTGGATTGCAGCGTGACGCGCGACGACAAGACCAACATCACCCGGTACGGCGTGCGCCTGCCGCTGGCTGCCATAGGCCTGGTGCCCGGCGATACCTTCGGTTTTAATACCCTGATCTGCGATGGCGACGACAACAAGGGCATGCGCCACAACTTGCGCATGGCGGAGGGAATATCCTATCCCTTCAGGACTGAGTTATATCCGCGCTTCGTGCTGGCGAAGTAACAGCGGGAGCGGGAGAGTGAGGGGAAAGTGTTCAGTATTCAGGCTGAGGCTCTTCGATAGGGCGGTCACGGCGGCGGGTACAACGGTTCCAAGAACGGCATGACGAATACCGGCGGCGGCGGGGCGGGTGAACGCAAAAGCGCACCCGTTACCGGCAACGGCGGCTCGGGCATCGTGATCGTGCGGTTTATCGGGACGGGGTTATAGACCGGTTTTCAATCGCCGAGTTCACTTGATTACCGCCCTCATGTAAGGCAAACTTCATTTCATGATTTTGCCCCTCCCGGGCGATTATGGAATGTTGTTATGAAAACCAAACTTCTGCATGTCTCTTCCACCTCCACGGCGAGCAGGGCCGATGGCAGCGCAAAGCGACCGTACGCCACGCTCGCGGCGGCGCGCGATGCCCTGCGCAAGTTGCGGGCGCGTGGCGACATGCGCATGCCCGTGCGCGTGCTGGTCGCGCCCGGCACCTGCGGTTTGAATGTCTTGACCTGCGCCACACGGATTGGGAACTGCCGCGGGATAACCCCGGGGCGCGCCAGTCGGCCTTCAACGTGCCGGCGGCGGTGCGCTTGGTGGGCGCCG
>JBAXVM010000395.1:0-1639 GCA_037129105.1 bacterium
CACTTGGCGAGTTGGGCGTCGTCCATGGCACCGACGCTAAACCGGGGGACGGACGCGTCAATCTCCCGCCCATAAAATAACTGCATTTTGCGAGTGATAAACGTTGTTTTCTCTTGCGGTAAAGCATTGGTATGCTATACTCGGGCGATGCAACTCTGGCTCCTTTGGTGGTCCTTGGTCGAACAACTCCGTCCGGCGTGCACCCGCACCCGCACGTTCTGCTGGCTGGCCATCAGCCTCGCCGCTCTGAGCGTCCGCTCCGATCTGCAGGGCGGGGTCTCCAGCTGTGTCCGCGCCCTGGGGTTAAAGTCCCGCGCCTATCTGCGCCTGCTCGCCTTCTTTCACAGTTCCGCGCTGTGCCCAGACCATTTGGCCCGCGTCTGGACCGCGCTGGTCCTGCGGAGGCATCCCGGCGTGCACCGGGTCAACGGCTTTTTGGTGGTGCTCGCCGACGGACTGAAGAAGGCCAAGTGCGGCCGCAAGATGCCAGGCGTCAAATCCCTGCACCAGGTCTCGGACCAGAATACGAAGCCTGAGTATATCATGGGGCACAGCTGCCAGGCCCTCGCGCTGTTGTGCCGCGTCGCCGGCTCCTTTCAGGCCGTACCGCTTTGCGCCCGCATTCACGAAGGACTCGTCTTCTCCAACCGCGACCGTCGCACCCTGCTCGACAAGCTCCTGCTGCTGCTGCAAAGCCTGCGTCTTCCGGAGCCAGTCCTGTTGGTCGCCGATGCCTACTACGCCTGTGGTAAGATTGTCCGCGGCCTGCTCGCCCAAGGCGGTCATCTCATCTCTCGGCTCAAAAAGAACGCCACGGCCTATGAGCTACCTCCGGTGGTGGCCAAGCCACGCCGTGGCCGCCCACGTCGCTATGGCCAAAAAATAAAACTCGTCGGCCTGTTTGCCGGCCCGCTGCTCTCCATGCCCAGCCCGGCCTATGATGAACACGGCATCATCCTCCAGTACTGTGTGCGCGATCTCCTCTGGCGCCCCGTCGGAGCGCTCGTGCGCATTGTCGCCGTCATCCATCCCGTCCGCGGTCGCATTCTGCTGCTCTCTACCAATCTCACGTTCTCCGCCGAACAGATCATCGCCACGTACTCCTTGCGGTTCAAAATCGAACTCACTTTCAAACACGCCCTGCATCTGATCGGCGCTTGGTCTTATCGCTTCTGGATGCGCGCCATGATCCCCTTGCACCGCGGCTCCGGCGACCAATTCCTGCACCGCCGCTCCGACTCCTACCGCCACGCTATCCGCAGAAAGCTCACCGCCTATCATCGCTACCTCCAGGTCGCGCTCGTCGCCCAGGGTCTCATGCTGTGCCTTTCCGCTCTCGCGCCCAAGCTCGTTTGGGCGCACTTCGGCTCCTGGCTGCGCACCGTGCGCCAGCCCGGCGCACCCTCGGAGTTTGTCGTCGCCGCCGCGCTGCGTTCTTCCCTCGGTGATTTTCTCGCGGCTGCTCCCCCACAGCGAAACCTCACGAAATTCCTCCGCACCATTATTGACTTCCGCCGCTCAGAGGGCGCAAGACTCGCAGCCTGACCCTCTGCACCTCGCGAATCCCTCACTCTCAAGTAGAAAGTGTAGTAATTGTACTTCAGCACGAGCTGGTGCTTGGTGTCGCGGATGGCGTAGT
>JBAXVM010000396.1:0-1628 GCA_037129105.1 bacterium
TCCCTTCTACAACGCCCTTACGGGCGCACTACAAACGGCCCTGCGCTCCGTTCGGAATGACAAGCGCGGCTTCCTTCCACCGTCCCACCGTCTCACCGTCCCACCGCCCACCGTCCTCCGTCCCACCGCCCACCGTCTCACCGCCCACCGTCCCACCGTCCCACCGTCTTCCGTCTTCCGTTTTCCGTCTTCCGTTCGCGCTCCTTACACCGCCGTCTTCTGCTCGGCCAGCTTCTTCAAATACGCCTCGATGAATGGCTGCAAGGCGCCGTCCAGTACGGCGGCGGTGTTGGATGTCTGCTCGTCGGTGCGGTGATCCTTGACCATGGTATAGGGCTGCAGCACGTAGGACCGGATCTGGCTCCCCCAGGCAATCTCGCCCTTCTCGCCGTAAAAGCGCTCCATCTCCTGACGCTGCTTGTCGGACTGCAGTTCGTAGATCTTGGCCTTGAGCAGGCTCATGGCCTTGGCGCGGTTCTTGTGCTGCGAACGCTCCGCCTGACACGCCACCACAATCCCGGTGGGCAGATGCGTCAGGCGGATCGCCGAGTCGGTCTTGTTCACGTGCTGACCGCCCGAGCCGCCGGAGCGGTAGGTGTCCACACGCAGATCCTCGTCCTTGATCTCTACCTCTATATCGTCAGCCAGCTCAGCCACCACATCGAGCGCTGTGAACGAAGTGTGCCGCCGCTTGGCGGAGTCGAACGGACTGATCCGCACCAGGCGATGTACGCCCCGCTCGGCTTTTAGGTAACCGTAAGCATAGGAGCCAGTTACGAGAAAGCTGACGCTCTTGAGGCCGGCTTCATCGCCGGGCTGGCTGTCGAGCACTTCGACGCCAAAGCCGTTCTCTTCGCAATAGCGCCGGTACATGCGGAAGAGCATGTCGGCCCAGTCGCACGATTCCGTGCCCCCGGCGCCGGCATGCAGCGTGAGGAAGGCGTTGCAGGCATCGAGCTTGCCGCCCAGCAGCGATTGCAGGCGCAGCTTGCGATACTGTGCGTCCGCCTGCTGCAGCAGACTGGTCAGATCGGCGACAGCATGGTCACGCGCCGGCCCCTCGGGTTCGGCGTCGGCCAGTTCCAGCATCACGCTGGCATCCTCGATCTGCCGCGCGAACTCGTCGTACGGTTTAACAAAGGCACGCTGGGCGTTGGTGCGGTCGATCACCTCGCGTGCGGCATTCGGGCTGTCCCAGAATCCGGGAGCCGCGGCGCGGGCGTCTAGTTCCTGTAATACGAGGCGACGTTTATCGACGTCAAAGATAACCTCGCATCTCTACCAGTTCTTCGCGCAACCGGTCGAGGCGACCCAATATTTGTTCCATGGTTTGTATCATGTGCTTTTCCTTGTAAAGGGGGGCGGGGAATCGTTCTTGGTTCTTGGTTCGTGGTTCTTTGTTTAGGTGACGGACACCTGCCACCTGTCTTCCACAAGCCCCGCATTATCCCCATCCCGCCATCCGTCTGCAAGCGCAGGTTTTTTGGGGAGACTACATTCGTTCGTAGTGGCGCCGTCAGGCGCTGTCCCTGCTGCACGCCCTTACGGGCGCACTACAAACGGCTTTGCGCTCCGTTCGTAGTGGCGCCGTCAGGCGCTGTCCCTGCTGCACGCCCTTACGGGCGCAC
>JBAXVM010000397.1:0-1624 GCA_037129105.1 bacterium
GCTGGTGAAAGAGAAGCCCGTGCCGCAATCGTTGGCTATTACCGCCAGCGACCTGAAAGGCCTGCAGGCCGGCGTGGAAAAACTCATCACATTGGTCGGGAAGAGTTCCGGGGGTACAACGACAGAATGACGCGACATGCGTCGAGAAAATATTCCGCTGGGATCGGAAGATTTTTTGCATCTGGTCGCGTGGCGGCAACGAATCCCTCGTAGTCGGGGCCGCGTGGCGTCGACTGATACGCATCCCAGAAATTGCCAGCGCGCCCTCCGCCTGACTTGCGCCATCCGCCCATCTTCCGTACCATGCGACCCGCGTAGGTTTCGGTGGAGTATTTTCGAGCGTAGGGAGGCGAACATGATGCGGGTGGTGAATCATCATTCAGAGCGGCAATTGCAACTGTTGGCGGATCAGGAACCGAGGGCTGCTATCGCCAAGCGGTTGCGGACCATCGTGCTGGCGAAGCGAAGCTACACGGCACCGGAGATCGCTACGTGCACGGGCTTCAGTCGGCGTGTAGTGCAGGCCTGGGTGGCCCGTTACAACGGCGAAGGCCTGGCCGGGTTAGAAACCAAGGCGGGCCGCGGCCGCAAGCCGCCACTCACGCCTGCGGAAGCGGACCAATTGCAACAGCGGCTCGATGCCGGTCCGTTGCCGGAGGATGGCGTCTGCACGCTGCGTGGCAAAGACGTGCAGCGGATTCTGGAGTCCGAGTTTGGGCAACTGCGCTCGCTCAATGCGGTGTATGGATTGTTGCATCGGCTCGGCTATTCGTCGCTCGTGCCCAGGCCGCAGCATCCCCAGACCGATCCCGCCGCGCAAGAAGAATTCAAAAAAAATTTGGCGAGCGCCTCGCGGAGATCCAGACGCACTATCCCGACCGCCGGCTGCAAGTCTTTCACGAAGACGAAGCGCGGTTCGGCCAGCAAGGTACGCTGACTCGCGTCTGGGCCAGAACGGGTTCGCGACCCCGTGCCGTGCGGCAAACGCAGTACGGATACGTTTATGTCCTAGCCGCGACGTGCGCCGAGACGGGGCAGGCCGAAGGGCTGATCTCGCCGCGGCTGGACACGGGCATCGTGAATCTGTTTCTCGCCCAATTCTCGGCAACGCTCGCACCCGACGTGCAGGCGGTGCTGGTCTGGGACGGCGCCGGTTACCATCGGGCGAACGATCTACGCTGCCCGTCGAACATCACGCTGATGACGTTGCCGCCGTACTCGCCGGAGCTGAATCCAGTCGAGAATCTGTGGCACTACCTGCGGAGCCATCACTGGTCGAACCGAAAATACGCCACCGTGGATGACCTGTTCGAAGCCGCCGAAACCGCTTGGCGTGCCGCTTGCCTCGACCCGGCCGTCATCCAAACCGTCTGTCACGCACCCTACGCGGAAACGCGCTGTTAATTGTTGGGATTGGTATTAGCCTGCGGCTTTCAAACTCATCAAGGCGAGAGGTCTGTGGCAATCCTGTCCCACAGGGCAACACGGGCTTCCAGGCATCCTCTTGCGGTCTCGGAGGCTTCGGCCCACTTTTGGGAATCGTTGCCGCAGAGCGTTGCCACGATGCGTCGGCACACCGGCGCGTGCTTGGCATCGTCATGGAGAATGTGGCGTTCCAGATAGA
>JBAXVM010000398.1:0-1616 GCA_037129105.1 bacterium
AAAAAGCCGTTCGTAGTGTGCCCGTAAGGGCATTCGTGTCGCCATCATGAGAACCGAGATCCTTCGCTTCGCCGGACTAGGAACCTGTAGTGAACAACAACCCACTTCCGACAAGCTGCCAGATGCGCATCCTCTGGCTCCATCAGTATTTTGCCACGCCGGCCGGGTGGGGGAGTGTGCGGACGTACGAATTCGGGCGGCGCTTTGTGGCTGCCGGGCACAAGGTCGACGTGCTGTGCTGTGCGGCGTATGATCCATCGCTGGCCGGGCGGCGGGTCGTGGAGTGCGCCGGCATGCGGGTGCTGGTCAGTCGCACGCGCTACCGGCCGCAGATGGGTTTTATGGCGCGCGTGGGTTCGTTTTTGTCCTTTGCCGGCTTTGCCATGTGGCAGGTGTTGCGTCATGGGCGGCAGTACGACCGGATCATTGCCTCGAGCGGGCCGTTGACCATGGCGCTGCCGGCGTTGCTGGCGCGGTGGCTATACGGCATACCGTTTGTCTTTGAGGTGATCGACGTCTGGCCGGATGCCGCCATCGCGGCCGGTGTGTTGCGCAATCACCTGTTGCAACGGCTGGCGTTCCGCCTGGAGGCGCGCGCCTACCAAAGGGCCAGCCGGATTGTAACTTGCTCGATTGGCATGACGGAGCGTGTGCAAAGCAAGTTGGATGGGGTGCCCATGCCGGTGATGGCGCACGGCGGGTCCGGCGGCCCCGCCCTACCTGCAAACAATGATGGATCGGTAGGGCGGGGCTGCCGGACCCGCCGCATGAGCGCAGACGTGTCGCAGGCCGCACCGCAAAAGATTGTCACGATCCCCAACAGTTGTGATCTGGATGTCTTCCGGCCGGATGCGGCGCGCCGCGCGGCAACCCGCGCGGCCATGGGCGTGCGCGATGACCAGCTGGTCGTGCTCTATACGGGCGCCATGGGACGCAGCAACGCCATCGACGACATCGTGCAGACGGTCTCGCAACTGGCAGGCGACGCGCGCATCGTCTGGTGGTTTGCAGGCGATGGCGCCGAGGCAGGGAAGCTGCGGCAGGTGGCGGCTGGCTGCTCGGGCGACAGCGGTGGCCTATCCGCATCGCGATTCTTCGGCTCGCTTCCGCGGGAGAAGATCGTGGAACTCTGCCAGGCCGCGGACGTGGCGCTGGTGACGTTTATGCACGCGCCGTTCTTCCATGAAAATTCGCCGAACAAGTTCTTCGACGCCATCGCGGCCGGACTGCCCGTAATTTTTAACCGCTCCACCTGGCTCGAAGCGGATCTTGCAGAATACGGATGCGGGTTTGTGTGCGCGGGGGAGCAACCGGCCGCGGAGATGGCGTCGCGGCTGCGGGAACTGGCGGATGATCCCGGTTTGCGGCAGCGCATGGGTGCCGGCGCCCGGCGGCTGGCGGAAGAGCGCTATTCGCGGGATGCATTGGCAGCGCAGTACACTGCGATCCTTTCCGCCACACACGAGCAGGTCCTAAGACTATAGGGAAGTTTTGGCGTGCGCGACCTGGGTCGCAGACGGTGAGAGATTTGGTCCACAGATTACACAGATTTACACAGATGGGGAGAGGGAGCGTGATGGGCAAACAATCTGAATAATCTGTGTAATCTGTGGAAA
>JBAXVM010000399.1:0-1614 GCA_037129105.1 bacterium
CGCCTGCGGAGAGACAACGTCTGGGAAACTTGGCGTACTTGGCGTCTTGGCGGTTAAAAACGCGGCTTATGTGGTGCTTCAGGAAAAGACCATGGCGAAGGGGTGCATCCCTGTTGCACAGACTTGCCTTGGGTAGAGACGGCTTTATGCCGTCTACCTGCAAATGGATAAACACTGGACGGCGTAAAGCCGTCCCTACCGTCGCTTTACTGATCGTGCTCAACACCCGCAGAAGGAGCAGGTGTTTTTCATTTGGAACACAGGAACTCAGGGAGTTCATGCGTTCGCATTTTCCTGCTTTCATGAGTTCCAAATTTAACAGTGCCTATTGTCATCCCCCCTGATTTCACCTGCCCGCCTCGTCTTCCACCAGCAACCCAGGGCCGCGGCCAGCACCAGCAGCAGGCCGATGCCTGTCAGAAATAAGCCGTGTCTCACGCTGGCTGGCCGGTAGGCAAACACGACGCGATGCGTGCCGGGCGTCAGCAACACGGCGCGGTGGGCCAGGTTGGCACGCAGAATCGGCGCGGGCTGGCCATCCACGGTCGCGTACCATCCGGGGTAAAAGGTGTCCGACAGCAGCAAAAGCGCCCTGCGCGGCGTCCCTGCCTCAATGACGATCTCGGTATTCCGCTCCTGAACGATGCGTGCGCAGCCGGTCGACTTGTCTTCGGCTATCTCGCTACCCAATGCTGCCACGACTGCATCCGCAGCAGAACCTTCCATCGCAACCTCAACCCGCGGGTCAAACGCTCCGCTCCGCGCCAACTGACCAAGCTCGGCAGGCGAAGCCACGCGCCGGACCCGTGAAATGACCCGCACGCGCGGCAGCGAATTGGTCAGGCAGTACACCTCCGCTGGCGGCGCGCTCGCGACGTGCTGCAGGCGCGCGTTTGCGTTCGTCAGGGGCAGGATGAGCCAGCGTACGGACATCGCCTCGAGCCAATCGAACAACGGAGGGGCCAGATGCAGCCCGCCTTCGGCGTCAACGCCATATAAGCGATTGAGCAGGCCACTCCGGTTATGATCGCCGATCAGGTCCACGGTCCACCGCGGCGAAATACCGGCATAGCCATCCAACGTGGCGAGACCGTGCAGCAGATTGGAGTCCGGTTGCAGGAATTCACGATGCCGTATATAAGGGGTCAGGTCGCCGCTCCACCCGCCGGCCATTTGATACGCGGCCATGTGGAGCAATGGACTGACGGGGGTGAAGACCCTGCCTTCCGCGCCGCTGTTCCGAATGAGCGTGACGCTGCGTGGCGGTGTCAGCCAGGTTCGGGCGGATACGATCGGATTCTGTCGAAGATTCTGCATTACGAGATCGCCGGCCATGCCCAGTGCCAGGCAGGCGCCGATCACGCCGGGAAGGCGGCGATCCCATTTTGGCGGTCGCGCCCGCTGCGTCAGGAACTCCTGCACGTAAGTCAGGCCCAGACCGCCCAGCAACGCCAGCGCCAGCTCAACGACAAACAGGAATCGGCTCGGGAACCGAAAGGCATCAAACCCCGGCAGGACCTGAAACGCGATCCGGTAGAACGGCGCCTCACGCCCCAGCACCAGCCCATAGGCCACCAGCGCGACCAGTGTCCAAAAGGCCACGGCAAACCGCCG
>JBAXVM010000004.1:0-30426 GCA_037129105.1 bacterium
CACGTATCCATTGCGAGTCACGCGCTTCTTCTTTTCGATTTCGATTGCGATTTCGATTGGTTGCCCCAATATCGACTTACGCGCGCGGGTGGGCGTGGCGGTAGATTTCCTTCAACCGCTCGACTGAAACCTGCGTGTAGATCTGTGTGGTGGTGAGGCTGGCGTGGCCGAGCAATTCCTGCACGCTACGCAGATCCGCGCCGGCGTCGAGCAGGTGCGTGGCAAACGAGTGGCGCAGCTTGTGCGGCGTCAGCGCCCGCGGCAGGCCCGCGGCTGCCAGCCACGTTTTCATGTTGCGCTCCATGGAGCGCGTGGTAAGCGGTCCGCCGTGCAGGTTCAGGAAGATCGGGCTGGTGTCCTTGGCCGAAGCGGGCCAGAGAAGTTCCGACACCTCCAGCGCTTTCTCCAGCGCGTGCACGGCCGGACGCCCCAACGCACAGAGCCGCTCCTTCTTTCCCTTACCGCGCACCCGTGCCACGCCGGCCAGCAGATCCACGTGACGGCGCGTCAGCCCCGCGGCTTCGCTGATGCGAGCGCCGGTGCTGTAGAGTAGCTCCAGGATGGCGGCATCGCGCAGCGACGCGTAGACAGCCGAAGGCTCGGGCTTGACGCCGTTCTTTTCCTGCTCCGCCAGTGCCTGTACCGGCGCCTCGAGCAACGCCTGCACCTGCGTGACACTCAGGATCTGCGGCAGGTGTTTGGCAAGCCGCGGACCACGCAAGCCGCCAAAGGGGTTGCGTTCGATCGCTTCCTCGCGTTCCAAAAAACGGTAGAATGCGCGCATCGAGGAAAGTTTGCGGCGAATGGTGGCAGGTGCGGCGCCTTCCTTGGAGAACTTCACCAGGAAGCCGCGCGCGGCAAAGCGGTCCGGCTGTCGCCAGTTGTACGGCGGACGCGTCTGCGGTCCGGGCCAGACCAGCGCCACAAACTGGGCCAGATCCTGGAGATAGCCGGAAACCGTGTGCGCGGAGGCGTTACGTTCCGATGTCAGGTGTCCTACAAACTGCTCCACCCACGGATCGGCGGTCAGCTTGGGCACCGTTGCATCTGTCACCTCGCCGATCTGGATCGGCGGCGCCTCGACGCGCAGGATGGATGGGCGTTTCATGAGATGCCGATTTAAAAATCTTCTGCCCGCCTGGCGGAAACAAGAACCCTGTGGCCATCAGGCGTTGGTGGCCCGGGCGCTCCGCGCACGGGCATGCGTACACACGGCAACGGGCCTAGCTTCCTGCCCGTGCGCGGAGCCCTTCGGCCGCTAGCTCAGGGCCGAGTGGCGCCCGGGCCACCTGGGTGCCAATGCGAAATTCACCCCCCTACCCTTGCACTGGTGCTGCCGCGGGCGCGGTCTCCGGCGGATTTTCCGCCGGCTTCTCCTTGTTCTTGCGCAAGCCCAGACGCTGCACGGTATCCTCGAAGTCCGGAATCTGTTCCTTGTAGCGAAAGAGCATTTTTCCGAGCGCGGCGCGTTGACGCGGCGACAGGCCGGCGCGCTGCTTGAACTGGCGCGACAGGCTCTCGAAGAACTCCTTATCGTCAAACGTCCGTTTACCGCGCTTGACGGCATCGCGCCACGTGGTGACCTTGCCCATCACCTCCAGCAGCGGAGCACTCTCGTTGTCCGGCTCCATGCTGGCCGCCTCCGCCACGATTCCGAGCTGCTGGCGTTCCTGCTCAAAGTTGGGGATCACGGCTGCATAGCGCAGCAGCGCCCGGTCGAGCGCAGCCGCCTGCGGCGCCGTGAGGCGACGCCCGGCAGCCTCCTGCTGCGCGAGCGAATCAATAAACTTGCGCTGGCGCTCATCCATTTCGACGGTCTGCAGCAGGGCAAACTTGCGCAGCGCAATCTCGCGCGGCGGAGCATTGCGCTCCTCCTCGAGCATGGCGGTAAAGCCGGCGTCAACCAGGCGCGTTTCGCCTTCCGGAATCTGCTCGCGGTAGCGCACGGCCATGCGTCCCAGCGCATCGAGCTGACGATCGGAGATGGCCTTTTCATTCTTGGCGATCTGCTCGCGTATGGATTCGACAAACTTATCGTCGCTGTACGTGCGCTTGCCGCGCAGAGTGGGAGGAGCCCACTCGTTCACCAGCTCCAGCAACGACAGCACGGCATTGACGCGGGCCATGTCGGCGGGCGGTTCCTTCGCCAGCGCCATCCAGCGGCTGAACCGTGTATAAAACTCGCCCATCATGACCGCCCATTCGACGCCGCCTTCCTCAACCTTGTCCAGCGACTCCTCCATGGCCGCGGTGAATCCGACGTCAAAAAGGTCATTAAGCTTAAGGACCAGCAGGTCGCAAACCTGTAAGCCCAGATCGGTTGGCGCGAGCTGTCGCTTTTCGCGCGTGACATAGGCACGCGCATCCAGCGTCTCGATAATCGCGGCATAGGTGGATGGTCGCCCCACCCCGTTGGCCTCGAGCGCCTTGACCAGCGAGGCTTCGCTGTAGCGCGCAGGCGGCTTGGTCTCCTTGCGGTCGCTCAGCCAGTCCACCAGGTCCAACGACTCGCCCGTTTCCAGCGGCGGCAGGCGGTCAACCTCATCGGTTTCGTCCTCGGCATCGTCGCCGTTTTCGCGCACCTTGCGAATGTCCAGCTCCATGACCCGCAGGAAGCCGGGGAAGATCACTTCCGAAGCGGAGGCTGTGAACTCGTACTGGTGCTGCTGGGCCGGAGGCGGGGCGGATGCGATCACACCGGTACGCTGCGCAATGCGTGCGGGCGTCATCTGGCTGGAGAGAAACCGGCGCCAGATCAGGTCGTACAGGCGCAACTCGGCCGGCTCCAGATGGCCCGTGAGGCTCTCGGGCGTGCGCGTGACATCCGTGGGGCGGATGGCTTCGTGCGCTTCCTGGGCGCCGGAACGGCTACGGTAGACGTTGGGCGTTTCCGGGTAGAAGGCGTCGCCGTACTGGGAGGTAATAAACTGCCGCGCCGAGTCCTGGGCTTCACGGGCGATGCTGACGGAATCCGTACGCATATAGGTGATCAGACCGACCGGCCCCTGGCCGAAATCCACACCTTCATATAAGCGCTGGGCCAGCCCCATGGTGCGTTTGGGTGAAAGCCCCAGCACGCTGGAACCAGCCTGCTGCAGCGTGCTGGTGATGAACGGCGGCAGCGGACGCCGCTGAACCGTGCGTGTGCGCACATCGGCCACGCGCAGCGTGCGCCCGGCCAGATCATCAAGCACGGCCCGGGCAGCCTCCTCGGCATGGATCTCGACCTTGGCATTGTCGATCTTAGTCAGCTTGATGGAAAAATTGTCCAGCGGTGCGACCTGCTTATGTACAACCGCACCCATCACCCAGTACGGCTCAGACGTGAAAGCCTGAATCAGACGTTCCCGCTCGCACACCAGACGCAGGGCCACGGACTGCACGCGGCCGGCGCTCAGGCCGCGACGGACCTGACGCCACAGCAGCGGGCTCACCATGTAACCGACAATGCGGTCCAGCACGCGACGCGCCTGCTGCGCATCCACGCGCCGCATGTCAATCTCGCCGGGGTGCTCAAAGGCCGCCCGCACAGCCCGCGGCGTAATCTCGTTATACTGCACCCGAAAGACCGGCTTCCCTTTGCAGGCAGCCTTGAGCGCCTCACGAAGATGCCAGGCGATGGCCTCCCCCTCGCGATCCGGATCAGGCGCCAGGTAGATAGCGGTGCATTCTTTGGCCGCCTTGCGCAACTCCTCCACAACCTTGGTCTTTTTCGGAGAGATGACGTACTTGGGCTTGAAGTCGTGCTCGATATCCACGCCCAGTTCCCGCTCCGGCAGGTCACGGATGTGCCCCACGGATGATTTCACCAGAAAATCCTTGCCGAGCATCTTGCCGATGGTCTTGGCTTTTGCTGGCGATTCGACAATCACGAGACTACGATCTGACATAGATACCTTTCTTCACGCTATTTTCACCATACCGCCGGGTAGCAGTTTCAAACGGCGCTTGATCTGCAAGCCCACCACCAGCGCGTTGACGGTGCCGGCTGGCAGCCCGGTAGCCCGGATCAAATCGTCAACATGCAGAGGCTCGTTCTCCAACCGCTCCAGCAGCAGCCGCTCTTCCGCCGAGGCGGGCGGTTGCGGCGCACGCTCCGGCAGCACCGACCGCGCGGCCATCCGCCCCGCAGAGGCTGGCAGCAACTCCTGTAACTCCTCGAGCACCTCATCAGCAGACGTCACCAGGCGCGCCCCGCTGCGCAACAGCCGATGACAGCCAGCGGAGGCCGGCGAATCGGCGCGCCCCGGAAACGCCATCACGGAACGTCCCTGATCGAGCGCCTGATCCACGGTGATGAGTGTGCCGCTGTTCAGCGGCGCCTCAATCACCACGACGCCCTTGACCAGTCCGCTGACGATGCGGTTACGCATCGGAAACGTCTGGCGGTCGGGCTGGCGTCCGAAGGGATACTCGCACATAACGGCCCCGCCCTGCGAGGCCATTTCCCGTGACAGCCCCTCATTCTCTTTCGGATACAGGCAATCCAGCGCGCCGCCAAGCACACCAACCGTGCGCCCGCCAGCCTGCAGTGCGCCACGGTGGGCCTGGGTATCGATCCCCAGAGCCAGTCCGCTGACAATTACATATCCGGCTCCTGCCAGCTGAAACGCCAGCTTCTGCGCCATTTCGCGGCCATACTGGGTTGGCCGTCGCGTACCGATCACGGCGAGGCATGGACCGGCCAGCGGCTCGACTGCACCTGCCACATACAGCACCAGCGGCGGGTCGGCAATCGCCTGCAGTGCCGCAGGATACGCGGGATCTGCCCAGGTCAGCAACTGCACACCCAACTCCGCAGCCCGGGCGATTTCGCCATCCGCATGCACCAGGTCCAGTTCGCGCCGAAAGGCCTGCGCCCGCTCCGACCCGATGCCCTGGACGCGTCGCAAATCCCGTTCGTCGGCGTGGAAAATGGCGACAGCGGAACCGAACGCCTCGATCATCCGTTTAACGGTGATGGCGCCCAGCCCGGAAACCTGATTCAAGGCAATAAGTGCTTCCTGCTCCGTCACAACACATCTCCGTGCTTTACAACCTCCGCCGACCAAAGTGCGGTGAATAGCACACTTTTACGGAGTAGCGCAAGCGCGGAAACAGGACATGCCCTCATTCATCCACTACATGAGCCCGGCCACAGCCGCCTGCAACTGTTCATTGGTAAACGGCTTCAGGATCAGGCTATCTGCGCCGATGCGAGCCGCGGATTGCAGCACCTGCAGATTGTTGCGGCCGCCGCCACCGGACATTGCCAGAACGCGTGCGTCCGGGTCGAGGCGCCGCAAATCGCGCAGGGTCTCCAGCCCGTCCATGTCCGGCATGAACATGTCGAGAATCACGAGGTCCGCGCGCTCCTCCCGGTAGGCGCGCAGGCCGGACGGGCCGTCCCCGGCCTCACGAACCGTATAACCGGTCAACCGGAGCAGGCAGCCGATCAGGCGGCGCACATCCTCCATGTCGTCAATCACGAGCACGCGCTTCGGACCGGCGTGTGGCACGAGCGTGGCGGTCCACTGGCGCAGGCGCTCGGTCAGCTCGCGGCAACGATCCCATCGGCCATCCCGTGCCGCCACGGCCAGTTCCGCGCCCACCACGGAGATCTCGGGGAACCCAACCGTACCGCCCATGCCTGCCAGCGAATGCCCCTGCTGGCGCACATCCGCATCCGACCTGCTGTTGCAGGCGGCCAACAGAGCTGCCACCATCTGCTGCAGCTGCCGGATGAACCCGGCATAAAGCGCGGCGTCCACGACATCCAGACAGTCGACGCGGTATTCCGCCGCCCGCGCCTCCAGATCCGCAATGACATCCGCAAAACAACGGCGTATCTCACGAACAGCCGCATCCGGCGGCATCCATCCGCCGGATCCGACTCTATTTTCAACCGGCTTCTGATTCATGCATTCCGTCCTACGTTTGATCTGGTGAATAGGGTTTTCCGTTTTCGGTTTTCACCCAGCGATCCAGTATGCGCTTGAGATCCTCGAGCCGGATCGGCTTGGGAAGATAGTCATCCATGCCCGCGGCCAGGCATTTCTCGTAGTCTCCCTGCATGGCATGAGCTGTCACGGCAATGATCGGCAGCGGGGCCGATTGAGCCAGCTGGCCGGACTCCTGCAACTTGCGGATGCGCTGCGAAGCCTCATAGCCGTCCATTTCAGGCATTTGACAGTCCATGATCACCGCGTCATATGCAATCGAAGTTACAGCCCGCACAGCCTCCATGCCGTTGCTCACGGCATCGGCATCGACATATCCCAGCTTTCGCAGCTGCCGGAGCAACACCGTCCGGTTTACCGCATTGTCCTCCACCACCAGCAGCCGCGTCGCACGCGCAGGATCAATCCGCTTTTCCATGCCTCCGGGCGAGCCGGAGACCGGATGCTGCCCGCCGATCATCCCGATCACAAGCGCATCCCACAGCTGGGACTGCCTCACCGGCTTAACCATAATCTGAACACTGGGCAAACGCCGCAGGTAATCGTGGTCTGACAAATGCCCCCACGAGCTCATGATCACAATGCGCATGTCCGCCAACGACGACTCGGCGCGCACCGCACGCACAAGCTGTGCGCCGTCCATGACCGGCATCATCCAATCAGTCAGCAGCACATCGTAGGGCTTCCCCGCTTCCGCCGCGCAGCGGAGCGCCTCCAGGGCAGGCGCGGCAGCCTCAAAACGGTCCGGCGTCAGCCCCCAGGTCATCAACTGGCGTTCCAGAATCAACAGGTTGGTCTTGTTATCGTCCACAATCGCCACACGCAACTTGCCCAGCGAGGACGAACTGGAATCGTAGCGTGGCCGCAGCACCTCGCAGGGTTCACCCGGTATCAGGAACCAGAAACTCGAGCCGCTGCCAGACAGGCTCTCTACCCCGATTTGGCCGCCCATCATGTTTACCAGGCGATGGCAGATCGCCAAGCCCAGCCCGGTGCCGCCATACCGCCGGATCGAAGACCCATCGACCTGGGTAAAGGGATGAAACAGCAGGGGCATCTTGTCCTCCGGAATGCCGATGCCCGTGTCACGCACAGTAAAGCGCAACCAGACCTGCGGACCATCCTGCCGTTCCCGCGTCACGCGTACAACCACATCGCCCTGATCGGTAAACTTGATCGCATTGGAGAGCAGGTTGAGCAAAATCTGCCGGATCCGGCCTGTGTCGGCGCAGATTCCGGCCGGCACATCGGGATCCACGCTGGACATCATCTCAATGCCCTTGGCCACAGCCTGCTCCGCCAGCAGATCCAAGGCCGCCTCCACGGTGCCGATCACATCCATGTTTTCGTTTTCGATGGACAGCTTGCCCGCCTCAATCTTCGAGTAGTCCAGAATGTCATTGATCAGCGCCATCAAGGCCTCGCCGCTGGCATTGATGGTCTCGGCGTAGTCACGCTGCTCATCGGCCAGTGACGTCTGCAGCAGCAGTCCTGTCAGGCCGATGACGGCGTTCATCGGCGTGCGGATCTCGTGGCTCATGTTGGCAAGGAATTCGCCCTTGGCCTTGCCGGCCTCCTCCGCGGCGACGGCCAACCGGTTGGCGCGGTCCATGGCGGCCTGCAGTTCCCGGTGCGATTTCTCCAGGTCATCCACCACGCGAAGCGCCAGCTCGTGGCTCTGTTCCAGATCGCGCGTGCGCTTGTTGAGCTCCTCATGCGCACCACCGGCACCGCCGATCTGGCGCTCAAGCTCATCGTACCGGGATGCCACGTCCGTCAGGAAATCCTTCCACGGCGCCACCGACAGATCCACGTCTTTCAGGTGCCGTAGGATTTGTTGTTGCAGCAAGTGGTTCATACGTTACGCATCCCGGGGTGATACATGCCCATGGCGCTACCTACATATCCGATGCGCCTACTACGGGTCAAGCCGGATGTGCTTCAGCCCATCGCCTCCAGCCAGCGGCAGGCCGGCCCCAGCCAGCGCCCGAGATCGTCCGCAACCAGGGCTTGCTCCCCCGACTGCCACACGCCGAGATCGCCGGCCGTACCATGCAGATAAACCGCCAGCCGGGCCGCGTCCAGCGGCGGCAGCCCCTGTGCCCACAATCCGGCGATCAGACCGGCCAGCACATCACCCGTGCCGCCGCTGGCCAGGCCGGGGTTGCCGGTCAGGTTCAGGTGCCGTGCGCCAGCCGGTGCGGCTACCAGGGTCCCCGCGCCTTTCAATACCACTACTGCCTGGCTGCGGGCTGCCAATTCCTGTGCAGCCGCGTTTCGATCAGCCTGGATGACCGCGCTGGTCACGCCCAACAAACGCGCCGCCTCACCGGGATGCGGCGTAATGATCACAGAAGGCCCGGAAGCCGTACGGCGCAACTGCTCCACGCGTCCATCCAGCACCGTGAGCGCATCCGCATCCAGCACCAGCCGGCTGGAAGATCCGCGCAGCAACTCTTCCACCATACGTGCCGTTCCCTCGCCGACCGACATACCGGGACCGGCAACCACCACGTCGAACGCTAACACTGGCCGGATCCCGGCAGCCAGCGCGGCCGCGGTCATGGCGCCCCGTTCGCAGCGAATGGGATGCGCCATGGCTGAAGGTGCCAGCGCCGCCATCCACGGCAGGCAGGTCTCCGGCACCGCCGCGGAGACCAACCCGGCGCCGCTGCGCAAGGCGCCCATCGCCGCCAAGGCCGGAGCGCCGCTCAGGCCGTGCGACCCGCCGATCACGAGCACATGCCCATAATGGCCCTTGTGCGTTCCCCGCCCGCGAGGCGCCATCCAGGGCACCAACTCCGGGGCGCCAATAAACTGAACCCCATCGCCGGCCTCCGGTTCCGGCTGCAAATCCGGCGGCAGCCCAATATCCACCACCTCGACATGCCCGGGCCATTCCCAGGCCTTCGGATTCCGGAACCCCGTCTTGGGCGCCGCCAGTGATACCGTAACATCCGCGCGCACAATGGGATCGCCCGAGTCACCGGTGTCGGCGTTCAAGCCGGAGGGGATGTCAATGGCCACCACACGGCAGCGACCGCGCGCACGTGTGATCCAACGGATAGCGGCAGCCACCACGCCATGCGGCGATCCCTCGCTCCCGGTCCCGAGCAGGCCATCCACGATCACGCCGCCGCACGGCTGATCCGCCCCTTTGTCCGCCAGCCAGGCCGACACCTCGGTCCACGCCTGAAAAGACACCCCCGCCTGCTGCATCTGCTCCCATGCACCCCGCGCATCGCCGCGCAAGGCCTCCGGCGCGCAGGTCATCCGCACCCGAACGAGGAAACCGTCCTCGTGAAGACAGCGCGCCGCAACAAAAGCGTCCCCGCCGTTATTTCCCCGACCGGCAATCAGCCAAACGTTTTGCTCGCGTCCCTGCGCCGCCACACGCGCCACTACACGTGCCACAGCCGCCCCGGCACGATTCATCAACGCCAGACCGCGTACACCGCGCTCCGCAATGGCGCGTTGATCCCATGTACGTATCTGACTGCTGGTAAGGAAGTGCATGAATTACCTTTCGCAAGATAAACGCTACAAGTTCAGCCGTTCCGGTAGTTATAGGAAACCATGAGACGGGAAGGGTTGAAGAATGGAAGGCTTGAAAACCGAAACCCGGGAAGAGAGCTGAAATGACACACGCATCCGTGTCACTAATTCTTCAGCACGCGTAGGCACTTTTTACCGTCTTCCAACTCTTCCAGTCTTCCAGTCTCCTACGTTCTCCACGACTGCATCGTTCGCAACATCGCCCGCGTAGCGTGCTCCAGACCGACAAACACCGCTTGGCAGACGATGCTATGGCCGATGTTCAGCGTATCCAGCCAGGGGATCGCACAGACCGGCAACACGTTCTCAAGGTTCAGCCCATGCCCCGCATTCACGCGAATCCCGAGTTCATGTGCACGCACGGCAGCCGCGTGCAGCCGCGCCAGCTCCGTGGCCGCCGCAGCGCCCGTGCGCTCGCAATACGTGCCGGTATGCAGCTCAATGTACGGTACGCGCAGTTCGGCGGCCGCCTCCACCTGTCGCAAATCGGGGTCAATAAAAAGGCTCACGAGAATGCCGTCCGCGCGCAACGCGTCACATGTGGCCGCCAGCTCGCGGCGCTGCCCGGCCGCATCGAGCCCGCCCTCGGTGGTGAGCTCCTCCCGCCGCTCCGGCACCAGACAGACTTCGTCCGGCTTCACGTCCCGGGCAATCGCCACGATCTCCGGATGGTTGGCCATCTCCAGGTTCAGACGCGCGCGAATCTGACGGCGCAACTGGTACACATCCGCATCCTGAATGTGACGCCGGTCCTCGCGCAAATGCACGGTGATCCCCTCGGCACCGCCGCGCTCGCAGGCGTCCGCCGCTTCCAGCAGGCTTGGATACACGGTGCGGCGCGCCTGACGCAGCGTCGCGACATGATCGATGTTCACGCCAAGACGGATGGGTGCAACTGGATCCATGTGAAAGGTCCTCTCGTGTAAAAGCACTTATTGTACTGCGGAAGAATGGAAGAATGGAAGAATGGAAGACTGGAAGGTTGGAAGGATGGAAGACAGCAGTTCTCATTATGGCGACACGAATGCCCTTACGGGCACACTACGAACGGCTTTTTGACGTTTCTAGGCCGTTTGTAGTGACGCCGTAAGGCGTTTTGGCGCCATAATGGGAGCTGCTGGTTGGAAGGATGAGAACGCACCAACAACGTGAAAAACCTTTACGTTACTCCAATCTCCTTCCAGCCTTCCTTTCTTCCAGTCTTCCATTCTTCCAGCCTTCCAGTCTCCAAGTCTCCCCTCACGCCCATCTGCCATTCACCGGATGTCCACAGTCCGGGCATTTCCCGTTCTGCAGGCGATTTTCCGCAATCGTGTAGCGTTTTCGCCGGATTAGCTGCGCCGCGCAGGCGGCGCAGCAGGTGTCCTCACCGCCCGGCACGTCCAGGTTGCCGAGATACACATGCCGCAGCCCCTCGGCCTGGGCAATAGCCCGGGCCCGCAGCAGCGTCGCTGCGGGCGTCGGCGGCTGGTCGGTCAGGCGATGGCGCGGGAAAAATCGCAGGAAGTGAAAGGGCGTTTCCACGCCCACGTGCTCCTTCACCCAGCGGCAGAGGTCGCGCAACATCGCATCGGAGTCATTCAGCGTGGGGATCACCAGATTGCTCAGCTCCAGATAGACCCCCTCCTCCTTCAGGATCTCTACGGTCCGCAGCACAGGTGCCAGCGAAGCGCCGCAGACTTCGCGGTAGAATTTATCAGACAGGGCCTTTATATCGAGCGTGGCGGCATCCAACACGCGGCAGAGTCTGCGCAGCGGGTCAGGGTTGACGTAGCCAGCCGTGACGATGGCGTTGCGAATCCCGGCCGTTCGGCAAGCCTCGGAGCAATCGTACGTGTATTCAAAGCAAACCAACGGTTCCGTATAGGTGTAAGCCACAGCCGGGCAAGCCTGTTCCCTGGCCAACCGCGGAACCTTGGCCGGCGGCAGATCGTACGTGGGGTGCTCCTCGGGGTTACCCTGCGAAATCTCCCGGTTCTGGCAGTTCAGGCAGTGCAGGTTACACCCCACAGTGGCGAGCGAAAGGATTTGCGTGCCGGGATAATAATGAAAGAAGGGCTTCTTCTCGATCGGGTCCACCTGGATGGAACAGGGGCGGCCATAGGTGATCGGGCTGACCTGACCATCGACATTCTCGCGGATCCGGCAATCGCCGCGCTGTCCGGGGGGCAGCCGGCAGGACTTGGGGCAGATGTCGCAGAACACGGATGGAGGGGAATTGTCGGTGTCAGCAGGCATAGCGTATTTTTCAAAACAAATGATAAAACAGCAAAGGGACTTTTAGCTACGGATTTTCGCGGATGGCGCGGACGGGTTCCTCGACGTGGGCGATGTGGTTGCAGAAGCGTGCCAGCACGAATAGATAATCGGCCAGTCGGTTGACATAAGCCACGGCGTTCATCATTACGGCTGCGTTCTTTGCATCGGCGGTACGCGACAAGGCCACTAGGTCGCACTCCAGGCGGCGGCAGACGCTGCGCGCGACGTGCGTCGCGGCGGCGGCGCGGCATCCGCCCGGCAGGATGAATCCGTCCAGCGGCGGCACCTCGGCTTCGATGGCGTCAATCCAGCGTTCGATGCGGGAACATTCCCGGGCGCCTACCAGCCGGATCCGTTGGCGCCCTTTACCATGCCCCTGCAACTGCGCCACCGCGCCCACGGCAAAGAGCTCACCCTGCACCTGCCGCACTTGCCTGGCCAGTTTCGGACGCCCAGCCGGCGCCTCCGCAGCGACAAGCCCAAGCCAGGAACAGAGTTCATCCGCCTCACCGCCGACGCGAACCCGCGGATCATCCTTGCCGACGCGCTCTCCGCCGATCAGCCGCGTGCATCCCTTGTCGCCTTGCCGGGTGTAGATGTGCATGAAGCCTGCCTTGTATTGTGGTTGAATCAAAGGCGCCAATTGTACGCTGCCTTTTCATTGACCGCAACAAGCCTGATGGCCGAAAACGGAAAGTGCTGCCGCATTACCGGTTCACTTCCGTTCTTCCGTCTTTCCGTCCTTCCGTTTTCCCTCCTTGAACTTCGCCCCCTTCGCGTTTATTATGACTGCCTTTTGCGCCTGTAGCTCAATTGGATAGAGCGTCGGCCTCCGAAGCCGAAGGTTGTGGGTTCAATCCCCGCCAGGCGCACCATCTGCAAGCAACCCGGAACCATAGCGCGTAAGGACACCGAGCATGAGCGAACTTAAGAATGTGCAGCATCTGCTTCACACCTGTGCCTACCACCAGGTGGAAATCGACCGGTACCTGGATCCGAAGAATCCCGCGATTCTCACGTTTGACCCGGAACTCGGGTACGTGCACAGCAATCATTGCATGCAGGACGGCATGGACGGCGCCATCACGGCCGGCACCTATCACCCGCGCGGCAAGCACCGCACCATGATCAACTACGCGAACCAGCCGTGCCGCATCAACACCTACGGCGACAGTTACACCCAGTGCGCGCAGGTCAGCGACGGCGAAACCTGGCAAGAAGCCCTGGCCGCCAATTTCCGCGAGCCGATCCGCAACTTCGGCGTCGGGGGCTACGGCGTCTACCAGGCTTACCGCCGCGCCATGCGCATGGAAGCCCAGAAGGATTTCTCCGCTGAATATATCATCCTGAACATCTGGGATGACGATTACATGCGCAACATCGACGCGGCCCGCTGGGTCCGCGTGGCCTGGATGTGTCGCAACCTGCCGCGCGGCAAAAAGGACGGCTATCCTGTGCACGGCTTCCCTTGGATGCACCTGCGCTTCAATCTCGCCACCGGAAAGTGGGAGGAACGCCCGGGCATGTTCAAGAAAGTCACGGATCTCAATAAACTCGTCGGTAAGGACAACTTCTACAACGCGTTCAAGGATGACCCGGTTGCCCACCTCTACTGCCTGCGCGAAGGCGGCGAGGCGCCGATCGAGGAATCCGAGAAGCTGGCGGAAGCGTTTGGCGTGAAAGTCAACCTGCGCAACCCGAAGACGCGCGCAGCCGACGCCAAGAAGCTCCACATCGCCTACGGCATCCGCTCCACCATGTTTGTCGTGGATCAGTTCCAGGCATGGAGCAAGGCCAACAATCGCAAGCTCATGCTGATGCTGAGCTACGATGTGCCGACCGTCCAGAACTACACCAAGAAAGGCACCCGCTTCGACGCCGACTTCGTGAAGTTCCTGGATCAGCGGAAATACCAGTACATCGACACCCTGCCAAAGATCGCCGCCGAGTTCAAGACGTACCGCGGCACCATCAACCAGTTCTGTGAGCGCTTGTATGTCGCGCGCGCCGGCGCTCAAGTCTTCGGCCACTACAATCCGTACGGCAACTTCTGGTTCGCCTATGCCATCCGGCCGGAACTCATGGCATGGCTGGACCCGAAGCCGCCGACCTACCGCGGATAAGACGTGTAATGGCTGCGACCGCGTTCTGACAGGATTAGTGGATTTACATGATGGTGTAATCACGGCGGGTCCGGCGGCCCCGCCCTACCCGAAACCCCGCGAATTAGGCAGGTAGGGCGGGGCCGCCGGACCCGCCGAGCGCCATCTTGCGAATGGCTGAGTTGAGAGCGAATTCCCATGGGCAATCAGCCACAGCGTGTCAATCGTGACCTCTACCGGAGCGACCGCGAGACGGTGCTGGTGGCGCTGGGCGGTAATGCGTTGATCCGCGCCGGCGAGACCGGCTCCGTGGAGGAGCAGGAGCGCAACGCCGGGACCATCTGCAATTACCTGATGAGCCTGGTGGACCGCGACTACAACATCATCCTCACCCATGGCAACGGCCCGCAGGTCGGCCAGCAGTTGATCCGCCATGAGCGGGCCAAGGAGATGGCCCCGGAGATGCCGCTTGATGTGCTGGTCGCCGAGACGCAGGGCAACATGGGGTATTTTCTTCAGCAAACCCTGCTGAATCACCTGAAGCGCCGCAACGTCTACCGGTATGTCGTGACCATGATCACCCAGGTAATTGTCGAGCGCGACGACCCGGCGTTCCAGAATCCGGCCAAACCGATCGGCACGTTCCTGACCCGGGAACAGGCCGAGGCCATGCGCACCAAGTACGACTGGCGGATCGTGGAAGATTCCGGCCGCGGCTACCGACGCGTGGTGCCAAGCCCCAGGCCGGTCAAGGTGGTGCAGCGTCACATGATCCGCCATGCCGCCCGCGAAGGGAACATCGTGATTGCCGGCGGCGGCGGCGGAATTCCGGTCTGGGTCAAGGACAACGGCGATTACGAAGGTATCGAGGCGGTCATCGACAAAGACCTCACATCTGCCCTGCTGGCCACGGAGACGGAAGCGAACCTGCTGATCATCCTCATGCCGAACCCCAAGGTCTCCCTGAACTTCGGCACGGCCCAGCAGAAGGACCTCGACCGCGTGAGCCTGGCAGAAGCCAAGCAGTACATGGCTTCCGGCCAATTCCCGGCCGGTAGCATCGGGCCCAAGGTGCAGGGCGTGATCAATTTTCTGGAAGAGAGCGGCAAGGGACGACGGGCCATTATCACGCGGCCTGACCGGCTCGATGCTGCGCTCGATGGCAAAGATGGCACGGAGTTCTATCGGAACACATGAAAGCAAACTACGGTCACTTCGACGACGCCGCAACCGCATACGTCATCACCAACCCCCAGCCTCCCCGCCCCTGGATCAACTACCTGGGCAACCGCCGCCTGCGCGCGTTTGTGAGCCAGAATGCCGGCGGACTGCTCTGGCACATGGAGCCGTACTCCCGGCGCATCACCCGCTATCACTACACCGCCGCGCCCGGCGATCGTCCGGGGTTCTATCTCTACGTCCGTGACCGCCGCACCGGCGCCGTGTGGAATCCGCACTTTGCACCCACCTGTACGGCGCTCGACGCCTTCGAGTGCCGGCACCGCCCCGGTGTGACGGAGTTTATCGCGCGCAAGGACGGGGTTGAAGTCTGCCTCACGCTGGGCATCCCACCGGAAGACGATGTGCTGCTGTGGCAAGTGCGGGTCCGCAACACCGGCCTCGTGCCGGCGGACCTGCAGCTGGTGAATTTCCTGGAGTTTGGCCTGCTGGAGTTCATGCGAGAAGCCCTGGGCTGGTGTTACCTCAAGAACCAGTTCGAACTGCGCTATGACCCCGAACTCGGCGCCATCCGTTACAACTACCACGTCTTCGAAGCACCCTTCTCCCCGGCCATGCTGATCGGCTGCAGCGAGAAGATTTCCGGCTGGGAGTGCTCGCGCGAAGCCTTCATCGGCAAGGCCGGCAGCTACGAGTCGCCCTGCGCCCTGCGCGCTGGCGCCGAACTGAGCAACTCCGACCTGCCGCTGGGCGGTCATGCCTGCGCCGTGCAGGGCGTGAATTTACACTTGGAGCCCGGCGCTGAAAAATCGCTCGGGTTTACTTTTGCCCTGGCCGACAAATGGCCGCAAGCCGAAGAACTGATCCGCAAATACCAGAGCGCTGCGGCTGTCGCTGCGGGCATCACCGCCATTGACGCTTTCTGGACCGCACGCCTGAAGCCCACAGTCGTGGACACCGGCGATGCCCAAGTGGATCGCATGGTCAACACCTGGATCCCCTACAACTGCATGGTGGCGCTCGACCTCGCGCGCACCATCTCCACCGACCACATGGGGACCGACGGACTGCGCTACCGCGACACCACCCAGGATGCCATGGCCGTGGCCAACATGGACCCGGCCTTTGCCCTGCAGCGCATGCGGCAGGTGTTTGCCTCGCAGACGCCCGACGGCGGCGGTTGCTTCGCATTCTTCCCGGACGACCCCCGCCCCATCCGCGACACACCGCGCCGCTGCGACAATACGGTCTGGCAGATCTACACCATTCACAACCTGATCGCCGAGACCGGCGACCTGCGCCTGCTGGAGGAGATGATCCCCTATCGCGACAACAGCAGCGGCACGGTCTACGAGCATATCATGAAGGGGCTCGTCTATATCTATGAACGGCGCGGCCCCAATGGCTTGCCCACGCTGTACCATGCCGACTGGAACGACAGCCTGGCGCTCTTCGGCGATGAGCACGCGGAATCCGTGATGCTCGGCATGCAGATGGTCTACTCCTGCAAGCTGTTCCTCGACGTGGCCCGGCGCTGCAATCACCCGGCAGATGTGGCCTGGTGTGAACGCGTCATCGCGGAACTCACGGCTATCCTGAACTCCGACAAGGTCTGGGACGGCCGCTGGTATCGCCGCCTGCTCTTCAGCAACGGCAAGGTCCTGGGGAGCGCGGCCAACCGGCAGGGGCGCATCTACCTCAACCCGCAAAGCTGGTCCGTGCTCTCCGGCGTGGGCGATTTCGAAAACCGCGGCCAGATGGCCATGGATGCCGCCGCCGAAATGCTCGACAGCGACTGCGGCTTGCGCATCCTGATGCCTCCCTTCAAGGGGATTCCAGAGCCCGAGGACCCGCCACTGGGATCGAACCCCGGCATTGGCGAAAACGGCGGCATCTTCAGCCACGCCAACACCTGGGCCATCATGGCCGAATGCCTGCTCGGCAACGGTAACCGCGCGTGGAAATATTTCCGCCAGATCCTGCCGGAGGTGGTCTCGGATCGATTCGGCGCCGATCATTACGAGCGGGAGCCCTACGTCTTCGTATCCTCCATCATCGGCCCGGTCAGCAACCGCTTCGGCGAAGGCGGGATCAGCTGGCTCACCGGCACCGCCAACTGGATGCACATTGCCATGCTGCAATATATCCTGGGGATCCGCCCCACCCTGGACGGCCTGCAGATCAAACCCTGCCTGCCAGACGCCGTGCCTGCCGCCACCGTGAAACGGACCTATCGCGGCAAAACCTATTGCATCAACCTGCGACGGCAGGACGGCAAGACCACATACACCTGCCAGTAGCCCCGGCTAGGGGACTGTCGGACTTACGTCTCGGATCGGTCTGGAGCCTCCTGCCGACAGTCTCCTAGTTAGGGAAACCCGCCGTAAACGGTTGGTGTGGGAGGGCCAGATGAAAGCCGTTCTTGTCTCAGCGGTTACCTTGTCACTAGTCGCAGTCACAATGCTTCAGAACGGCTGCACAACGCCGTCCTCTGAAGATGCGGAAGACAAAGCTGTCTACGTGCCGCTTCAATTGATGGCCACCTGCGCACAAGAGATCAGATCCATAGAGGCTGAAAGCATTCTAGGGCTCGCAGGCCCCATCACGGTAACGGATTTCTCTATCGGCGTGAACAACATGGCGCTGTATTCTGCATTGATCGACTCGCAGCGACGGGAACTTACCGTTTGCCTGTCCCAATCGAACTACACTGCAAACCTGATTCGGTACGATATCTCGATCACATCAAACGGAAACACCCTCGCTTTCTTAGCTTGCGATGCGTCCGACGTTCGGTTCAAGGCCTTTGAGGTCGTTTGTATGCACTGGCTAAAACGGAGCTTCACAACAAATGACATGGAACAGGCAGACGACTGAACATGGTCTTTTCCTGAAGCGGCCTGGAATTCTAACCACGAAGGATACAAAGCGGACGAGAATGCCCTTACGGGCACACTACGAACGGCCTCTTGCCGATTCTAAGCCGTTTGTAGTGACGCCGTAAGGCGTTCACTCGGGCTTCTTGGCCTTGCGTTTCTTCACGGGAATCTCCAGGAACCCGGCACTGCGGAGCTTCTCCTCCGAAATGTATTCGTCCACCGGTTCCGCGGACAGCTCGGAAACGCCCGGTGCGGACTCCTCCGCCACCGGCGCAAATGCGCGCGAGCCGCGAGGGACCGGGCGCAGCTCCTGCCAGAGGCGCTCCTTCACTTCCTCGATGCCGTCGCCATTCACGGTTGACACCTTGATAATCGGCACGCGGATCCGGCGGCGGAAGGACTTGAAGTTGGCTACGGCCTCAGGCAGATCCATCTTGTTGGCCACCACCAGCGCAGGATGCTTTGCCAGTTTGGCGTTGTGCAGGGCGAGCTCGTTGCGCAGCGCTTTGTAGTCATCCCACGGCATGCGCCCGTCCACACCGGCCATATCGATCACAAACAGCAGCAGGCGCGAACGCTCCAAATGCCGCAGAAACTCATGTCCCAGCCCAACCCCGGCATGCGCGCCCTCGATCAAGCCCGGGATGTCCGCCACGCGCAGCTGGCTGAAGTCCGGGTAGCATACCGTCCCCACGATCGGGTTGATGGTAGTGAAAGGATAGGAAGCCACCTTGGGGTGCGCGTCGCTGACGCGACTGAGCAGCGAGGACTTTCCGGCATTGGGGAAACCCACCAGCCCCACGTCTGCCAGCAGCTTCAGTTCCAGCGTCAGGCGAAACTCCTCGCCCAGTTCGCCAGTCGAAAATTCAAACGGCGCCTGATGGGTGGAGGTCTTCCAGTGGACATTCCCGAGGCCGCCCTTGCCGCCACGCGCAATGATTTCTTCCTGGCCGTGCGAGACAATGTCCGCCAGCAACCCGCCGGTGGCTTGATCAAAGACCGTGGTGCCGCAGGGCACCTTGATGCGCAGATCCTTGCCGTTGCGGCCGTACATCTTCTGGCCGCGGCCAGGCACGCCGCTCTCCGCAAACAGCTGAGGGGAAAAGAACAGACGCTGAAGGGAATCCTCGTCGTGATCGCCAATAAAGATGACATGCGCCCCGCGTCCGCCGTCGCCGCCATCCGGGCCGCCCTTATCCACACAGGCTTCTCGACGGAAACTACAGCAGCCGTCGCCGCCCTTCCCGGCGCGCACATGCACGCTCACACAATCAACAAACTTATGTACTTTCACGGGGTGGCAATTCGTATGACGGGAATTTGCGGCAGCTCCGCACTTCCGATCTACCTTTGTTCCGACAAAAACTATAGCTTCAAGCAGACAGCGCCCTACCGTGCAGCCAAAAAAACACGGAAGCGCAGCGCACAACCCACCACGCGTCCCGCGGCCGGCACTGCAACTTGTTCGTGCGCAGACCGCCCGGGACACCGGGGCGTCGGGTAGCGGCTATGCCTCACAAACGACGGGCATCACGGTAATCACGCGCCCGTCTTTTGTGAACTTCACCAGACCGTCTGCCAGCGCAAACAGCGTGAAGTCGCGACCCTGGCCGACATTCACGCCGGCATGGAAATTGGTTCCGCGCTGACGCACCAGAATGGAACCCTTGCTGACATATTGACCGTCAAACCGCTTGACGCCCAGACGCTTGCCACAACTGTCGCGGCCGTTACGTGCAGATGCTGATGTAGCCATGGAATTACCCGCCTCTTACGAATCCTGTCGCCATCAGGCGATCGATTTCACCGTCACCACCGTCAACTCCTGGCGATGCCCAACCTTGCGCTCGTAACCCTTGCGGCGCTTCTTCTTAAAGTTGACAACCTTCTCGCCGCGCTTGTGCTCCACAACCGTGAAAACCACCTTGGCGCCTGCAACCACCGGCTTGCCAATCAGCAACTCGGTGCCGTTGCTCAAAGCCAGTACCGGACCTGCGTCCACGTCCTGTCCAGGCTCAGCCGACAGGAGTTCGACTTCCAGCTTCATCCCGGGGATTACGCGATACTGCTTCCCGCCGGTCTCTACAACCGCATAAGCTTCCATGACATACGTCCTTGCACTCGTGTTGCGATCGAGGCCCATGCCCCGTGTTTGAAAACGTTAGACTATACTCGACCACAGTCGGGATGTCAATCAGACTGCGCCGGTATCTGCACCCGGGGTTACGACAGTGTTTTTGCGGGTCAAAAACTCATGCAGCAGCGCATAGCCGACCGCCAGCAGCGTCGGTCCCAGGAAGATGCCGATAAAGCCGAAAACCAGGATGCCCCCCATGGCGCCGAGAAAGACCAGCACAAACGGGAGCTGCGATTCGCGGCTGATGAGGT
Organism: bacterium; assembly: GCA_037129105.1. Taxonomy (GTDB): domain Bacteria; phylum Verrucomicrobiota; class Kiritimatiellia; order RFP12; family CAIWXQ01; genus CAIWXQ01. The sequence continues at coordinate 20,302 of JBAXVM010000004.1, forward strand.
AGGGACGCAAAAAATGATCAATGCCGCTGATGGCAATTGCCCCCCACACGCCCATAAAAATGGCCATGCCGAAATGCTGATTGGCGACCAGCCAGACGGTCACCGGAATCCAGATCAGCGGCGGGCCCATGGGCACCAGCGCCAGAAAAAAGGTGAGCAACCCCAGCAGCAGTGCGCAAGGCGCGCCGACAATGTAGAATCCGATCGCCGCCAGCACGCCCTGCACCAGCGCCGTGCCAAGAAATCCGTAGACCACGCCGCGCACCGTGCGCCCGACCACGCCCACGAGGTGCTGGCTGTACTCACCGAGCACATGCTTGCCGATCTCCGCGATGCGGGCGACCAGCCGGTCGCCATCCCGATAAAAGAAAAACGCAATAAACATGCTGAGACAGAGGTGCAGCACGCCGACGCCGAACTTCATGCCGAATAGAAAAAGCCAGGTCTTGGAGTGGTCCAGGATCATCTTTAGAAACGTGTGCCCCTTTTCGCTGTCCGCCACGAGGCTATTCCAGTATGCATGCAGATCGGTACCGACCACCGGTATGCTCCCAATCCAGGGCTGAGGCGTCGGGAATCCCTGTGTGCTGACGGTCTGCACACGCACCAGCAAGGCGGAGATGCTTTCATCCAGCACGGAGGCGGTCAGCACGAACGGCAGCACGGTCAGCACCACGACCAGCGTGGTCATGATCGCGGCGGAAAGCGAGCGGCGCGGACCGCACAGGCGCACGACGTGCTGGTACAGCGGCCAGGTGGCAAAACAGATAATGGCCGCCCAAAGGATCGAGGAAACAAACGGAGCCACCACCAGCAGGCAGCCGGCCGTCACAAGCGCGAGCAGCGCCAGCCCCGCAATCATCTCCACACGTTTGGTCAGTTCCAGAATGGCAGGCATGACAGGTGTCTCATTTCTACGTTTACGCGCACAGCACGTCATGGCGAATCGGTCACGGTGCGCTGCTTACGGATTAAAAATTCGCGCAGGATCGCATAGCCGACCGCCAGCAGTGTCGGCCCGAGAAAGAGCCCGATAAAACCAAAGGCCAGGATGCCGCCGAGTGCGCCCAGGAAGACCAGCGCAATATGCAGTTGTGCCACGCGGCTGATCAGATAGGGGCGCAGAATATTATCTATCCCGCTGATGACAAAAAAGCCCCAGATCGCCATAAATACCGCCAGGCCGGAATGACCGTTGCCAACCAGCCAGGCCGTTACAGGGATCCAGACCAGCGGCGGCCCGAACGGCATCAGTGCCAGCAAAAAGGTGAGCAACCCCAGCAACATGGCGCCAGGCACACCGACAAACAGGTAGCCGATCGTGGCCAGCACGCCTTGGGCCATGGCCGTGCCGAGAAATCCGTAGACCACGCCCCGAATGGTTCCGCCAACCACGCGCACCAGGTGCTGGCTGTACTCGCCCAGCACGCGCTTGCCGATTTCGGCGAGGCGATCCACCAGATGGGCGCCGTCGCGGTAAAAGAAAAACGCAATGAATACGCTGATGCAGAGGTGCATCACGCCGATGCCAAAATCCCGGCTGCGGTGCAGTAGCCAGGGCTTGGCGTGATCCAACAGCATGACCAGGAACGTGTGACCTTTCTCACTGTCCGTGGACAACCCGGCCCAGTTCGATTGCAAGTACGTGCCGGCCAACGGCACGCGAACGACCCACGGCGGCGGCGGCGGCAGCCCATCGGTGCCGACGGACTTGATGTATGCCAGCAGCGCGGTCATGGTTTCGTCCAGGGCCGAGGCCGCCAGCACGAACGGCAGCACCGTGATCACCACCACCAGCGTGGTCATAATGGCCGCCGAAAGGGTCCGGCGCGGGCCACACACGCGTTCGACGCGCTGGTGCAAAGGCCAGGTGGCATAGCAGATGATGGCAGCCCAGAGAATCGAGGAGACGAACGGCGCCACCACCAGCAGGCATCCGGCGCCAATGAGGCCAATCAAAACCAGACCGGCACTGATCTCTATGCGTCGGGTAAGTTCCACGTCACATCTCCCCCGCATACCCCAGGTCGCGCAGAATCCAGAAGTTCTTCACCCATCCCTTCTCCACCTTCACCCACAAGGAGAGTTCAATCGTAACGCCGAACATGGCGCCCATCTCCGGCTCCGCCAGGCGGCGCACATAGCGCAGCGTACGCCCCTTCAGCCCGAGCACAATGGCCTTTTGCGACGGCCGATTGACCAGAATGGTTGCCGACACCTTCCACGTCTTGTCCGCTTCCTCAATGCTATCCACGCGCACGCCGACCTCGTGCGGCACTTCGTCGTAGATCTTGGCAAAGAGCTTTTCGCGGATCACGTCCGCCATGGCCAGCCGGCGGGGATAGTCGGTGACGGTGTCCGCATCGAACAGCAGCTCCTCCGTTGGCGTGGCCAGGGCGAACAGCGTGGTCAGCAGTTCCGGCAGCCCTTCGCCCGACTCGGCCGAGCCGCGCAGACAGACCACCTCGCGGGTGTGTTGCTTCTCCTTCTGGATCTTGTCCCACAGCTCCCGGTACGCGGCCGCGTAGGATGGCATCAAATCGGATTTGCTGAGAAAAAACACGCACGGCTGCTCGGCAAACAGGGCGCGCCTCATCCAGCCGTCGTCCTCAACTTCAGGCTCATGATTTCCGTCGAACACCACCAGCAGCGCCTCGACATTGGCGGCGGCGTGGCGCGCCATGCGGTTCATCAGGGTGCCGAGGGTGCTCTCGGATTTATGCAGCCCCGGCGTATCCACGAACACAAGCTGTCCACGCGCGTCCGTGAGCACGCCGCGGATTGTGTTGCGGGTGGTTTGCACCACCGGGGAGACAATGCTGATCTTTTCGCCCACGAGCCGGTTGACCAGTGAGGATTTGCCGGCATTTGTGCGGCCGACGATGCCAATCACGGCGCAGCGGGGGGGATTATTTTTATCGGGCATAAGGGGTGCGTATCCGGGATTACGTTAGACATCCACTCTTTTGTGCACTGGGTATGATCTCAACCCCCTCGCAGCAACCGGTCCTGTCCGGTGGCGTCGAGCACGGCTTTCCAGAGGTCGCCGTCGAGGTCTACGGTGCGGCGCTCCGTGGCGGCCAGCGCAATGGGCACCAGCGTGTAGTCGGTGCCGTGCAGGTTCCCAACCACACAGTTGGTGCGACCGGCCATGGCGGCATGCACGGCGTTGCGGGCCAAAAGGTAGCAATGAACGGCGTCGGTGCCCTTGGCCGGCACGCTCCGAATGCTATAGCTGGGGTCAAAATACTTAATGGTGACCTCGGCCCGGCGCGCGGCAAAATATGCGGGAATCGCGACGCGCAGGCGTTCGCCAATATCCTTCTTCAACACGTTGCCGGATGCGTCACGGCGTTCAGGCTCGGCGGCAATCAGTTCCTGACCCGCGCCCTCCGCCACGATGATCACCGCGTGGTCCTTGCCCGCGGCCAGGCGCCGTTCCAGCGCGGCGAGCAGGCCATCCGGACCCTCCAGTGTGAAGGCGCACTCCGGGATCAGGCAGAAGTTCACCACGGGGTTGGCAAGGGCAGCGCAGGCGGCAATGAAGCCGGAATCGCGCCCCATGAGCTTAACAATACCGATGCCATTCACAGCGCCTTTGGCTTCCATGTGCGCGGATTGGATGATGGCCGAAGTCTCGCCGACGGCGGTGGAAAATCCGAACGAGTCGCCAATGAAGTGCAAGTCGTTATCAATCGTCTTCGGAATCCCCACGACGCTGATGGCAAGCTTACGCCGCAGGCACTCCTCAGCGATGGCGCGCGCACCGCGCAGCGTGCCGTCGCCACCGACGCAGAACAGGAGGTTGATGTTCATCCGGGTCAGCGTTTCAACCATTTCCCCCACATCCTGATTGCCACGCGAGGATCCCAAAATGGTTCCGCCACGCTCGTGGATCGTGTCCACGATGTCGGAGTCCAGCAGGAACGGCGAGCTGCCGTATTGTGAAATCAGGCCGCGGTAACCGTACCGGATGCCGTAGATCGTGCGGACGTGATATTCCGCCGTCAGGATCTCCACCAGGCCCTTGATGACATGGTTGAGTCCCGGGCACAGACCACCGGCTGTCAGGATGGCGGCGCGGCTCCAGGCCGGATCGTGAAAGATTTTGCCGTGCGGTCCGGCTCTTTCGAAGGAAATCGGACGGCTGCCGTCGCCGGCATGCGTCGCAAGCGCCTGGGCATCGCAGGTCAGCACACAGCGCTCATTTGCGCCACGGAACACACGGTTACGCACCGGAGAATCGATCTGGCAAGCACCCAGCGTGTCAATGTCAAACCGGTATTGCTCGGGATAGGCCAAAACTCGACGCAGAAAAGTCATGACTGCAGCTCCATCACCATGGCGATCTCCGGGCAGGTGAACGGATTGGCATGTTTTGTGCAATTCACGCATCCCATATAGATCTTATGCATCAACTGGGTTTTCGGTACCTCGCGGAAACCCAGCCTGGCGAAAAACGCCGGCGCAAAGGTCAGCGCGACCACCTGCGCCGCACCCAGCGGGCGAATCTGTTGCAAGATGGTGCGGACCATGGCCGAACCGACGCCCGTGCCCTGCAGTGCCTTCCGCACGGCCACGGACCGGATTTCCACGCTCGCCCGCTCCGGTTCGCCGATCTCGGGAAGGATATTCCACGAGGCGCAACCGACGAGCCGTCCGTCCTGCTCCGCAATCACAAACCGATCAATGTTTTCGACAAGGTCGCTCAGCGCGCGCGAGATCAACTCTTCGGGGTGAGACTTGATCAGATCGAATATCGCGTTGGCATCCGCCAGCACGGCTACGCGGATTAATGGTTTCAAATTATCCATGCGCCTGATAGTAACCATTCCAAGCAGAGGCAACAAGCCGAAAGGATGAGGCAAGCGCGACGGAAGGCTCAACCGCGGCACAAGACCCGCCGTCGGTCGACCCCTTGACAGCCAGATTACGAAGGGGCTTCTGCGCCGGTAACTGGCGGAGATGGCAGGCGGGACCGCACAGCTGTGCAAATAATCTCGCTGGTAACCGGCTTCTGGATCATGCAATGCCGCGGATCCTGATCGACGCGCGATTTGACGCTGTGCGTCGTCGCGAAGCCCGTACAAAAAATGACCGCCGGCATCTCCCACCCCTTAGCGGTACAGTGCTCGCGAATCTTGTCGAACGCAGTCTGACCGTCCATGACCGGCATCTTCAGATCCATCAGCAAAATGCCCTGATGAAACTGCAGAAAGGAGTCGACGGCTTCCTGCCCGTTGGACGCCACATCAATCTGGCACTTGGGAAAGCTGAAGGTCAGGATCATGCGAAAAATATCACGCACGGGTGTCTCATCGTCGGTGACGAGAATCCGCAACGCGCTACACGGAACAGAACCTGATGTATCGGCGCCCGTCATTCCAGTGCTAACCCTTTGCCAAACAAAACTCCTAAAACATTATTAGGCAGTGTTTGTCAAAATAATGGCATTCCCTCCCGTTGTCAAGGGTCATCGATTCGGCCGGCGCATCTGCGTTCATTGACCTTCACGGTAGGGACGGCTTTACGCCGTCCATTGTCCGGCATTTGCGGGTAGACTTGCACATGGAATTGCCTTTCGCGGACCGATCTGCGAAGATGCGAACTATGGACATCGCCATCCTTCCATCCTTGCTGGCGGCCGACTGCGGCTGCCTGGCGGAGGAGTGCCGACGCATAGCCGCGTCGGGCGCCGAGGCACTGCACCTGGATATCATGGATGCCCATTTTGTACCTAACCTGAGCTTTGGCCCGGACGTGGCGGCCATGGCGCACCGGACCGTGCCCTTGCTGCCGCTGAATGTGCATCTGATGATGACCGAGCCGCACCGCTACGCCGCACGGTTCATGGACGCCGGGGCAGATACGGTACAGATTCATCTGGAAGCAGCGTGTGATGTGTCCGCTACGCTGACTGAGATCCGCCGGCGCGGCGTACGCACAGGGGTGACCCTCAAGCCGGCCACGCCGGCGGAAGCCGTCTTCCGCTTCCTGACGCAGGTGGACGAGGTTCTGGTTATGACCGTCGAGCCCGGGTATGGCGGACAGACATTCATGCATGCCATGCTGCCCAAGCTGGCCGTGATCCGGCGGGAAGCCAGCCGGTTGGGGCTGGAGAACCTGCGGATCCTGGTGGACGGCGGGATCAACACGGAAACCGCGGCAGCCTGTGCCGCACACGGCGCCAATGGCTTCGTGGCCGGCAGTGCACTCTTTCACCTGGCGGATCTGCAGGCCGGGGTAGCCGCGATGCGCGCGGCCGCCGCCACAGCGTATGGACGCGAACTTGGAATGTAAGAAAACAAATCGGATGGATCGGCCCGAGCAGCCCGATCAGATGGAAAATATGGAACAAACCGTCCCCAATACCCGCAACTTCTGCATCATTGCCCACATTGATCATGGCAAGACCACACTTTCAGACCGCATCCTCGAACTGACCAAGACCATCGAGATGCGCCACATGCGCGAGCAGACGCTCGACGCCATGGACCTCGAGCGCGAACGCGGGATCACGATCAAGTGCCACCCGGTCTCCATGAACTACACGGCGCGCAACGGGCAAACCTACCGCTTCAACCTGATCGACACCCCCGGCCACGTGGACTTCTCCTACGAGGTTTCGCGCAGCATGGGCGCATGCGAAGGCGCTCTTCTGCTGGTGGATGCAGCGCAGGGAGTCGAGGCCCAGACTGTGGCGAACGCCTATCTGGCCATCGAAAACGGCCTGGAGGTGATCCCCGTCATCAACAAGGTGGACCTGCCGAGTGCCAACGTGGAGGAAGTCAAGCGGCAGGTGGAGGATATCCTCGGCATCTCCATGGAAAACCCGCTGCTCATCAGCGGCAAGACCGGGCTGAATGTCCCCGAAGTGCTCGAAGCCGTGGTTCAGCGCATTCCGCCGCCCAAGACGCGCGGCTCGGACGCGGTGCTGCGGGCGCTGGTCTTCGATTCCGTCTTCGATGTCTTCCGCGGCGTGATCACGTACGTGCGCGTGGTGGATGGCCACATCAAGGTGGGTGACAGCGTGCGCTTCATGAGCAGCGGCGTGGCCACGCAGGTGCGCGAAGTCGGCGTGTTCAGCCCGGACCAGAAACCGGTGCCCGTACTGGAGGCTGGTCAGGTTGGCTATCTGGTTGGCACCATCAAGGACCCCAGCGAGATCAAGATCGGCGACACCGTCACCTGCGGCAAGGATGGCTCAACTGAACTGCTGCCGGGATTCAAAGAACTCCGGCCGATGGTTTTCAGCGGCATCTATCCGGTCAGCAGCGATGAATACGAGAAGGTTCGCCAGGGGCTGGAAAAACTGCATCTGAACGACTCCGCGTTCACGTTCCACCCGGAAAGCTCTGTCGCATTGGGATTTGGCTATCGCTGCGGCTTTCTGGGATTGCTGCACATGGAGGTGGTGCAGGAGCGGCTGCGCCGCGAGTTTGACCTCGATATTATCAATACGCATCCGGGCGTGGTGTACCGCGTCCACCTCAGCAACGGCGAGATGATCGAAGTCGACAACCCGGTGCATCTGCCCGAAGTCACACGCATCGATCACATCGAGGAGCCAATGATCAAGGCCACGATCATCTGCCCGAACACCTGCATCGGCGACATGCTGCGCCTCGTGATGGACCGCCGTGGCGAGATGCAAGCCACGGAGAGCGTGGATGCCAAGCGCGTCCTCATGACCTGCCGCCTGCCGTTGAATGAAATCCTGATCGACTTCCATGACACGCTCAAGAGCATCAGCCGTGGCTACGCATCCATGGACTACGAACCGGCCGGACACCAGGCCAGCGACATCGTGCGCATGGAAATTCTGCTTAACGGCGAACTGGTGGATGCCTTCTCCTGCATGGTCCACAAGAACAAAGCCGTGGCCCGCGGCCGGCAGATCTGCAAGGCCCTGGCAGACACGATCCCGGCACACATGTTCAAAATCCCGGTGCAGGCAGCCATCGGTCGCAACATCATCGCCCGCGAAGATATTCGCCCCTTCCGCAAGGACGTAACCGCCAAACTCTACGGCGGCGACGTGACACGCAAACAAAAGGTTCTCAAGAAACAGAAGGAAGGCAAAAAACGCATGAAGGAGTTTGGCACCGTGAACGTGCCCCAATCCTCTTTCATCGCCGTGCTGCGCGGCGGAGTCGGTGACGACAATTGATTGCCGTGCCAACTTCGATATTGCCATCATGGGGACCGTCGGCGTATCTTTTGCGTCCGAACGCACGACCACCGTTCTCGACGTGTTGACCACCGACCTTCAGGCACCAGCGGCAGAACTGAAACGTTTTCGTAATACGGATGCACAAATCATCACCATCTAACGAGGCACAGACAAAGGACAACAAGGAACGAACATGAGCAACTACCTCAGCACCCTGATCCCGGACTTCGAGCCGCACGTCATTGATTGCGGCAAAATCCCCGCCTATCGATACAAAGGCACCGTCAAAGACGCCATTAAAAGTGCTCAGCTTACCGCTCCGCAAGCGCTAAATCTGTTTGAGGACATGCTCACGATCCGTGAGTTCGAGGAGATGATCGTCAAGCTTCGCACGGGCGCCTACCCCTCCTGCGCCGGCTACGACTACCGCGGTCCGACACACGTCTCCATCGGACAGGAAGCCACCGCCGTCGGCTGCTGTTCCGGGATGAACTACGACGACTACGTAACCTCCACGCACCGCGGTCACGGCGACTCGCTGGCCAAGGGCTGTGTTGCCATCCGCGGCATGTCCGACACCGAGCGCAAAGCCCGCGTACCGGACTGCGCCGCCAGCAGCGGCCCGGCGCTGCTGGATGCCGCCATGGAAGACCACGTTTACCGCGCCATCGCAGAGCTGTTCGGCAAAGAAGACGGCTACTGCAAGGGACGCGGCGGTGGCATGCACATTGCCGATTTCCGCGTGGGACACCTGGGTGCCAATGCAATTGTCGGCGGCGGCGTGCCGATCGCCACAGGCGCGGCCATGAGCGCGCGCTATTTCCGCAACAACCGCGTCACCTGCTGTTTTGCGGGCGACGGCGCCTATGCCAATGGCGTGGTGCTGGAGTCACTCAACTGGGCCAACATGGGACAATTGACCGACCCGCGTTATGCCAAAGACAAAGCCTTCGGCCTGCCAATCGTCTACTCGCTGATCAATAACCACTACGGCATGACCGGCCGCGCTGACGTCGAAGTCACCGGCATCTCGGATATGGCACGCCGCGCCGCCGGCTTCAGCGACAACAACATGCACGCCGAGGTGGTCAACGGCATGGATGTGCTCGCCTGTCTGGATGCCATGCAGCGTGCCGCCACACTCTGCCGTGACGGCAAGGGACCGGTACTGCTGGAGTTCGACTCCTACCGCTTCTACGGACACTCGCTCAGCGATCCACGCAACGAATACCGCACCAAGGAAGAGGAAAGTGCCTGGCGTGCCATTGACCCCCTCGTCACCTTCGAGAAACAGCTGCTGGAGTCCGGCATCATTTCGGAAAAGAAGCTGGCCGACTTGAAAGCCAAGGTTGCCGACCGCAACGCGCGCGCCGCCGGCCGCGCCGCGGTTTCGGCTGACCCGGACCCGCGCGACGTGATCAAATACATGTACACCGACACCCGCGTGGACACCGTGCCGGCCGCCTTTGCCACACCCACGCTCCTGCAGCAGCCCGCACCCATCAAGCGCACCGATGGCCAGCTCACCTACAAGGACGCCATCAAGGAAGCGCTGACCGAAGAGATGCTGCGCGACAGCCGCGTAGTCGTCTTTGGCGAGGACGTGGCGGAATACGGCGGCGCCTTCAAGCTGACCAAAGGCCTGATCGATGTCTTCGGTCGCCAGCGCGTCTTCAACACGCCCATCTCCGAGGCTGCCATCTGCGGCACCGCCGTGGGCGCCGCCATGACCGGCCAGCGCCCCGTGGCGGAGTTGATGTATATGGACTTCGCGCTGATGGCCTCGGACCAGATCAGCAACCAGGCCGCCAAGTGGCACTACATGTCCGGCGCCAACATCGAGGTGCCGGTGGTCTACCGCGCCAGCGTCGGCGGCGGCAAGGGTTACGGGGGGCAGCACTCCCAGACGCTCGAATCCATGTTCACCCACATCCCCGGCCTGTACGTCCTCT
>JBAXVM010000040.1:0-16222 GCA_037129105.1 bacterium
TGCTCTTCGTGTCCTTCGTGGTGAGAATTCCCGACCGCTTCAGGAAAAGACCATGGGGTTGCGAGAACTGCTGGACGTCAAGTCCGCCATGCGCTAGTCTCCCAGCATGCCGGAACTACCTGAAGTCGAAACCGTGGTCCGTGGCCTGCGAGAGGCCGGACTGGAAGGTGCGCGCATTCGCGCGGTGCACGTGCACTGGCACAAAACCGTGGCCGGAGCCACACCTGCCGCGTTTGCACGGGCTTTGCGCGGCTGCGTCATTCGCCGGCTGACCCGCCGTGCCAAGTATATTGTGATGGAACTCGACAGCGGCTGGCACGTGCTGGCCCATCTGCGCATGACCGGCCAGTTCCGCATCGAGCCTCGCGCCACCCGGCCGGACACGCACGACCGCCTCGTGCTGTGCCTCGCCGACGGCCGGCAGGTTCATTTTCATGACACGCGCAAGTTCGGCCGTATCCGCCTGGTAGAAGACCCGCTCCAGCATTTAGCCGCGCTCGGACCTGAACCGCTGACAGACGATTTCACGCCGGAAGTTCTGCTCCGCCAGCTCGCGAACAAGCGCCGCCAGATCAAACCGCTGCTGCTGGACCAGACCTGCGTGGCCGGCATCGGCAACATCTACGCCGATGAGGCGCTCTGGCTGGCGCGCATCCATCCAACGCGGCGCGCCGACACGCTAACGCCGTCTGAAATCCGCCGCCTGCACGAAGCCATCCGCACCGTGCTGGCCAAGGGCGTGGCGGCGGAGGGTACTACGCTGGGGCATGGCGCCACCAACTTCTACAGCGTGGCCGGGCATCGCGGGCGCAACGCCGACGCACTGTACGTCTTCCGCCGCACCGGCGAGCCCTGCCCTCGCTGCCGCCACGCCATCGTGCGAATGGTCGTCGGCCAGCGCGGCACGCACATCTGCCCGGAATGCCAAAAACACAATCCGTAGTTCGATTTTCTGTACCGCTGGTAATGCGCGCGGCGCGTCCGACGGCCACGCCCGGAGCACGCTGACCCGTTATTCCACTTCAGCCACACTATTGAGTGAACCCTGATCGTTCGGAGACCATAGCGGGCATTCTTCATCAAGCTGCCATTTGCCGTCTATTACGAACTTATACTCATACCGGCCCGTAGACAGACTGACGACGGTAGAATATATACCGTCGCCCTTGTGTGTCAAAGGCGTCATTTTCGGATCCCAATTATTGAAACTGCCCGCCAGAAACACTTCGCTTCCCACTGGCGCTTTAATGCGAAATTCGACATTTCGCGGTTTCGCGCTCTTCCCAACAGCACCGCTCGCTGTTACTGGCTTTTCCCGCCGCGCCTTTGTATTCTTCCCTTCCGTCCGTTTTGCTCGCATGGCACTCTCCATTTGTTCCACTCGTAAAGACCGGAACTGACTGTATCTGTCGTTGCGCAGGGCATCGTGATACGCTCATACCTAATCCCTGCACATGCGATCATTACAACAGCCGACGGTTAAGGTAATGCGAGATCAATGAGAGAAGTTGATTATGGCCAGTTGCTCCTGCCATTGCGCCGGCCGGATTTTAGCCGGAATAATCACAATTAGAACTAAAGAAAGGGTATCTGGCGTTCGGCCTTTCACTGGCGTGCAGCGCAGCCGCCGCGATGATCGCCATCTCGCTTTTCCGCCAGGACAAGGCGCTGAAACTTCAGAAAAAGGTCACCGACACCACCAACGAGCTGCTCACCAAAAACAGCGAGATGCTCAAGCAAGGTGCGCTCGAAATCGCCAGGCAGTCCGAACGCGGCATCGTGGATCTCGAGACGCTGCGCAAAGTCAACGCCGCCCTGATCTCGACTTTGGAAGAAACCATTCACATCCAGGAAGAGGGCCGCAACAGCCGCCGCAACGCCGAGGTCGAACTCAAGAAAATGGAAGAGGAACTGAAGCAGAAGCTGGTGGCGATCAAAAAGGCCTGAACCGTGTCTGGAGTGCGGCGACAAGGCGTAGCCGCGGCGCAGCTCTTTTACGTCGCAACCCAAAGCTGCGTCGCGCGTTGCTTGCCGCCGCACTCCAAATTTACGCGCCACGTCTGGATTGCGGCGACAAGGCGTAGCCGCGGCGCCGCTTTTTTCCTCACACGGCAAAGCGGCGTCGCGCGGCATACCGCTTGCCGCCGCACTCCAAATTTGCGCGCCACGTCTGGATTGCGGCGACAAGGCGCAGCCGCGGCGCCGCTTTTGCCCACGACGCCATCCAAAGCGGCGTCGCGCGGCATACCGCTTGCCGCCGCACTCCAAAGGGCTCAGAAAGCATCCGGGACTTTGACCTTGTCGGTCTTGAAGCCATCCAGTTGCTTCACGAACGCGCGGGTTGCAGTTCGCTCCAGCCAGGAACGCGAACACCACGGGTAGTTCGACGCATGGGGCACTACGCCGTGATGCACCGGATTGTCATGCACATACTTCAACCGCGCGTAATAGGACGTGTCAAACGTGATATGCGACTCCCAGTAGTTGTACCAGACCTTGCGTCCTGAAATGCCGTCCGCCTTGTTCAGGCGTTTTGCCGACACCTCATGCAGTTGCGCCACCAGCATTTTCAGTGACCGCGCGTCCGCGTCCGCCTCCGGCGAAATTCCGACCCAGTGGTAGTGATTGTTCATCACGGCCCACGCCTGCAACTGCCAGCCAAACTTCTCGGCATAAACAAACAACAGTTGCTGAAATTCATTCAGGCGTTCCGGCGTGGTCAGCACCGGTGCCTTGTGCAGGGCGCCACACGTCACCATGTAAGCCCCGCGAACGCCGAGACAATGCAGAGGCGCATGGTGCCAGTTGGCGGGTTGCGGCGTTGTTTCAGACATGTCGAGTCCTTCCATCAAAGCGGCGTCGCGCGTTGCTTGCCGCCGCACTCCAGAGCGGCGCGCCAATCTGGAGTGCGGCGACAAGGCGTAGCCGCGGCGCCGCTTTCTGCGCACGCCACCCTCCTACGCGGTGGTTCTATACATGTATATGCAAATCGCACGCAGAATCTTACATGCGCAATGAAAATTTTCGCTTTTATTGTGAAGTGCCCCTCTGGAGTGCGGCGTCAACCAACGGGCGGCGCCGCTTTTTACGTCGTAACCCAAAGCGGCGTCGCGCGTTGCTTGCCGCCGCACTCCAAATTTACGCGCCGCATCTGGAGTGCGGCGACAAGGCGCAGCCGCGGCGCCGCTCTTCTAGTCCACACGGCAAAGCGGCGTCGCGCGTTGCTTGCCGCCGCACTCCACATCTAATTCCGCACGCGCGCGGCGCGCTCGACCTGATCAAGGTAGCGCGCCACGTCATCCCGCGGCTTTAGCTCCTGCGCGCGTTTGAGCAGTGGCAGGGCATCGGCGTAGCGTGTTTTTTTTACCAGCAGTTGCGCATGCCGCAGCTTCGCATCCGCCTCGTGCTTCTCGATCCCTTCCGCACGTTCATACAGAAATATGGCCTTCTCCGCCTGATCGTTGCGCGCGTAATGCTGGGCCAGCAAAATCAGCGCCTCGCCGTCCAACGGATCGAGCGCAATAATCTCCTCCAGTAATTTGGCCTGTTCATCGCCGGTCTTCCCTTGGGCCGCAGCCAGCCGCGCCTCGAGCTTGAGCACGCGTTTCTGCTCGGCGACGCCAAGTTTCGCGCCGCAAACCTGCTTGACGCGCTCCACGAGCGTTGCCGCTTCCGCATGTGCGCCGCGCGCAGCCAGCACTTCGGCGTCGCGCAGGAACAGGCCGGGGTCCGCTTTGTCCGGTTCCTTGGCCAGCGCGCGCAGGTAGGCGCTTACAGCCAGTTCCGACACGCCTTCGTTGACATAGATATCGCCCAGCGTGTTCAGGCAGGACGCATTAGCCTTGCCTGCGCGGTCCAGCAGCTCGTAGTTCTCTGCGGCCTTAAGCGGCTGCTTGAGCGCCAGAAACGCATTGGCTTGCAGCAGCCACAGATCCACGCGAGAAGGCTCGCGACGCAGCATGTCGCCGCACTGCGCCGCAGCTTCGTCGAATTTGCGTTGCTTGAAGAGACAGCGCGTCAGCCCCAGTTTCCAGTCGTTCACATCCGGCTGCAGCATCATGGCCTGGCGGTAGGCCCCCTCGGCAGCCACCGACTGCTCAGTCATACTGTAGCAATGCGCCAGCAATCCGAAGGTCAGACCGTCGGCCGCGCCCAGATCAATGGCGTGGGTCAGCGGGCCGATGGCCTTTTCGTAAGCATTGCTCTGCACATAAACCAGCCCAAGATTCTTTTGCGCGCGCAGGAAGGAGGGGTGTTTCTCCACAGCCCGACTGTAGCAAGCCGCGGCCGCCGCCAGGTTGGTCTGCCCGCAATAGATGCTGCCGAGAGTGAAGTCATAGATCGCGCTGACCGGCGCTTTGGCCTCACCCTTTTTTGCGGGTTTCGCTTTAGGGTCGACGCCCACGCCTTCGGCCAGGCTTTTCTCCAGCAGCGCGCGCGCCTTGTCGGCACCGCCTTCCACAGACATCAAGTTCGCCACTTGCGCGAGTTCCTGCTGCTCGGCCGGCGTAACCCGCGGCTCCACATCCGCCCGCACCCCGTAGGTGCCCAGGAACTGTTTCTGAAACTCGGGATCGCGCCAGATGGTCAAGGAGAGGTCGTCCGCAACCACGCGTGCGGCCATGGTCGCCACAAGCAGCAGCAGGACCAGCGACCGCAAAGTGCCTGTGGCCGCAATTCGCCTTATGACGTAATCGCGGCGGGTCCGGCGGCCCCGCCCTACCGGCAAGCGCACGCATGAGGCAGGTAGGGCGGGGCCGCCGGACCCGCCGGGCGCCATCATGCGAATGGATGGACGTATTGCAGTCTCGCTGGCAGCGCCGCCATTGCGTAACTGACTCGATTCTGCCAAATTCGTTTGTTTGTTATCCATATCCTCACCTGCTTTTGAATGAAATCGGAACCCGCATCCGGAACGGAACAGAATCTCCATTGCGTTTGCCTGGTTCAAACCGCCAACGTTTCACCGCCTGCAGCGCCGGCTGCTCGAAGGCGGCGTGCGTGGCCTTTTGCGCGACCGGACCTTCCACGCGCCCGGCCTTGTCCACCAGGAACAACACATGCACCGTGCCGTCCAGCTTCTGCTTGCGCAGCGCGGACGGGTACTCCGGCGCGGGCTGAAAGACCACGCGCGGCGCCTGGTCAAGATCCGATAGCGAAAAAACCTGTTCCGAGCCGGCCGCCGCAATGGCGCTGGCCTCTATCGCGGCGCGCGCGCCCAGCGTGGCTGCGCCGCGGGTGAAGAAACTGTCGCCGCCCTCGCCACCACCCGGGTTCAGCGCGTCGGAGAGCGCATCCAGTCCCAGCGGCGGCGCCTCGGCGTTCTCCTTCAGCTCCGGCGGCGCCTCGGGCGCGGTCTTTTTCTCCTCGGCCAACTCCTTCTTCTCCTCCTGCTTCTCCTCGGGCTTGACCTGCTCCTCGATGGAGACGTCCTCCAGTGTCTTCCTGCCACCGTGCATAGGCATGAAGAGCAGTCCACCGAACAGCATAATGCCGCCCATGAACGCCACGGCGAGTAGGAATGCCGCTATCTGAATCTTTTTCATTTGCCTCACTCCGGTATTCAGTGTTCAGTGTTCAGAATACGACTCCAGCAACTTATGGATACTTCTGCATGACGAACTTGTTCGGTCTCTCATTCGGGCGCATCCCTGTTTGCTTGACCTTGCGCTGTTGTACTGTCGTCCGCAACTCCGATTGCGGCCTATTCCAAGGCCGGAACCGGAGTTCCGGCCTACTTCCGTTGTGCTCGCCACGCCTGAAGTAGGCCGGATTTCCATATCCGGCCTCCCTGGCGTCTCCCGGGCCGGAACCGGAGTTCCGGCCCACCGAACTCAAGCCTGTAATGAAACAGGGATGCGCCCCTCTCATTCTGAATCCTGACTCCTATCCCCTGACTCCTGCCTCCTGACTCCTGTCCCCTGTCCCCTCACTTCTTCTCCGTAGAAATTCCCACCTTGAGGATGCCCACCTTGCGCGCCTCGTCCAGCACGGCCACGATATTGCGGAAGTTGGCGTTGGCCTCGGCGCTCACCACCACCTTGGGGTCCTTGGAGGCCGCCTTGTAGGTCTGGAGCTTGAACGGCAGTTGCGCCAGGGTGACCTTGTCCTTGTTGAAGAAGATCTCGCCGTTCTGCCGCACAGTCAGCGTGGCGGCCTTGTCGCGGTCCTCGATCTTTTCGGCGGTGCTGGCGTTGGGCAGTTGCACCTGCACGCCCTGGTTCTTGGTCATGGAGAGCGAGACCATTACAAAGGTCGCCAGCAGGAAGAAAATCACATCAATCAGCGGCACGATTTCGATACGCGCCCGCTTGAAGTTATACGCTTTAACTTGCATGGTTCGTCCCCTGCTCTTTTTCCACTGCCAGCCGGTAGCACTTGTTCTGCTTTTCCAGCATCGGACGCATGAGCAGCTCGAGGTGGCTCATGGCGTCCTCCATTTCATGGCGCGCGCCTTCGCAGCGCGCGTGCAGGAAGTTAAGCGGAATCAGCGCGGTCACGGCAATGCCCAGACCGAAGGTCGTGGCAATCAAGGCCTCGGCTATGCCGCCAGTGATGGCCGTCGGCGCGCCCAGCTCCGAGCCGCCCAGCATGCCGAAGGCCGAGATCATGCCGGTGACTGTGCCGAGCAGACCCAGCAGCGGCGCCATGGTGACCACCGTGTCGAGCAGCGAAATGCCGCGCGTGTACCGCACCATCTCCTGGGCTGAGGAGCGCATGAGCGCATCGGAGAGCGACTTCTCGCGATGGTGCAGCGCGTAGGAGAGGCAGCGCGCCACAAAGTCCTTGGAGTCCAGGCCGGATTTAATGGCCTTTTCCGGATCGCCTTCCTCCAACGCCAGCATGATCTCAGCCACCGCATCGCGATTGCGACGCTTCTTCTCGATGGCTAGGAAGACCAGACGCTCGATGATCACGCTGATGGCCAGAATCGCGAGCGCCAGTAGCGGCCACATGATCGGGCCGCCGCGCTTAAAATACCCCCACAGGTTGCCGCGCGCGATCAGCTCCTTGAGCGCGCCGCCCATGGTCGGATCAAACTGCAGGATACCCTGACCGGTCAGCACGATGCTAGCCAGGCTGAGGGACGACTCCTTCTCGGGCAGCAGATGCACGGCCGGTTTGCTCGAACCGGCCTGCGGCAGGGCCAGGCCGGCGGTTTGTCCATCGGCCGTGGCAAAAAGCGCCACCGGGCCGATCAGCGCGAACTTCCCTTGATCAACAGTCCCCTGCGGATCCACCGCCGAACCCTCGAAGCGCGTCCCGCCGATCAGTTCTTCCAGGCGTTTGAAGGATGCCGTCGCCATGGCCAGTTGGCAGTCGAACTTCTGGGCCGGAGAGAAATCCTTGTTCTGCGGCGCCTGCAAGGCGCTTTCAATGGCCGGCTTGTAGCGCTCGATCTCGCTGGCGTGGATGCGCCCCTCGAAGGTGCGGGCATACTCATCGAGCAGGCTGCCGATGTAGGACACTTCGTCCTGCCGCTGCTTGGCATCCGCCTTAAGGTTGTTCAGCTCCAGGCTGCGCGAATCCACGGCGCGGCGGGACTTGTCGTATTCGCGGCGGACCTCGATAAGCTGATCCTCGAGCCGCGAAAGCTCGCGGGTCATGGGGATCTTCTCGCTGCCGATGCTCTCGCGCAGGGCAGTATATTCCCGGGAGGCGGTTTCGAGATCCTGCCGCACGGCCCCCGCCGCCGTTTCCAGCGAAACCGGCGCATTACTCTGCGCCATGAGCGACCCTGCCGACAAAAACCCGGCCAACACAACAACAATCGTTTCGGATGCGTATTTCATGTTATTTGCCTTTAACCAATCTGGAACTCAGGAAATCAGGAACATTTGTGCGTTTTTCATGAGTTCCTGAGTTCCAAATTCACTGTTCACTGTTCACAGCTCACCGTCCACCGTCTTCCGTTTCACCGTCCTCCGTCCCTGTCGCGCGGCGGGTCCGGCGGCCCCGCCCTACCACCTGCCACCGTCCTCCGTCCCACCGCCCAACCGTCCAACCGTCTTCCGTCCTTCCGTCTGCCGTCTTTCGCCCACCATCCACCTGCCACCCTCCACCGCCCCTCACGGCAAATCTCACTTTAGCCTTCAGCCTTTAGCCTTTAGCCTTTCTCTACCTACGGCAGCTTCACCGGCAGCGGCACAAAATGCGGCGCGGCTTTGCTCTGCAAGGTCTGCATGGCATCGGTGATTTGCGCGGCCAGGTTGTTATCAGGCTGCCAATCCCAGCCATTGGCACCTGGGCGCCCGGTGCCGGCATCGCCCTTTTCGCTCACGTAATAGGCCTGTCCCAGGCCGATATAGAGCGCCTTAACCTGTGTAGGGCGTCCATCGGCCATGGTGCGGATTTCGGTGGAGACGGTGATTTCGCCATTGGCCTTGCCAATTTCATTCAGAATGCCGATGACACTCTGAAAGCGCTCCGGCAGGCTGATCTTGGTATCGGCCGAATTCTGAGGCAGGCGCTGTACCAGCGGCTTCATGCGCTCGCGCACCGGATCTGGCGTACGCGCCAGCAGCGCAGGGAGACGCGTCTCCAGGGCGACGACGGCCGCGCGCATACGGGCCGACACCGCATCGAGCTGATCATTCTGCGCGCGCGCCTCAGCCAGTTTGCGATCCACCTCCGCCGTTTCGTTAGTCGCAGCGGAAATCTTCTCCCGCACCCCCGCGATCTCCTTCTCCAGCATACGCGCGCGGTCCGCGAGTAACTCCTTGCCCAGTCGCCAATCCTGCTTCTCCTGCGAGATCAGCTTGCGCGTCTCGATCCATTTCTCCACTGCCGCGCGTCCAGACTCATCCGTATCCGGCACCGCTGCCACACCATGCAGCGCCAGACACGCCAGCGTAGCCATCACGACATATCGAATCATGCTCATCGTGCCACCTTTCTCTCTTTCCCCAAAATTCCAATTTCCCGTCTTCCAGCTTCAATCCGCATCGCTTACTCGCACCGTCCCACCGTCCATCTTCCACCGTCTCACCGTCCAACCGCCTTTAGAACGTACACCCCAGCGACATGGAATACGTACGTCCTGGACGGTAACTGGACCTGGGCTGGTCCTTGTTCCAAACGCTACTACGGTAGATGCTTTCCACCGACGGGTTGAGCAGGTTCTTAGCCTCAAGGCCAAGCCGCCAATTCTTGGCAAACTTATACCCGAATGTTATGTCCAGCGAACCGATCGGTTTTTCTACAAGATTAGGCGTATAGGCACCAGGATTCCACGACTCACCGCCGACATACGTTTCGCCTTTCATGTTGTAAAAGATGCCGAGGCTAACGCCGGACGGCTCATTATCGTAAAACAGATTAATGTTATAGAGATAGGCCGGTTGCCCATCCATCGGCCGGCTGTCAGAAGTCACGCCGGTGAACCTCAGTTTATTCATCAATATGTCAGAGTAATCCACCGTGGACTTCTGAAATGTGGCATTGGCCCCTGCGGTCAGGTCACGCAGCCAATCGCTTATGAAACGAAGATTCTTCCGCATTTCCAATTCATAACCGAGTATTTTGCCGCTGGGGTAGTTCTCCGGATAGACATAATCAGGGCTGCCCGGCAAGCCGTCGCGGTACACGGTGTATTGAATCGGATCGGTCAGTTGCTTCATGAATACGCTGCCAGCCAAAAGGTCGCCAGCCGCAGGGCGCCACTCCACACGAAAGTCATAATTGTTAAGATGTGAAAGCCCCAGCTTGGGATTGCCAACAAACACGCGCGACGGATCAAAGTCCGTGTAGACCACCGGCGTCAACTCCTTGAACGTGGGTCGCGCGATGGTCTGGCTCACCGCCAACCGGATCTGAGTATCGTCCCGGACATGGAAGGTCAAACCACACGCCGGCAAGATATCGCGTTCCATCAGGTTGGCCGCTGCGTCCGCCGCAGGCGCGCCCGCGTTAAAACTCATGATCGGTCCCAACCCTGGATTGTTTGGATCCACCCACAGTCCATAGGTCGGGATCGTGCCATCTGGACTGAAAGGTGCGCGCACTTCCGTTTGCATGGCGGTCCATTCGACGCGCGCGCCACCAACCAATTCGACCCATGAGGGCAGAGGCGCCTTGAACATAGCATAATAGGCATCAATCTTCTGCCGAGCGTCATATTCGACGGTATAGTCGTTGAACGGCTGAATCGTCACGCCATCCAATGCGCCCCATGAACTGAAATCCCAGTCGTTGGTTGCCGGCACAGCCGGCAGGCCGCCACCATCTGTGTACGCGCGATTACGGTATGTCCGAAATAGATTGTCTCCGAACACACCGGCTTTGACATACCCTTCCTGTTCCCAGACCGTGAACGGCTGTTTCCAATTCAGTTGTGCCTGCCCAGTCTGTTCGCGCGTGTCTTGCCAGCGTCGTTCAAATCTGTCGAAACTCCATCCGGGACCAGTAACGTACGAACCGATGGGGTCGTAGACGCCGTTGATCGTCCGGGACAACCGAGCGTAATAGTAGGACGCATTAACTTGCCGCCGGTCGGGTTCGAGTGTTTCAGCGACATTGTATGCCAGCGACCACGTCAGTTCCGCATCGTGAAGGTATTCGAATGTGTGTTTGCCGGCCAGTTGCGCCGTGCCATTGTCGCCTTCGGTATAGAGTTGCGTAACCCGACGATTTTGACTGTACGCTTCGCTCTCGACGACGTAACGCCGCGGCCCGATCACAAATTCATTCGTGCGCAGAGGTGAAATTTCCGGATCCCCGCTTTTCTCATTGACGACATCACGACTCAGATGTGTGAAAAGCAGCGTCGCATGCACATCGTTCATCGCATTGCGGATGCCGGTCACGGCGCAGGCTGACCAGAGCTGCTCGTCCATGGAGACGAGTTCGGTATCCGGATTGCCCGTATCGGCGCGCACATTGGATGCACTGTCGCTTGCCACCAAATTTATACGCTCCGTATCACGGTATTTGTATTTTTGATTGTACGACATGGCCAGTAGGCCGCCCGCCGTAGCGCCATCAAGATCCCACGAATCGCCAGCCGAATACTTCCAACCGTAGTTGGGACCAGGCATCTTATTTTCGAGTTTGGATGAGCTGCTGACATCCGCGCCCCGCGACCCAGTCTGATCCTTCGGGTTCCAGAACAGCAGACGTTCCAAACCGCCCTGCCGGATGCCGAAGGAGTTGTTGCCCCCGCCTTTGTAACTCAGGAAGTCCCTGTTACCTGTAGCTTCCGTATCATACTCCAGGCTAACAGACGCCGACAAAACAAGGCTATCCGGCATCCCTTTAGTCACAATATCAACCCCGCCGCCGCTGGCATCGCCCTGCTGCTCGGGGGTAAACGTCTTGGTCACCTGAATGCTGTTGATCACGGCTGACGGGAACTGGTCCATGTGTACTGCGCGCCGGTCCTTGTCCGCAGTGGGCATACGCACGCCATTCACCATCACGCTGGTATAGCGGTCGCCCAGACCGCGAATGACCACATATTTGCCGTCCTGTATAGAGGCACCGGTCACGAGTTTAAGAGCCGCCGCCGCCGTACCGGCACCTGCACGACTCATCAGTTCCGCACCCACAGTATCTATCATGGCCACACTTTGTGCCCGCAGGTTCAGCAATCCAACATCCGATGTTCCGCCGAGATCTATGTCGGAAACGACCAACTCCTCCATGTCCGTGTACTCGCCGAACAGCCGCGTGTCCACCTCGGCAAAGACGCCAGCCTTGACCAACACATTGATGCGGGTCTCGCGCTGAAACCCTTCCTTGGCAAACATCACGGTGTAGATGCCGGGCGCAAGATCGGCAAAGGCGTAGTGTCCGGCTTCCACGGTATTGGTTGAGCGATTGGCTTCCGGCACCGACACCCGCACCGCAGGCACAGGCACGTTAAAATCGGCGTCGTAGATGGTCCCGCGAATCCCGCCCTTGATGGCGGCGCTCTCCTGCGCACGGACGCACAACGCCAGCATGAGCAAAAAGACACCTGCCACCCCGCCCCTGCGCCTCTGCGCGAGCCCCACCCCCCGCACCGCCACCTTCGTAACGCCACCCTGTAGCAGCGGTCTCCGACCGCCGAAATCATCGGCACAGACGACCGGCGGTCGGAAACCGCCGCTATAGGAACCGGGCTTTGCAAGAGCGGCGCAAAATGTACGTCCCAAGCAGCCTGCCGCGCGTACACGCGCAGACAACAGCCATCGCCCGGCCGTTTCTCCCGCGTTATCATCATCACCAATCATGAAACCCCTATTTATTGCCAGTTGATTGCAAAAAACAAATACTGGGCACAGTGTTTGCAACGCGCGCATGCCTAATAAATGCGAGGCCGTAAAGTGTAGCGATTATTGTTAGTACATTATTAGCGGTGTGTTAGCGCCTTGTCTGCGCCTCTGCTCGAGACAAAAAAGGCTGAATTCTTTGCCATCGTTGTCTACTGCCGCGGCACCGTGGCACCGCCATGCTGGGCCTTACGAATCTCGCAATCAATCAACGACGCGGATGCCAGCGGCACATAGCCGCCGCCTGCCATCGAGGCCAGCGTGCGCGCTACAGCCACCTGCCGCCAATAACCCTTCCGATTTTGCGCGTGGGCAATACCGGCATCATAAATGCGTTGCGCATCCGCCGTGCGCCCCAAAACCGTGTAACTCTCAGCGAGCACGATCCAAGGCGCGATCTCCACGTCGTTGCCAACGCTTTCCGGTGCCTGCTCCAACGCTTGCAACCTCTGTATGATTGATTCGTCCATCTCGCCGGTCACGCGACGCAACGGCGCCGAACGCACCTGCCAGACCCAATTGGTTGCTCCGTTTATCTCTCGCTCAACAGCCTTGTCTGCGCGCAATAGATACTGCCGAGCGCTCACAAGCGTGCAGGTCTTTCCTGCATATCGCACAACCGAATCCAAGAATACTGGCCGTTGTGCAGGATCCAAAACACTGACAAGCGAAAGCGCGTTGTCCAAACAAGCCGTAACATTCGATCCGCCCAGTGTTGCAATTTCCAAACTGGACGCCAGATCCAGATAGGCAAAACAAAGGGCTTCTCGAGCCGTCACGGGATTATCATTTTTCGCCACCGTCGTTTGCACTTGATGCAACCACGCTACCGCCAATCCGTTGGTTCCCTGCAAATCAGTCGCAGCGCCTTCGCATGCGTTCAACAAACGGCAACGCCACAGCAGCGACTCCAGCAGCGGTCGCTGAAAGTCCGGCAGACTTTCGCTGGCCAGCAACGCTTCGGCCAATAGGGTTCGGGCCCGTTTGTGATCGCCAGCGCGCCAGGACTGACACGACAACTCGCATAGACCTGATGTACGCACCCAAGGAGAACCCTTGCGCACCAATTGCTCTGCGGTCTTTGCACAGCCGCTGGCCACGGCCCGGGCGATTACTGCAACCGCCTCCTGGTCGGCATCGTATGGACTCTCGATGCTGTTCGCAACCTTGGCGGCAGTTTCAAACATATGACACTGTGAAGCCGGCAGGGCGTCCCGGTCGACACTCGTTTTCGGTGGCGTAAGCGTAGACGAACAACCCGCAAGACTGATGTTCAGCGCAACGCTCACCATGACGCGAGCCACGCTTTTGCATGATATGTACCTGAAATCCATGTTCTTCCTTTCTACAACCAACCGGGTTCCGGCAGCGCACGAACGCCACCGGAACCCGTACGAATCAACTACTATTCTGCGTTCTGCAACAAGGCACGAAGTCTATTGCGCAAGAATGCTGACGCGGTAGAACTTGGTCGAGCTGTACTGTCCGGCTGCGATGTCCGCGACGCTCATCCGGCCGCCCGTGCCGGTCGCAACGCCCACCAGGGTCCACGGGCCACTGACGGTCGGGGCGCCTTCGACCGCGTACTGCACGCCGGCCACGCTGTCGAAGCCGACGACCGTCGTCATGTCGAACGTTTGCGTCGCGACACCAGGGTTCGTTGCGGAGCCAAACAAGCCCCAAGTGTCCATCGTAGTCCAACCCTTGGCCCAGTTGTTGTCCGCGTTGAACGCGCCACGGTAGTTGGCTGCGCTCAGGAACGAATCGGCCGGAACGGCGTTCGAACAGACCAACGCGTCATTGGCGGCGCGCGGGTCAATCATCGTGACATCGTATCCAACGGAAGATGTCTTAAGGGCAGACGCAGGTGTTGCAACACGTGTGCGCGCTTTAATCGGCATGCTACCATCAGAATCGCCATAGTTTCCAAAATCCACGTTGTTATACTGGCTCGCAAGGATGTTGAAGTTGTCATAGCCAGCAATGACCGAACCCGAGCCGTCACCGATAACCGGGCCCTTAAAGTTCTTGTCCGAGAACTTGCCGGCGCTGCTGGTGGTCGTGACAGCCGTCCCAGGCGGCACAACGCCGTATACGCCAGCATGCGCAATGCTGTTGCCTGTGTTCCAGAAGATACAGTCCTTGACGCTCGCCTGCTTACCAGCCTGCTGACTGCCATTCTTATAGAGGTAGGTCGAGTTCACGTCGTTGCCGAATGCGTCGTTGGTCACGCTGGTTGGCAGGTGCGCCAGATCGTTCTGGTTGGTGAAGTGCCAAGAGCAGTTGTAGCTGGCACCGGCGCCAGCGAGCGACGGGAACTTGCTTGAGGAGCTTTCAATGACGGACCCAGCCGCACCGAAGTCCATGAAGATGGAGTTCCAGATCTGGGGCGTGGCGTTATCGCGCATCACGAAAGCTATGTTGCGATGGTCAGCATCCGTCTCATCCCAGCCCACGACCGTCATGTTATACCAGCCAGAGAGGGCGAAGGGCACTTTGTAACCCTGCACGCTTTCCATGCCGTCCATTTCCAACCCCTTATCAGGCTGCGAACTTTCGCGCGTCGTGCCGCTCATCGGATATTGCACGCCAAACAGGAACTGATTCTTGCCGCGGTAGCCAGCATCGCTGTCAAAACAGTCGTCGCCGCCACCCCACGTCACGAGGTACTTCGCGTTGACGCAGCCGCCAAACCATTCGAAGGAGTCGTCCTGCGCATTGACGACTTCGATGTGATTGATCTGCGTGCCACGGCCAACGCCGTACATCGTGAGACCATTGAGCTCCTTGGTGAAGAGGAGTTGAAACCCTGTATAGCGAATGATGCAGTAGGTCATGGACCCGCTGCTGTCGTTGTCGTCGTTACCACCGCCGAGAATACCAGCCGCCACCGCAGTGCCTTCGACCGGCCACCGAGCCTCGCCCAGTTGCGGGCTGGATGCGTTGCCATACCCATCGTAGTTGACGAACGCCTTGCCGCAAAGCACCACACCGCCCCAGACGCCGCTCAAACGATTGACCGCGCCGTAGTTGAAGTTAGTGTTGTTGTAAATATTCGTCGCGCCTCCACCATTGATGTATGTGTAGCTGATGTTCTGGGCCGTACCGGTGCTTCCCTTCCAGGGGATGTTGTCGTCCCACTGGTCGGTGAAGAGGACCGGCTGTCCCGCCGTACCATTGGCGTATATCTTGGCGCCACGTGCGATGATCAGCGCGCCTGGACGAAGGGTATCGCCTGTGTACCTTTCGTTGATACCACGAACAACTGTGCCCGGATCAATCGTAACGACCGTGCCGCTGTCGAAAATGATCGTGTGGTCCAGCAAATAGACATTGCTACTGACCATGTGCAACGAGTTAGTCGCGTGGTAGTAGTTGTACGTGGTGTCTTTGTAACCGTTGTTGCCCGCGACGATCCAGTTCGTCACGCTGAAGTTCGCCGCCTGCGAGACGCCAGTCATACCGGCGACGCACAACAGCGCCATCATTACTTTCTTGAATAGTTTCATGAATTTCTCCTTTGTGTGTCTTGAAACGTGTAACCCATACGGGAGTGGCACAACGGTTCCAGTCCGCCATCCTGTTCCGATCCGGCAACCCTGCCGGACTGGCGGCGTCCCGACCCTGCGCCGCCTGTTAACATGACGTCCCTTCCATTTAACGCCGGCAACCCGCCGGCGTTTGCATCACGGCTGCCGTATCGGTCGTGTTGACGACCTGATCCGGCTTGATTCGCGGTGTAAAGGTAGCTTTCGGTTGTTTGTTCATCGTTAGCACATAGCTAGTTCTTCGTTCTAACAACCACCCTCCCAGGCGCGCCGCAAGCGCAGGTCACAGAGCAGGAATCGGGTGCTGGATCTCTCCGCACCGGCGAAACCGTGCAACTGTTTCTCCCGCGCAGCGGATGGCGAATCCGCTCGCACTGTAACGTGAATGGCCAAAGGAAGCCGGAGCCCACAACTGGCGGGCGA